>JAUWSQ010000002.1 GCA_030609965.1 Candidatus Fermentibacterota bacterium
AGAGGGTCAGGTGAGTGGCCGCCCCCCAGGGGGAGGAAAGTCCGGGCTCCACAGGGCGGGACACCGGAGAAATCCCGGTTCCGGCAACGGAGAGAACGTGCCACAGAAACGAAACCGCCCCTGATGGTTTTTCGCAGACATGTTCCATGAAATTGACTGTAATGTTCATCGGGGGTAAGGGTGAAAAGGTGGGGTAAGAGCCTACCGGGATACTGGTAACAGTATTCGCACGGCAAACCTTGTCCGGTGCAAGGCCTAATAGGGAGGAAGGTCTCTTTGAGGCCGGGGAATTGCCCGTTCCCTTTGACCTCCGGGTTGGCCGCTAGAGGTGCCGGGTAACTGGCACCCCAGACGGATGGCCACTGCCGCCTCAGGGCGGAACAGAACCCGGCTTACAGCCTGACCCTTGCTTATTTTGGAGGATTCTTGAGGATACGATGGGTGGCCAGACCAGCACCTGAACTGAATCTGAAAGAAGCAGATAATCCCTGTGATCTTCCCGAATCAATATCTCTTCTTCTTGCCAGACGGGGTTATAGCGGCGAAAAACTGAATATGTACCTCAATCCGGATATGAATCTCCTTTCTCATTGGAGTGATCTGGGAGGAATCCTGCAAGCCGCAGAACGTATAGTCTCCGCTTTGCAGAACTCAGAGGGAATCCTGATCCATGGCGATTTCGATGCAGATGGAATAACTGCAACCGTGATTGTCTATCTGGGTCTGCAATCACTGGGAGCCTCTGTTGACTACTTCATTCCGGACAGGTTCGAAGACGGGTACGGACTGGGTGAATCCGGTATCGAAGCCTGCAGCGCAGTGAAAGCCGACCTGCTCATCACTGTTGATTGCGGGATTACCGCTGTCGAGTATGTTGAAATTCTCAAAGATATGAACATAGATACCATAATAACCGATCATCATCAGCCCGGTGATACCCTGCCCGATGCTGAGGCAATTGTTAATCCTGTACTGGACCCGGATGCTCTGTACTCGAAGCTGGCCGGCGTCGGTGTTGCCTGGATGCTTTTAAGAGCTGTATACCATATACTGGGTGTAGATACTGAATACCTTCATGAACTGCTGCAGTATGTTGCTATAGGCACTGTAACAGATGTTGTGGAACTTACCGGAGACAACAGGATCCTTGTTTTCGAAGGCTTAAAGAAGCTGCGCGAGAGTACCCAGCCTGGCATCACAGCTCTTGCAGGTTCCGCATCGCTGAACATCCGGGAAATTAACTCCACTGATCTGGCATTCTATTTAGGTCCAAGGCTCAACGCATGCGGCAGAGTGGGGCATGCAGCTGATGCAGTTAAACTGCTTCTTGCCGGCAGCGCCCGGGAGGCGGGAGATCTGGTAAAAACTGTTGAGAAGCACAACAGGGCCCGCAGAAAACTTGACCGTGAGATTGAGAGCGATGTCTTTCGGCTTGCGGATGAACTTGAAAACCCGCGCTGCATCGTAATGGCAGATAAGGGATGGCATCGCGGAGTAATCGGTATAGTTGCGTCAAGACTTGTTTCTAAATACGGTGTGCCATCCATCATGATATCGATCGATAATGATTATGGCTACGGTTCTGCGCGAAGCGTTCCGGGGATTCCAATATTTTCAATTCTGAACGGCCTGCAGGCCGAACACCGGATTATGGACAGTCTCGGAGGTCACCCGATGGCCGCTGGCTTCAGGATTTCAGAAGATAGAATTCCTTTTCTGAGAGAAAAGCTGAACTCCGTTCTTGCAGGAGATGAATGGAATGCGCATCTGGGTTCGGTACTGTACATAGATGGAAAACTAGAGGAACAGGATTACAATGCCGAAACGTTCAGATATCTGGAAATGCTGGAACCGTTCGGTGAGGGCAACAGAAAACCAGTCTGGCTGGCAAGGGGAGCCTACCCTGTCCGGTGGAGGGCTGTCGGAAAAATGCGGATCACCTCAGCTGCACTTTCAGGATCGGTTCATGTGATTACAGCGCCATAGGCTTCAGCATGGTAAACAAACAGTCAATGTTCAACGGCAGGGTTGATCTCGCGTTCACCCTTGACCTTAATACATACCGCGGGGATGGGAGTATACAGCTTATCCTCAAGGACATACGTCGGCATAGGGAGGTTCCTGAATGAACCTTACAGATATGATTGAGAATGTATTCACGGGGAATGTTCTTACGCAAAGCATTCCGGAATACTCAACAAGACAGCAGCAGGTAAAATTCGCCCGGGCAGTGGGTTCCGCCATGGATTCAGGTGGCATTTATCTTTTTGAGGCCGGTACAGGAATAGGCAAGAGCCTTGCTTATATTATTCCCGCCATCCTCTCCGGTAGAAAAATATTCGTGTCCACCGCCACGATTACGCTCCAGGACCAGCTGGCCAATAAGGATGCCCCGGCTGTGCTATCGGCACTGAATTCGGATGCCATGGTCAGTGTGCTGAAGGGGCGAAATAACTATCTGTGCCTGAGGAAATGGAAATCGGGCAGTCCTTCGTTTAAGATGGAAAGCGATTTCGAAAAATGGGCTGATTACACTGAAGACGGTGATATCTCATCATTTTCTGAAGAGATACCCTCAGCAGTATGGAGGCATTTCAGGTCTGATCACCTGGATTGCACCGGTTCTTCCTGCCGCTTCAGGGGTGCCTGTCATTTCTTCAGCGCCAGAAATCAGGCCAGAAAATCGGATATTCTGATTCTGAATCATCACCTGCTGGTATCGGGATTGATGGCTGATGAGGTTCTGCCCGGAGCGGATGTCCTCGTAATAGATGAGGGACATCGCCTCGAGGATGCAGCCAGCGAGTGTATGGGGCTCACGCTCAGTGAAGGTATGCTTCTGCCCATTTTTGACGGAATTGCATTCAGCGAGATAGATATGGAGAGAAAGGCTGCACTTCTCGAGAAGACCAGGCTTCTTTCAGCGGTTATATCTGACCTGACCGACGGTATAAAAGAGACATCCGTATGGGATCCTGTAGAGCACCTTGAAGGGCTTGAAGAAGTTGCGGTAACTGCAAAGCAGCTTGCCGCGGATTCTGAGAAAATGGAGGAACTGCTGCCGGTATCACAGACCGCCTCCGCAGTGGCATTTTCTGCAGGGAAATTCAGGGAGCTGAGTACAGAGGAATACTGCTGCTTCGTTGAAACAGGAAGAAAACATCCAATTCTGAAAGCTGTTCCCCTCGATATCGGACCGGACCTGATGGATACCGTTTATTCGAGGTTCGATACCACAATCCTGACCTCAGCTACACTTACCGTTGCGGATGAATTCGATTTCTTCCGTAACAGGCTGGGGGCATGGGATGCCAGTGTAAAGAGCTTTGGAAGCCCATTCGATTACACCTCACAGGCGATTCTTTCGATACCTGACAACCTTCCAGCGCATGATTCCCATGAAGATCTCGCCATGGTTGTATGGAAGTGGGGCAGAAGGCTTGCGGAGGTTCTGGACGGAAGGACACTCATGCTGTTTACCAGTTACAGGAATCTGAAGCTGGTAAAACGAATCGCGGAGAAAGAACTTCCCCCCGACGTAAAACTATTTACTCAGGGTGATATGTCCCGGAGCAGCATACTCAGGGATTTCAGGGAATGCAGCAGGGCAATCATTCTTGGCACTTCCTCTTTCTGGGAAGGTGTTGATCTGCCAGGAAGTATGCTCCAGGCGGTTATCATCGACAGGCTCCCCTTCGCTTCCCCGGGGCATCCGCTTATCAGAGCCAGAATGGACCTGATCGAAAAACTGGGAGGAAGCTCATTCGGACAGTACTCCCTGCCGTTTGCCGCTGTGCGGCTGAAACAGGGGGTAGGCAGATTGATCAGATCACTCGACGATATGGGAGTAGTAATGATCATGGATAGAAGGATAATAACCAAGAACTACGGCAAAGTATTCCTCAGGTCCATTCCTCCCTTTAAGGTAGTGCCCGAAGATCAGGTTATGGATTTTGTCATGGAACACTGTTCCTCCTCCGGTGTATCATCAGTGGAAAACGCACAGGAAGGGCCGAATGATGGAAAAGTACTCTGAAACACCTGATAAGGGAAGCACTCACAATGGATAAGGACAGGTGCTTGCCTGAAATTATCTATAGTGCAATATTTGCCATCTACTTTACTGTGCTATTCGTAACAATGCATTTCCTGCATCATCTGCTTTATGGAGGATAGAATGATGAGAATTATGTTTGCGACAGTATGCCTTACCCTGATCGCCTGCGGTATCGCGGTTGCGCAGGGGGATGGGGAAGCGATAAGAATCGGCATAGTACCGTTCGGTTACAGCGGTTCTGATGCTCGATGGGTCAGTAATAAACTTTGCGATACTCTTAAGGATATTTTTGAGGATAGTCCCGAATATACCTTCATCTCAAAGGATGATCTCGAAGACGCGTTTGAAGATCTGGGCTTCAATCCATCCGATTTCGAGTATGGTGTGCCGCCAGACTTCGTGGTGGATGCCGGTATTGCTCTCGGAGCGGAAATGATACTCTACGGTAATGTTACTCCTTCAGGAGATGAACTTCAGGTTTACTGGAATATCAGTATTCCTGCATCCGGTAACACTATAAATGCGGATCCCGCGCTGGTTCCAAAGAACACAGATCCGGTGAAGGAGCTTGCAGCAAGCATGGTCACAGATCTTTCTGAGCTTATCAGCGGTAGAACCCAGCAGGCATTGGATCAGGCTGCGTTCAGTATCCATATGCAGAACTGGTCTATGGCTATCATGTTCCTGAATCAGGCGTTATCCGTTGACCCATCTCTGCTGGATGCAAAATTCCAGCTTGCAAGTGTCTATCTTGAAGCAGATGTGGATTCCGTAGATAAGGCTCTCGAGGTTTACGAGGACATTCTCGCTGAAGATGAAATGAACCCTGCGGCTCTCACCGGTATAGGGAAGGTCTACCTTGCCAATGATGACCCCGCTACTGCCAGGACATATTTTGAGAATGCTGTTGACATAGATCCTGAGAATGCGGATGCCTATCTGGGGCTCGCGGAAGCTTACCAGGCACTTGGAGAGATCGATCAGGCAATTGCCAGTTTCGAGACAGCTCTTGAAAGCAATCCTGAAAATTTATCCATCAAGTTCCCCCTGAGTCTTCTCTATTACCAGACGGAGGAATACTCCAAGGCAATACCGTATATGGAGGAAATACTTGCTGTCAGCAGCAGCATGAACGGACTCAGGCAGCGCCTTATTCAATCCTACATTAAAGTAGCTGATTACGGTAATGCCGCGGACCACGCGGTTGTATATCTGGAATCGGATCCGGATAACGCACAGAAGATTCTATATACTGCCCAGGTTGAAGCATGGGCCGGCAGAACCTCCAGCGCTGTAACACGTCTGGAATCTCTTATCTCCAGCACGGGGAACCGGGAAGCGTATATACTTCTTGCAACGATATACAGAGACAGCGGGCAGCGGAGTTCAATGCAGAATGTATTTTCCCGCCTCAGCAATGCCTATCCGAATGATCCGCTCGCCAATTACATGATGGGTGCATTCTACTACCAGAGCGGTTCAACCAAGGCTCGGATATCGGAACTTGTTTCTGATAACATTCCCGTCTGGCAGAGTGCAATAAGCGATCTGAACACTGCAATATCATATCTTTCACATGTAACAGGCTACAGAGCAGGCAGTGCCCAGACCATGATTTCAGCAGCCAACAATTCCATCTCTCTCTGTGAGGAGAAGATCGACAGGGTCGAGAGGTACAGTCAGTAAACATCACTGAAGATACCGCTATCAGTAATCGCCGGTCTGATCTGATCAGATCGGCGATTCACTGATATACCGCTGTATCCGGGATCGCACGAACTTACAAACTGCCCATAGACACCATTTTCTCCTGCTGCAGGGATATGTTTTCAAGTATATCAACGATATCCGGGTCGTATATCAGACCAGTTCTTCGCTTAAGTTCGAGAATGGCGTCATCAACTGACTGGTTTGACAGATTTGCTGCGAAATTGCTCGCAACCGAGAGTATTCGCGCTATAGCGGGTATTGATTTTCCACTGAGCTTGTCCGGTTTGCCTGAGCCATCGTAGTTCTCAGTCATGTGTCTTATTCCCTTGACTACCTCGGGGGGGAGCAGGAACTGTGTTCTTGCGGGATCCGATGTAGAGAAGGCTTCGAGCCGGTCTTCCTCGACCTTTTCCAGAATTGCAGCCGTGAGATGGAGCATGGCGGACATTTCAAGATCATCAAGCGCATCGACTGTCATTCCCATTTCACGTCCTATCTCTCTTGCAATATCAGCAACAATTCTGCTGTAACCGGCCTGTCTGCTGTCTGACATATCCAGTGAGTACACCATTGCCTCAAGGCACTTCCAGGCACTCTTGACCACACTGATCCTCATTTCAAGGTTTTTCAGCACTGTCTCCGTCTGAAGTACAAATATCTCAATACGTTCATTATCAAGCCTCGTTTTTGGAGAAGGCCAGACTTCAAGAAGAAGACCCTCTTCTCCCTGTCGCGATATGGGGGCATTTCTGGAGGCTTCATAACCGGTGGGATATGTCATGGAGATGTTCTTCCAGGTTACTCTGACAGCGAACGTTTCAGCGGCCCGATACAGAAAGTTTGCAAGGATACTCAGAGCTTCGATAGGAGAATCCAGACCGGTGAGGATTTCGGAATGCTTGCCCAGCTCGTTCTCAAGAAATCTTGTTCTGGAGTACGAGCATCTTGCTCTATCCAGAAGTAATGAGAGGCCGGTCTGGATAATCAGAATAGTTGTAAGCACGGCGATCAGATTCCATTCCCATACGTTTGAGGAAGGGACTTTTGTCTGAACCGCTGCCGGGAGAAGAAAAAGGATGAAAAGCCCCGGGTAAGCAGCGGATTTGACATTATTTCTGAAAGTCTGCTTCAAGCCTTTTGTTCCTGAAAACTCAATTATGGACTGGAAGAATTGATTCAGGAACACAGCAAGTATCGCCGAACCCGAAAGTGCTGCTGCAGTCAGATAAATACTTTCAAAAATACCCGTACGGAAGTGCTGAAGGATGAAAGTTGTGATCCGAAGTGAAAGAAGAGAGAGAAGCATGAATTTCATTGAGCGGATGAAGCAGTTTCTGTTTGATTCCCCTGTTCTGACTGTATGGATGAGCATTCCAATAAAGAGAGCCAGACTGAAGCCGATTTCCTGCAGGAAGGTATATCCGGTCAGAGCCATGTATCCCTGGAAAACAGGGAACAGAGTAACCTGATATCCTACTGTTCTGCGGCTCTGCATAGATATCGTGTATATAAGCCCGATCCAAATGCAGAAAAGCATGAAGTATTCGTTAACTCCCGGAAGCGATATGTGAATTACAGGTACCCACAGTATAAGCAGGATCAGAGCAGCTCCTGTGAACAGGGTTAATCCGCTGTCGTTTTCATTCGCTTTCATGCCATGCTCGCGTTCTCGTCCGAGAGAATCGCTTCGAGGGCGCACACGATTCTGGAATCGAATTTACTGCCCATTTCCTCTCTTATGGCTTCAATGGCGGATTCCCGCCCGGATATTGAGTGGTACGATCTGTCACTTGTTATTGCGTCAAAAGTATCCGCTACCGCAACGATTCTAGCCATAAACGGGATATCACCATTGCTCAACCCATCAGGATATCCCTTCCCATCAAGCCGTTCATGATGGCTTCTGATTATTCTGGTTACCTCTTCGTAACCTGATAACCCTGAGACGATCCTTGCCCCTTCCACAGGATGAGCTTCCACAATCTCCCGTTCTTTCCTGGTCAGCAGACCTCTTTTAGTAAGAATTGCGGCTGGTATTGCCAGTTTTCCAATGTCGTGGAGTATTGCAGCGACCCGCAGGGTCTGAATGTTCTCCGGTGAAAGATGCAGGGATCTTCCGAGAGAGCATGAAAGGCCTGCAACTCTCAGCGAATGCCCGTGTGTATAATCATCTTTGGAATCAGCAAGCCTTGCCAGCGTCACCGCGGCAGCCAGAAATGACCTGGAGCTTCGCAGAGAATGCCCTACGGCTTCCCATGTATGACCAAGAAGAAGAACAAGATTCTCAAGAAGGCTTTGCGGCATACTCTGAAGAATATTCTGCTCAGGACCGGAAAGCAGTATTATCAGATCCCGGCCTTCCGATAACCCCAGGGCTGTTCCGAAGATATCGTTTGCGGTGAAGTTCCCGGTAAATTTTCCTTTTGCAGGAAATGTACCATTTATACTGGATTCACTAAGACCAGATTGCTCATCGGGACTCCACAGAACCCAGTCGTAAGACCCTGAAGATTTTGTGAGAGCCCGGATACTGCTGCCGGAGTAGTTGAAGAGGTTATCCTGAAGTATGGTGAGAAACTCGCCGTATGAAGAAGATTCCATCAGACGGGTAGCCAATCTGTCCTGACTGCTTATCTCTTCTATCCTCTGTGTATTCCACAGATGTTTTCTGTTTATAGACCTTCCGAGGAACGAGAATCCGGTCAATCCTGCAAATGCAAGTACTGCTCCGAATATGTCTTCATGGATTACCATGATAAGGGTCATTATTGAAAGGGGTAGCGCGGCTATGTACGAAATAAGCACAACTGCTGAAAGCATACCGAAATCCGAGCCCTTTTTTAAGAATGCAGTGTTGATGATTACATCGATGAAAATCAGAACAGGCAGAACTGAAATAATCGCCACCTGGTCCTGCACTCCGGGCTGAAATTTCTGATAGAGTGCGGGAACGTACTCAAGCAGAGCAACCATAGTAATGCCGGTCACGATATATCGCCAGAACTCCCTGCCTGAAGTTGTACTTCGAAGAGCGATACCAGCCAGAATTGAACCAAGAGCAAAATAAACGGTTGGACCCTGTGGCCGGAGAAAGAAAAGAGATAAAATGAAAACTCTGTTCAGTGAGAATTCGAACATAGGTGAGGTCAGCAGAGGCAGCCCACCTGTCAGGGCGCTACCAATTGCCAGTATTACCAGAGGTATCAGGGAATCCTGCACTGTTACAGTCACTGTTTCAAAACCGATGTTACCGAGAATGATGGTTATTTGATCAATCATTCGCAATTCACTCCAGATGCGAATATCTGAACCATAACCAGCTGCCATTCATACTCGGAGGAATCCACTGCTCCGGATACTCCCGTATGTGTATAAATTTCAGACATGCAGGTTTGAAGATGGAATGGACTGATGAGGATCATGGACCATGCCTCCTGGTACCCTCTTCCTTTTCCAATGTTTTCTCCATACACTGAAATGCCTTCCGGAAGAATCTCTGCCAGACTGCCTGTATTCAGACCGAAATGTGAAAAAGAAGCGGAAAAAGCGAGGTTTCCAGCTCTTATCGAAGCCAGGCTATCAAGAATTACGCTTGATTCCAGAGTCGGGATTCCTCTGTTTCGCCTGATAGTGTTCAATTCTTGAAGTATTTCGGAGGGGCTGTCAGCCATGGAAACAGGTATATCGATGGTTCCCCTGAATACATCTTCTGATGTTCCTCCTGCAATAACGGGAAAGAGCAGTTGGATAGAGGGTCCCGACGCTGTCTGCTGCATGACCTCTACCCAGTAGACCCCCTTCACAGGAGTACTGAATGCAAACCTGCCGGTCGAATCCGGATTTATCTCAATAACTTCCAGATTTGGGGTACTTACGGCTGTTCGGGGTTCATGCAGCAATTCATACCCGTCAAGATTGAATACCGCCAGGGAACCGATTTGTACTGCGGGTACCATATTGGAAGGGAGGCATATGGACTCCGGAGCTGTAATCAGGAGAACATCGCCTCCTGGAGTCCAGAGAGCAGAACCAAAATATCTCCATATTCCCGTAGTATCCGAAATGATTGAATTCAGTTCATCACTGTCCCCCGGCAGAATTCTCACACCGGAAAGAAGACTGAACCAGTTATTTGAAGCTGCGAGAACGAGCAATTCCCCACCTGAAGGAATGTACCCTATTGATGATATATCAGAGGCCAGGCTATCCAGATATGGAATACGCTGTGGAGGCACGTTCGCTTCTGCCGACCACGGACAGATGAATATGCATATTATAGCTGTTGTGCAGAAACTGGTTCTCATGGATTTCATTATACTTGAAAAATACTATCTATCGCTTAAAAGGAAAGAGGGCTCTTCTATGAAAATACTCCTTGTCCAGTCGCCCACTGGCCGTCCCGAGACTCCAATCTATCCAATTGGACTGGCTTTCATCGCCGGACAGCTTCCGCATCATGAGCTGAAGGGGCTGGACCTGAGCCTGAACAATGACTTTAAAGCACTCCTCAGCGATGCGATTGAATCATTCCTTCCAGATATCATTGCTGTCTCCCTGAGAAATATTGATGATAGCTCCTACCCGGTCACATACTCCTATATAGATCCGTTTTCTGAGATAATTGATGTTCTGGAATTATGGGAAGGAATCGTGATAGCCGGAGGTACAGGATTCTCGATCTATCCGGAAATCATCATGGAGCGGTTTCCCAGGATCAATTATGGAATCCCCGGTGAGGGAGAAGGAATACTCCCTGAGCTGATCGATCACCTTGAGAAGGGCATCGCAATAGAAGGCTGGAGCGAGGGAAGGATGCTTCCCTGGAAACAGGCAGATCTGGGCAGGATATCACCTCCGGATTACAGGTTCATCGATATTTCCAGATATACATTCCCGGATTCGTTTGGTGTACAAAGCAGAAGAGGCTGCGCATTCAACTGCAGTTACTGTACGTACAGCTATTTAAGCGGATCAGGTTTCAGGTTGAGACCTGTGGAGAAGGTTATCGGGGACATTAGGGAACTCGAACGTCTGGGAATTTCCCAATTTTCGTTTGTCGATTCGGTTTTTAACGCTCCGGAGGATTACTTCGAAGAACTGCTTTCGGCCCTTGAGGAATCTGAATGCCGAATATCCTGGAGCGCCTGGCTTGATCAGAATGTGACCAGGTCTCAGCTTATGAGAATGAAGGCTGCCGGTGCAGTGAAGGTGGATTTTTCTCCCGACGCCATAACCGATAAGGGCCTGAAGAAACTTGCCAAGAGGGGGAAGGCTGCGGATCTGCTGCCGGCTGTCAAATCCGCGCGGAGGGCGGGACTTCAGGTGGGGATTAACTTTTTCAATGGTAATCCCGGTGAAGGGTTCTGGGCTTTTCTCAGAAAAATATGCTTCATGTTCAGGGTCAGATTCATTCTCGGCTGGAAATCTACATTCGTGAATATCGGTACCATAAGGGTATATGCTCATTCTCCACTTGCTGGATATATGATTCGAAAAGGCATAGTAAACGAAGACTGTACTTTTTTTGAGCCTATGTTCTATAGATCACGCGGTCCGGGTGATTGGATGTACAGGTTGTTCCAGAAAGTGCGGAGAATAAGACATGGGTAGCCCGCAAATCTCACCAGCATTTTACTGCAGCGACGTATACAGCTGCGTCTACTTCGTTATACTCGTACATCCGTCCTCGACGTACTATATAAGTACGCCTGCGGAGTCTGCACTCGCAAGCCTCGTATCCACAACTGTCTACGACGCTTCGAAACAAAAGCTGGTGAAATATGCGGGCTAGCCCTAAACATGGCTTCAGATTAGGCCTGATAGGATGGCCGCTCCATTACTCTCTCTCTCCTGTGATACACGAGGAATTTTTCAGATCAGCCGGTATCGGCGGTGAATATATCGCTTACCCCGTGCAGCCGGAGAGATTCATTGAAACGGTTTCAAAGCTGCTTGGAAGCGGTGTCACTGGTTTAAATGTTACCTATCCTCACAAAGGTGCGGCTGCCGGCGTGTGTAATGAACTGGAGAGCCATGCCCGGGATCTGAAGGCGATCAACACAATGAAAACAGTCGATGGACATATTACGGGGTACAATACAGATATCTACGGTTTCAGCCGTTTTATCGATGTGTGCAGCCTCCCTGAACCCTTTTTTGTATTGGGCAGCGGAAGCGTTGCATTGGCTGTTGATTACGTTCTCCATGAGCGGCACATGCAGTATGGAATGTACTGCAGGAACCCTGCGAATTGGAGCGGCTGCAAATCCGCAGGATTGCCCGAAGAGTTAAGCGATGCTCTGATAACAGCTGATGCTGGAACTGTTGTAAACGCGACAACTCTTGGCTGGGGAGATAATGATATCTTCCCTCTGGAGCAGTCACTTCTCGGAAATATGGTTTTTGCCGACCTGAATTATAACAGTTCCTGGCGTTGGAGAAACAATCTTCATAAACGTGGGGTGAATACATTTACCGGGGAAGCCATGCTTGTACATCAGGCTGCCGGATCTTTCGAAATATGGACGGGTATCATGCCCTCTACCGCTGCGGTTCTAAAAATGGTGAAGGAGAAGCTTGAAGAAATGAAGAAGGGTTGTGATTGCTGTTGAATATTGATGCCGGCTGGATTGAAAAGCGTTTGAATGATGGATTCTCAAGAGATGATCTGAAAGCGATTCTTCTTTCATCTGACGCGGAAGCCGATCTTCTGTACAGTGCGGCCCGGGAAGTCAGAAGAGAGCTGTTCGGTGACAGAGCCTTTATAAGGGCTGTAATCGAATTTGCGAACACGTGCAGATGCAGCTGCAAATATTGCGGAATGAGAACAGAGAATACCGAAATCCCAAGATTCACGCTAGACCCGGATGAAATAGTATCCGTGGCTGAAATCGCGCTTGAGAATGGCATAAAAACCTTTTTCCTTCAAGCGGCCGAAAGCGAGGAGTACAACGCAGAGTGGCTTGGGGATGTTATTCGGAGAATATCCGATATGGATATGATGGTTCTTCTTTGCGTAGGGATTCACAGGATAGATGATCTCGATTACTGGTATGAGGCCGGTGCCAGGAAATTCATTCTCAAACACGAAACCTCCAACAAAGAGCTTTTTGAAGATATGAAGCCCGGTTTTCTGCTGGATGATAGATTACGGTGGCTTCGCATTCTCCGTGAGCATGGGTATCATATCGGATCCGGACCTCTCCTGGGGCTTCCCGGACAGACGGTGGATTCTCTTGCTGATGATCTGATACTTATGAAGGATTTGAATGTTGACATGTCAAGCGTCTCTGTATTCCTTCCAGCCAGGGGTACACCCCTTGAGAACTATCCGGTGGGAGATGTGGATCTTGGTCTGCGGTTCATCGCTGCCATGAGGCTTTATCTGAAAAACACCCTCATTCCTGCCACCAGTACATTCGAGCGATTGCGGAAAGATGGGCAGCTTCTGTGCTTCGGCGCCGGGGCTAACGTAATTACCGTGAACATGACACCGCCGCGGCTGCGTGATGATTACGAACTCTACTCGGAGAGGTTCTATGTAGGGCTGGAACATGCCAGACGGACCATTGAACTTGCAGGTCTGCAGGAGACCACGGAATCAGACCTTCTGGGAGAATAGTGTAATACCCCTGCACACAAAGTGAAAGCTCTTGCATACCCTTTAATGCAATTAGTCAATAAATAGTGATATTCTACATATAAAATAAAGAATATTCTCTTTGTTTTCTGGCATTGATATTGCTTTACTATTTAATATGAAATATTCAGAAGAACCTAAGTGCAGGAAGATCGGCAGCGGAGTCTCAGCTCCCGCCGTTACTCTCGCCGTTTTTTCATCCGCAGTGGTGATGATCTCCCTTTTATTGCTGGTGAATTACATAAGCGGTGTAGTAGACAGGCAGGCAGCGCTTGAGGAATACGTTCAGGTCCAATTGACTGAAGAGAGTGCTGTCGAAGGCCTGAAGATGGATCTCATAAATAGCAATATCCGTAGTTTTTCAGATATTCCTGTTTACAGCGTCGGCGGCCTTGAAACTTCCTTCCGCACGATTGGTACTTCAGCTGTGCCCCCTCTGGAACTCAGCTGGCGGTCACCGGGCTCAAGAATTCTATCCGCATTGCCCGTTGGAAAAAGCATTTTCGTACTCAGTGAATCAGATAACGGATTGAGAATAGATCTGCTGACAGGAACGGATGTAGAAAATTCGATTGAGGTTCTTCATATTCCGGAATGGACTACGGAGCAATATTCCATCGCTGGCACTATCTACAGCGGCAGCCCTGTTCTTTTTCTGTTAACCAGGATAGAAAACAGGGAGTACGTAACGATAATATCCCCCGAGACCGGTTGTGAATCTTACAATGTGGATCTTCCATTCTGGAACGAATCATCAATTCTCTCTGCAGGATGTGTTCAGGGCAGGCCTGCACTTCTTATCTCGGAAGGTGCAAACCGCGCACAGCTTTTCATTCCTGATTCACTCCCGCTTTTATCTGTCTCCAGCCCTCCGGGGACAACTCCCGTATTCTACGGACAGGATCAGTTGTACGGCACTACGGATGATAGCTATCCGGAAGACAGTGAATACCCGGTGAGAACCGTTCTCCACGATGATTTCGATAATAACGGAACAATTGATCTGCTGTTTGTCGGTTCGGGCAGCCTCTCCTTTGTTTCAGAAACCGAGGGTTCAATCATTCGAGATACGTTGCCAGGCGGCAGGCTTGTTGCATGGGGATTAACTGAACATGACCGGATTCTGTCGGCAAAATGGATAGTAGGCACCTCACATGAAAATTGGAGAGCCCTTACGCAGGATGGATTTGTTAATTCAGCAGGACCTGAATTCCATCCATTCAACTGGGAAGGCAGACTTGCCTCCTCCCGGAATTCCATTATCGGTTCAGTCGATGGATTCATCGTAATTGCCGATGAGAACTCAGAACAGTTGAAAACTGTCTGTAACATACAGAATGCAGTATTGCATCAGTTGGAAGGCTCCGGCCTTGATCTGATATATACCGATAACGATCTTCTGACAATACTATTGAATCCGCTGGAGGGGGACGGTTTTCTCCTCACATTGAGGTCGGAAACTTACAAAGATGAAAATATTCTAAGAGAAAACACATGGAATATACAGATTTACGGTAATGGCCCCCGCAGAAGGGTCAATTATGAGAGGGCGGTCTGAAATGAAGCTCTCATTGTCAGGCAGTTTTTTCAGGGGGCTTGCTATTCTCTCTTCAATATTCCTGTTGCTGACTCTGGTGCTGCTGTTATTCGCGGACAGAATCAGAAATGTGGAAGATCGCAGGAACGCTCTTCTTCTGGCTAATCAGATATTTTCATCCTTCAGCGGATCGTTCTATCCGGAAGTTGGAGTATATGACAGCACTGCTGTCTCCGGGAGTGTTCAATATGGAATTCGACGGACTGTTAGTGAAGTATCCCCCGGTATAAGGGAGATGCATATCTACGTCGGGAGGAATGATGGCAGCAACAGGATTGAACTTGTAAGGAAATATTATGATCTGGAAATTAGAAATCTTTGAATGGAGGTAAGTATGAGAAGAACTAAGATTGAGTCAGGCGATCGGGGATTTACCCTGATTGAAGTACTCATCGCATCCCTGCTTCTTGCTATTATTCTTACAGGAATCGGCTTCTTCTTCATGAACATCATAAAACAGTCGGACGTATTGGATGACAGGACAAGAGGGATGGAACTTGCCCGACAGGGACTTGAGGAGATCCGGACCCTGGATATCAAATCATTTCCCCTCGGAAGGACTACACCTGAAGACATAGACTATTTCCACAGGTGTTTCGAGATCGCGGAGGTAGATCCCCTTTATCCCAACGCAAGGAATGTTCGGTGCGTTGTTTACTGGATCAGCGCAACAGGTTCAGATTCAATCAGTTTCAGTTCCATATTTTAAGGTGGTGATGTATAGTATGAAAAACTTTATGAATAGAGTATCCAGGGGAATGAGCCTTGTCGAAATCACAATCGTTCTTACTGTTCTTCTGGTGGTTTTCGGAGCGGTATTCCTCTTCTTTACCAGAGGCAGTGAGGAGTTTGACTTCTCAAGGAGGCAGAATGAGCTGACAACCATTGGAAGACTGGCTCTGGAAGAAGTGACCGACATAATACTGTATGCCGGTTATATGCCAACAGCACACTGGGATAACGATGAATGGCATCCGGTTGTTTTGGCGGACAGCATTGAGTTCGAATTCTACGCGGATTACGCGGGAAATGAAATTCTGGATGATACCGATTACCGTAACATAGAGGTTATCAATCAGAGGTTCGTGGTTACGGATCATGGTGACTATGTACGCAGGATAGGCAGCAATATCTCTTCTCTTGACTTCAACTATCTGGATGAGCTGTCCAATCCTCTGCCTGAACCGCTTTCCGCGGCGGATCTGGATCTTGTGCGGCATATTCAGATAAACCTGACTCTGGTTGGTGAGTACCGCAACAACATGTACTTCACCGAAGTCTCAACTACGATCTCACCTCGAAACCTCGGCATTAATCACAATATAAACCCCGCTTTCACACCGCCCGACCCTCTTGCAGGCAATATTGCTTTCAATGTGTGTGGATTCGATTCAGTTCCTCATCCCAACATAGATGAAGACCTCATGATGAACCAGATGATAGACTGGGGACTTACTGTCACAATACTCACGGACGATCAGATGGCAACCTTCGATTTCATAGGTGAGGAAATAGATCTGATAGTCCTCCGTCACAGAGATTCAACCAAGACCTTTCCGCATCCCGGCCTGTTCTACAACTACACAGGCGTAGGAGACACACTTGAGGTGCCTGTTGTCACCCTCAATGCACCGGATGCGGTCGATATATTCTCGATGGGCAAGGTTGCCCTTGACCTGAATCTTCTTCAGATGACCCCGGCCAATATCTGGCATCCGGTCAACCGAGATCTGTCGATGGGTTTCAATACATTCTGGGTTTACAACCCCAGTTCAACAGGTATGCAGTCCATCCTTGACAGTCTCATTTACGAAACACCAACTGTAGATACTGTACATACATATCCAGAGAACCTGATCGATCAATCAGGGATATGTGTGCAGGCTGAGCAAACCACACACAGAAAAGTTCACTTCAGCGCTCACGATGCCTCTGAATACACCACCCCTGATGGGTGGCAGATATTCTATAATGTCATCAAATGGAGCATCGGAAACGTTCCTGATATTATAGAAATAGAGGGCTTTGAAGATGAAGATGATTACAGTTTCGTGGATCCGGGTTATGGAGAAGATGCGTACTGTTACGTTGTATCTCCTATGATAACAATACCGCCTTCTTCGGATGAGAACTACGAAGCGATTCTGAGATTCTCCACCTGTTACTGGACAAGAAACAGAGCAGTAGGGGGGTATATTGATATAATAGCAACCGACAGCGCCGCGGTTGATTCCGTATGGAAACAGATTCCCAATGAAGATCTTCTTGTGGGCTACTACCATCAGCAGACTACAATCGCATTCCCCGGCGGAATAAGGGATGCCTACATATACAAGAGCCCCGGATACAGTCCGGTCGCGCCTACCATGAACATTGAGGAAGCCGACCTTGAGGATTACAGGGGAAAAGATATCTGGATCCGCTGGGTATTCGGTGTAGAGGACAAGCAATCCAACAACCAGGACGGCTGGATAGTTGATGATATTGAGGTGCTTCTTGTTGACAGAGACTCCATGCCCAGCCTGGATATAAGGCTCGATCCATGGGCTGATCCTGACAGCGGGCAATATCATCCCAGGCGCTGGAATCATCATGAGTTTCCAACATTCAACGATTGCTGGTATTACCATGACATCTACTCTATTGACCCGATCTTTCCACACGAGCAGGGCTACGCCTGGACAACCTGGGGAGAAATTGGATATATAGGGCCCTGGACTCACGGCGGGATCAACGATTCCTGGGAAATAGGGAAGGTCAGTATTTTCACGCCTGACCCCGATCCGGAACCGGTACAACTAATGAACGGTGCACATTACACAGGAAACGATCTCACTATTGATGATGGTCTGTACAATGATTTCGAAACATCTTACCTTCTTTCTGAGAGGTACGAGGTCGCAAACACCACATCCTTTACAAATATATATATTGAGATCTACAGGTGTATCAGGCTTTACACAATGGATGACGCATTCATACATCTCGGTTTTTCGGTTGATACGCTGCCCCCCGATCCCATGAATCTGAGTCTTTGGGAGGAAGTAATAACATTCACAAATGAAGATCATACTATCTGGGAGGAGGAGGACTGGGAAGTGACCGACATTTTCAGTGATGCCCTTGCTGACAGTGCATACGAGAATTACTGGATCGTCTTCCATCTCATTTCAGGTCCGTCAAATGTCAAGGGAGGCTGGAATCTTGATAATATCAAGGTTCTGGGCTCCAATAATTAGGAGGAGGATCATGAAGAAAAAAGGAAACAAAGGTTCTGCTCTGATCCTTGTTATGGTCTCCGCTATAGTGTTATCGATTCTGGTGGGAGCGTTATACACGCTTTTCCAGTCCAACGCCAGCACACAGGAATGGGTCAAGGAAAGGATACAGGCCAGGTTCACCGCGGAGGCGGGAATGAGCATGTCCATCTACATGATAATGGAAGGTGCGGACGTGCCCCAGGGTGATGACCCTATTCAGTTCCTTCCGGAAACGGGTGACTGGTACGACCTGGGCGATGAAATGGGCTGGGTCCAAGTATATGTTGACCCTCATAACCTCAACGATGAAGTGATGAGTGCCAATGCGTACGAAGTAAGGTGTCTTTCGAAAGTCATTAGCGAAGATCAGGTAGAGATGTACGGAATAGCTTCCCTGATACTTCCCAGGAATTTTGGCGTCTACGCAACTTTCCTGAACAATGCGGGTACTGGATATTTCGGAGATGGATACAGATTCGACGGCCCCTTCCACAGCAACTCGGTTGTTCAGTTGTCCAGCGCTACAGTAGGGAGAGATCAGGATCCCTGGTTTTACTCCTTTGCAACCGTGGAAGATCATTATCTCTACCGTGTTCCGAACACCGGTATAACCGAGATCGCAACCATGCCTCAGCATAAGAACCTCTATATCGAACCCTACGAGAAGATGCTTATAGGTGAACCCTTTTTCGAACTTGGTGTGGATGAGATTCCCTTCGGCTCATCTGCAGTGGGCTGGCAGGGAGCATACAACGCCGCAGTCAGCGGAGGGCTGGTGCTCAGCGGTCTTGCGGACAGCACCCGTATGATGCTCCTCGATAGTCTGCTTCTGGTCAAGGAGAATGCTGCAGCACCTGCTGTAACATATGACCTCTCGACGCTTTCTAATGCGGTTGTATGGATTGATAACGGTACGAACGAAACGGTATATTTGAAAACGGAGGAGCAGACACCTTATCGGAGCCACGGCTTGACGCTGCCACTGACTATTGGCGTTAACGGCAACCTCTGTGTTTCAGGTCCTATCCTGTATGATAATATCGACCTTTTAGATGACAGCAACAAGGTCATGCTGGGGCTGTTGGTGAAAGAGGGTAATTTCACTATTGCTGTTGACCCGGACATGGTTTCCACTCTGAATGACTGGGTTCTGCCCGATACGACGGATAAAACATGGGATATCAGCACCAGTGAGAATGATTATCTGAACGGGATAGAGGTTGATGCTGTGGTAATGGTTCTTGACGGATACTTCCAGCTGGAAGATATCAGCGGAAGTCACTATACTTACTGGTCACACCCGGCAATAGACTTTGAAATGGTAGGAGGTTACATAGTCAATGCGGAGGGAGTAACAACCTGGGTTAGCGGAACCGACACCTGGGGATACCTGACCTTCGTCACTTACGATCCAAGGCTCATGACCATGCATCCTCCATACTTCCCCAATACCGGTATCTGGGATACCGCTTACTGGGATGAGAGACCGGATATGATCGATGAAGATCTTCCTGCCGGTACGAATAATTATATAGGAAAGGATCTGCTTTAACTTGAACGGAAATATGAGTGACCGGTTTTAGTTTTCAGAGCAAAGGCGGGAGCCGCCGCGGGGCGGCTCTCGTCCTCGTGTTCGTTGTTACACTCGTAATGAGCCTGCTGGTTGCCGCTGTATACATCCTGTTCTCAGATAATGTATCTACTCAGGAATATGCACACGACAGAATAGGAGCACGTTATACGGCAGAAGCAGGAGTGAGAATGGCTGTAAATCTGCTGTCCCTTGAAACGGAATTTCCTGTAAGTACGGACCCTTACTATATGCCGGATGACAGCAGCGGATGGATAACCATGCCGGGGGTTATGGGCAGGGCGCTTGTTGTCATCGATCCCCGTAATAATGTATCGAATCCGCGGGCTATCCGGGGGATGGAACTCCGCGGCAGGGGCAGCAGCGGGAGCATGACAATGGATGTCATCATGCATTACGCGCCGGATACACCATCAAGGTACGCTCTTCTGGTGGATGAAGCGATACCAGCAGGATTCTTCACCGATGGAAGGGTGGTTGAAGGTCCTGTTCACTGTAACGGCATCATTAATTTGAGCAGCGTATCCCCCGATTCGATCGGAGATCCTTTTGCGAAGGAGATATCAACAACTACCGAGGGTGGCTTCCGATTCTCGGATATTGGATTCTCGGAGGTTCCTCACCCCGATAGAAGTGCAGTCTGGGTAAGACCCTACCGCCAGCATCTTGCCGGTTCTCCAACCTGGGATCCGTCCTCCAGCTCGATTGATTTTGCCCGGGTAAGCAATTATTTCAGCGGCCTTCTGAGTGAAGCCACGCAGATGGGAACCGTTGTAAGCGGTGTCAAGCGTATCATCATAGATGGAAGCACAATTCTTATGAAATCCGCAAATGACGGTATTATCACTTTCCTTGAACTGGAAGACGGAAAGAACCTTGTATTTATCCATAACGGCGGTATGCCCGTATACATTAAGTCGGGGGGATCGATAAAAATGCCCCTCACAATTGTGGCAACAGGTTCAATCTACATCTACGGGAATATATGGGCAGATGGCGCAGGAGCCAGCGGTCCGCTGGCCCTTGTAACACTCGGAGATCTTATCATACCTTCCGACCCGCGTTTCACAGGCGGTCCGGACTGGTCTCCGCCATGGGACATTCAGACGGAAACGGATCTCGTTGTAACCGCATTTCTGGCCGCTCCTTCGGGAGAGCTCCGATCAGAGAGTGTCATGTACCCGGCGGAAGAACGGACTTTCAGCATATACGGCGGTCTTATGGAAAAGAGAATGGGACGTATCGGGACCAGTATCAGCGGTTACCATCTTGTGATTGAATATGATCAGGGATTGAGCTCTTTAATGCCCCCGCACTTCCCGCTTCTGGAGAACTGGATAATCACTTCATGGATGGAAGATCCCGACTACGGGGAAAACGGCAGCATCCACGACGACCGCTATTAACATTTGGGGTCAGGCATCAAAACTTAGCATTCTTAGCATTTAGGGTCAGGCTGGAATGCTCAATAACACATTTTGAACGCTCTGCCTTGATTATTTTGTTTATCGTCACACAATGAAGTTTAACGTGTCTGGCGATATCCACCTGACGGTAAGCATAGGCTGAATATGCTTGAAAGATGATTTTATTCCTGAAAACTTTAGTAAAGCATTCTGAACGCTCAAAAAGCTCTGAAAGTGTTGGTCGATATGCATAACGCTGTTCACGGGCGATACGCTTCCTGTTAATGACAGGTTTCAGAATGCTTTCTAATGATGAGAGGAATTCCCTGTTTCCAAGGAAAGTATTAGCGACAGCATGAGATAAAGGTGATGGTTTGCCTATACCCTCCAGAACGAAATTTAAATAGTTCTTTCTTGCTTCATTTGGTTCTGTTCCGAAGTTAGATAGAATCCACTGGGTTGAAATGATGAGATGCTCTTGCTCTATTGTCCCGGTCATCTCATTGAAGCTGCTCCATTTGTATTCACCTGGATGTTTGACAAGACCTGCTCGTAATGGATTAAGAACAATGTACCTGCACAACTCAAGAAGATAGGATTCGCGTTGAACCAGAATAGAGTGGAATCTTCCCTGGAATACATGCCCGACGCAGTCATGCTTCGTATTGAAATAATTCGCATATGTTGAATGCAGCAGATGCATCCCGCGAGAAATATTACTCTCAGGTGTTTCCAGGATAAGATGGTAGTGTGTACCCATAATGCAGTATCCGTAACAGAGAATATTGCATTCTTTGAGTGTTTTATTCAGGATGCGTAAGAATTTGTATCTATCTACATCCTCTAGAAAGATCGTTTTTTTGTTATTACCTCTGGAGTAGATGTGATAGAGAGCGCCAGGGAATTCAGTTCTTAATTGTCTTGCCATAACTAGAGGTTACGCGAAAATTACCAATGACGCAAGTGGTCACAAGTATTTATCGGTTATAGCCTGACCCTAAATGCTAAGAATGCTAAGTTTTGATGCCTGACCCCAAATGTTAAGAATGCTAAGTTCTGGTGCCTGACCCCTTATGTTAACTTTCTCAGGTTATCAGCGAAGAGTTTGGCGTATTCACCAGTCGGGAAAGCCGATTCCATTGCCCCTGCAGCAAGGGCAATACTCTCTTCAAGAGGCAGTGTGTAGCGCATTACGGTGTATTTCTTTCGGAAATCCGCCACCTCATCTGCAACATCTTCGTTTTTCAGGATTATTCGGGCCATCAGTTCCGCAAGCTGACCGAAATCATCCTCATCCATTCCGTACCTGGTCATTTCCGAAACACCTGTTCTTATACCGCTTGAGGAAAGGAAAGTTTTATCGTCGGGCAGAGCCTGGTAATTAACTATGATATTGTTCTCCTGAAGGCGGTCTGCTATCTCGGAACCTTCTCCGTGTTCTGCAACCCGGATTACAACCTGATGAGTGTGTGTATACCCGTCCGCAGGATCACCTTCCACCGCAAGACCATTATCTGCCAGATGTTTCGCGAAGGCTCTAGCGTTTGACAGAACCCTGTTCTGATATTCATCCTTGAATTCGTTCATCTCTGTGGTAGCAACAAGAAGACCCAGAAGGGTTGCAAGATGGTGGTTGCTTGTACTGCCCGGGAACGCTCTGCTTGTAATATCGAGCCAGAGTTTCCGGAGCGGTGTCTTCTTCGCCATGTTGCTGACAATTACTCCGCGCTGCGGGCCGAAAAATGTTTTGTGAGTGGAACCTGTGACAACATCCGCGCCGTCAGTCAGTGGAGCCTGGAAAGCCCCGTAAATGCCGAGGACATGTGCCATATCGTACATTATAACCGGTCTGTCTTCCCAGTCTGCTACTTCATCTGCAAACTCTTTAACAGGTTCAGGGTAGAGGAACATACTCTTTCCAAAAATAACAAGCTCCGGGCGGACACGACGGACCATTTCCAGCATCTTCGGTACATCTATCCTGTAGGGATTACTATCCATTACCGGGAAGTTTACGCAATTTTCCTTACCCGTTTCAGGGTCGATCTCGACAAAATTGAAAAGAGCTCCGAATGGCTGGCTGGATAGATGACCACCTTTGCCAAGATCGTTATTCATTACGGCACGGAGCTTCCTGAATGTACCATCGGGAGTAGATCTGTTCACGAATTTGGTTACTCCTTCAAATATCACCGCATTCGCCATCTGTCCGCTTATTGTTCTTAATTCAGCTTCCGAACACTGAAAATACTCCTTTATCGCCTCAACAGCTTCTTCCTCTATTCTTCTGATAAAATCGGTTCCGTGATAGAAATAAACGTCTCTGCCCTTCATCCTTTTATGCTCGGCGTATCTGCCTGCCGGATCGCACAATTCGCAAATTTTAACCAATGGACTGGGGGTATTCTCAGATGGAATGAGGTTAACGCATTTCCTCTGTCTCCAGAGGTTATTCTCTCTGATTCTTCCGAACAGATCATCCATTTTCTTAGACAGATCAGCCATGATACAGCTCCTTATTAGTTTTTAAACGGATTTCATAAAGTTTCCAGTGATCCTCTTACAACTTCAGGTGACAGTACAATAATGCAGGCTCCCAGGTGATTATCCAAATCTCCGGTTATCTCCTCTATCGAACTGATTATTTCGTTAAGTGTATCACCAGGAACGAGTGCCAGAATAGTCCTGGGTTCAGGCTTGGAACTGCCGAGTACATCAAGGAACCCCGCAAAGACAGGTGCTCCTGAGAGGATCTGAGACATAAGGCTTCCTTCGTGGGTTATGGCACCGGGAAGACCCATTTCCAGAAAGAGCTCAATTATATCGTTGTAGATATCCTCTTCCTGAACTACTACGATCAGCAGTTTGTTAAAAGTTCTGTCCTTGCTTGAATCGAGGGCAGTTGCCGGAGCAGCATGGTAAAGGAAAGCTTCCCTGAGGGCGAAAGATGTTGCACTGCTGAGCATCTCGTATCTGGATTTGCCGCCGCCAAATACTCTGCTGGCTGCTGCAAGCAGCCTCAGATGCATCTCCGGCTCGTCAGGGGGACCTACTATAGCACAGAAAATATGCACATTTCTGCTGTCCATGGCTTCAAAATCAACGCCCCGGGCTGAAACACCCAGTGCAAGGACAAATTCCTTCATTCCTGTTATCTTGCAGTGCGGGATCGCGATTCCATTGCCGAAACCCGTAGACCCCATTTTCTCTCTTTCCAGAAGACCCAGCTCGATAATGTCCGGATCGGTCCCGGCAGCGTTCGGAGATGCCGCGAGAAGCCCTGCAAGGCTACTGATAACTTCTTCTTTTGTTTTTCCCGCAAGTTCGATCGTGCAGGATTCAGGTGGCAGGTATTTGGAAATATCCATTTTTTTACTCCAGTTTAGCGCCGTGTATTACAGCATACCTTGAAAGCGGTGGACCGGTAAGTTCATTGATAAGTACTGAGAACAGCACGATGTTTATCAGGGTGGTCGTAATCTCACGATTAACTGCGAAAAAGGGCATCGTATCAAGAAAGAGAACAAGGCCGATAGCAACACCAGCCTGTGGAAGCATTCCATAACCGAGATACTTCTTTATCAGAGGGTCCGATCGAGCTGCGGCTGCTCCAAAATGTACTCCAAAAACTTTTCCGGCAGCTCTTGCAAGAACATATATTCCGCCCATCAGCAGGATATGAGGTGAGGTAAGGACAGCGATGTTCAGTTCAGTACCGGCAATCGCAAAAAAAGCTGCGTACAGGGGGGGAGAAATCAAATCAAGAGTATTCACGATCCGGAGGGTTTTCTTCGACAAATTAGCAAGTACAGCCCCCGCAGCCATACTTGCAAGAAGCGCGCTGAGATGGAAACTGTTAGAGATCGCAGAGAGAATGAGTATTACACCAAGTGATATTATAAGGATCTCGTTGACTCTTTTCCTTCTTCGGGTCAATAGATGCAGGAGCCATCCAGCAATGGCTCCGAGAATAAGTGATGAGATAATTTCGATGACAGCATGGAAGATCGAATGAGCAAGACCGGTAGCTGAACCGAGAGAATTCCCTGCAATGGCCGTTATCGTTGCGAAAAGAAGTACACATCCCGCATCATCAAGCGCAACGATTCCATACAGATAATCTACAAATGGTCCTCTGGCCTTGAGTTCTCTGATAATTGCAACGGTCGCCGCGGGTGCAGTTGCCGATGCGATAGCTCCAAGAATTGCCGCATATTCCAGTTTCATTCCAGCAATAACAAGACCCGCCGTGACAAGCAGAAAAGAGCCGAAAAGCTGGAACAGAGTAATGATAACCATCGGCCTCCCGATGGCTCTGAGTTTTCTAAGGCTGAATTCACTTCCGATCACCAGCGCGATAAGGGCCAGGGCGACTTCGGTTATCGTTGCAAGAGCCTCATCAAGATCCTCATGAACAAGGCCGACGCATGAAGGGCCAAGCAGAAGACCTGCGAGTATGAAACCTGTTATGGCCGGAAGCCGTATTTTTTCGGCAAGCCTTCCCATGAAATAGCTCCCCATGAGAAGAATTCCTACTCCGAATACGATATGGTGGCTGAAAGCTTCCCGCAGTTCCAGCAGATAACCTGATAAATCTGATAACATCATACCTCCCAAACAGGGCTCCAGAATAATTCCGTGATGTTCCCGGGTCAACCTTATGAATAGTGCAGGAAAGTCTTATATTCCTGTGAATGTAAATAATGATGATATCGATGAGAAAGGTGAGAAACTGTGAACCTTGAAGAAATACAAAGAAGTTTTTCCAGAATATCCAAAAGGCTTTCAAGACTAAAGGAGGGTCTTTGACTTCGCAGGACTTGTAGAGAACGAGGGGAAATTCAACAAGGTAATGGCTGAACCAGGTTTCTGGGACAACAGGGAAAGCGCAATGAAGACCATTACGAAGAACAAACAGATTCAGGCATGGCTTGATCCCATTCGTGAATTGGAAAGTAAGCTCGATAATGTAAACATCGCTATTGAGCTGCTTGAAAGCGGTTCGGATGAAGAGCTTCTGAATGAGAGTTCGTCCAGCCTCACTGTAATTGACATGAAGCTTGACAGACTGGAATTCATACAGATGCTTGCAGGTCCGCATGACAGGGACAATGCAATACTTACGATCCGCTCTGGAGCCGGAGGACAGGACAGCCAGGATTGGGCTGAAATGCTGATGAAGATGTACATTCACTGGGCTGAAAAACAGGAATTTGATATTGAAGTGCTCAGCGTAAGTGAAGGCGGAACGGAGGGCGGTATCAGAGAAGCCACCCTGACAATTAAAGGTCCCTGGGCTTACGGGTACTTAAGGGCTGAGGGTGGTATTCATCGTCTTGTAAGGAAATCACCCTTCGACCAGAACCACAGGCGTCATACGAGTTTTGCTTCGGTATTTCCGCTGCCGGACATCGAGGAAGAAATTGAGGTTGATCTTCGTGATGAGGATATCAGAATAGATACTTACAGGGCCAGCGGAGCGGGTGGTCAGCATGTAAATAAAACAGATTCAGCTGTTAGAATGACTCATATTCCAACCGGAATTGCGGTTACGTGCCAGAACCAGCGGTCACAATTTCGGAACAGGGAAGTAGCAAGGAGAATCCTGAGGGCAAGGCTGTATGAACTCGAAGAGGAGAAGAGACGGGAAGAGAAGGCAAAACTGGAGAAAACAAAGAAGGATGTATCGTGGGGTCATCAGATAAGATCGTACGTTATGCATCCCTACAGAATGGTAAAGGATCACCGGACCGGAATGGAAACATCCAGTATTGATGATTTCCTTTCCGGTGGAATCCAGGCATTTATTGAGGAATATCTGAGAAAGAGCAGTCAGCAATGAGTGATGATAATTATTCGGTAAGAGAAGAGAAGCTTCCTCATCTTAAGGAAGATCTTGGTATAGACCCATACCCAGCAGGATGTCTGATATCAGAACCAATCAGTAAGATAAGGGATAGCGGAGAAACAGAAGAGAGTGTGGTCCTATCGGGAAGACTTACCGGAAAACGGGAGCATGGAAAAACAATATTCGCTGACCTGCGGGATGGATCAGGATCGATCCAGCTATACTTTGGTAAAAAGGTCCTTAGCGAGAAGAACTGGTCTGTGCTTGATCTTCTCGATCTCGGAGATATCGTTCAGGTGAAGGGATCCGTCTTTACCACCAGGATGGGAGAGCTGACAATCAGATGTGAGGAACTCGACCTGCTCTGTAAGAGCCTGAGACAGCTCCCTGTTGTTAAAGTGGATGCTCTGGGGGTGGCACATGATGAAGTTACAGACAGGGACTTACTCTACCGTCACAGGTGTGTAGATCTTCAGGTGAATCCTGATTCACTCAGCAGATTCATAAAGCGGAGTAGAATCATTACCGCTTTAAGGTCATACCTTGATTCCCACGGATTCCTGGAAGTTGAAACACCTGTACTCCAGCCATTGTATGGAGGTGCAGCAGCAGAACCCTTTGAAACCATGTACGAAAGCATGAACCAGCAGTTCTATCTCAGAATAGCAACAGAGCTGTATCTGAAACGACTCATAGCTGGCGGAATAGACAGGGTGTACGAACTTGGAAAGGATTTCAGGAACGAGGGCGTAGACAGGACACATAGCCCCGAGTTCACTCAGCTTGAGCTGTACGAAGCCTATGCGGATTACAATGTAATGATGAACAGATTCGAAGAGATGATCCGCCTGGCAGCCGATACTGCAGGTCATGGCAGCACTGTTGTGTACCAGGGAACCGGGTATGATCTGACTCCTCCGTTTCGGAGGATAGGTTTTATGGATTCACTTCGGGAAGCAAGTGGAGAGGATTTATTCTCGTGGGATACTGATGATCTTAAGAATCTGATGCATGAAAAAGGTTTAATCACCCAGGCGAATGACCGCATAACAATGCTGGACAAACTTTTCGATCATTACGTCGCCCACAGGATTGAGCAGCCGACCTTCGTGATCGACTATCCCGAAGAGCTTTCGCCACTTGCAAAGCATAAGGCGGACAAACCGGGTGTCACTGAGAGATTCGAAGTATTCTTCGCAGGACTTGAACTTGCCAACGCTTTCAGTGAGCAGAACAACCCCCGGCTTCAGAGGAGGATTCTGACCGAACAGGCCGAAACAAGTGTACACAGGAAGGGTGAGCTTGATGAAGAATTTCTGTACGCACTGGAAACCGGCATTCCTCCTACTGGCGGAATGGGGATAGGTATCGACCGCCTTGTTATGATACTGACGGATACTGGAAAAATAAGAGATACTATTCTTTTTCCGCATTTAAGACGGAACGATTAGTGAAACTCTCCCTTATTATCCGTATTGCATGGCGACAGATATTCAACGGATCCAATTCGGGTTTCGTGCGGACAGTATCTTCGCTATCTATTGTGGGAATCGCCATTGGAGTCGCAGCACTCATAATACTGAACTCTTTCATGGACGGGTTTTCGGAATCCATACTGAAACAGCTGTCCTCCATTCATCCGCCTATGGAGGTAAGAATTCCCGGAGGATATTCGCTTGAGCCGGACGATATTCACTTTGTGGAAAACCTTGCCGCTATGTCTGAGAGTATCACATCCGTTTCACCTGTGCTTGAGAAAACTGTAGTTGCCGCTGGAAACAGCGGAGACGTTGCCGGAGTCCGCATAAGAGGTGTGGACTGGGATATTGAACCTTCCCTGGTATCCGGAGAGAGAATGAGTGATCTGGGCATTTGCGGTCAGGGTACCGTTATGGGTATAGCGCTGGCCGAACGACTCGGTATCTCCCGGGGAGATACTATCAGGCTTGCTTCTACAGATGCCACGCAGTTTTCAGCTATGGGCAGGCTGCTTGTGGATACAATCGTTTCTGTTTCTGTAAGCGCTGTAACGGATTTCGGAATTGATGAGTACAATACATCAATAATAATCACAGACCTGACAACCGCTTCACTTCTCTTTAGAGATCCGATCCGGGCAACCTCTCTGAGTGTAGGTCTGACAGAGGAAGCGGACCCTGTAAGCGAAGCTGAAAGCATCTCCACTATACTGAGAGAATCGTATATTGCCGGGGAATGCGAATACATGGTCTGCAGTGCCTTTATTTCGGCTCATCAGAATCTT
Source organism: Candidatus Fermentibacterota bacterium (assembly GCA_030609965.1). Classification (GTDB taxonomy): domain Bacteria; phylum Fermentibacterota; class Fermentibacteria; order Fermentibacterales; family JCC-6; genus Aegiribacteria. The sequence continues at coordinate 29,372 of JAUWSQ010000002.1, forward strand.
TTTGCGGCACTGGGGCTGGAGAAGATGGGAATGGCCATCGTATTGGCTCTGATAAGTGTTGTAGCTATGCTGAACTTACTGAGTGCTCTAAACATGATCGCTATTGAGCACAGGAGGGATACTGGAGTTCTGAGATCAATGGGAGCTTCTCCGGGTACGATAGTATCCGCAGGATTAATGCAGGGCGGCATTATAGGGCTTAGTGGTGCTCTGCTGGGAAGTATCTTTGCTGTGCTTGTCACCATTATGATCAACAGCTTCTTTCCGATAAGGCTTGATAGCAGTGTTTACTGGATCGATGTGCTTCCGGGGAAAGTACAGCCGCTGCTTATTCTGGGTATAGGGTTCGCAACCATCACTGCTTGTTTTATTGCCTCTCTATTCCCCGCTTTGCGCGCAATTAAAGTGTCACCTTCAGAGGCGGTAAGGTATGAGTGAAAACACAAACTCCGTTCTGTCCGCTGTTGATATATGGAAGTCATACGGAAACGGCGCCACTTATCTTTCGATTATCAAGGGTGCATGCATCGAAATATCAGCAGGTGAAGTCGTTTCCATCGTTGGACCGAGTGGTTCGGGTAAAAGTACTTTTCTGCACGTCTGCGGAGTGCTTGACCCTCCAGACAGGGGCATCATATCCGTTGGTTCCAGGGATGTATGGTCTGTCAGTGAATCCAGAAGGGCTCGAATACGGAACAGCGAACTGGGGTTCATATTTCAGTTTCATCACCTGTTGGATGAGTTTACACTGCAGGAGAATGTGGCGATGCCATCGATGCTGGCTGGAAACTCCAGGAAGGATGCCCTCGATTCTGCATCGGAACTCCTGGAGGAAGTCGGCCTGTCCGATAGAGGCCAGCACTTTCCATCTGAGACTTCCGGAGGGGAGCGACAGAGGGCTGCAGTAGCAAGAGCCTTGATACTATCCCCTTCGGTTGTCCTGGCTGACGAACCGACCGGAAACCTTGATGCAGCCAGCAGCAGGATCGTGGAAGATCTTATGTTCGAGCTGGCCTCCAGAAGAAACCAGGCTTTTATTATTGCAACCCATAGTATTGAACTTGCCGGGAGAGCTCACAGATGTCTCACGCTGGATGATGGTGTTCTCCGTCACGATATGACATGATTGCAGAGTTTTTTGTGCAGGATTATCTTTCAGGAACAAAGGATCACCATTCTGGATAGAATCATCCCGAAGCAGGGATTGTTTTGTTAAAGGAGAATAAGTGCCGGAAAAACTGACAGAAAAAGCACGAGCTGCCCTTGAGATCGCTGTTAACGAAGCTGAAAGGTCTGGGCAGAGTAAAGTAGCCTCCGAGCATATTCTTTTCGGTCTGATCTCCGTAAAGGGTTCAGCAGCTCTGATTATCCTTCACGAGCTTGGTGTGCGGATTGGTGTACTGAGAACAAGACTTGAAAATCTGATGCGAAGACCAGTAGCAAACGAAATAAACATTAGGGAGATAGGCTGGACCACCAAAGCCCGTCTGGTGAGGCGTGAAGCCGGAAGGAGAGCTGCAAGCAGAGGGGCAGCTGAAACAGGCACGCATCACCTTCTTCTTGGACTTCTCTCCGTTGGAAATTGTCAGGCGTCAAGTATTCTGAGGGAAAAGGGTGTATTTCTGAAGACCGCTGAAGAAGCAGCAGCAGAGCTTCCGCCTCATATCGAATCAGATAGTGGTGAGCAGCAGAAGAATGTTCAGGAAATCCCGGGAATAGAGTATTTCTGCAGGGATCTGACCCGAATGGCCAGAGAGGGAAAGCTTGATCCGGTTATCGGCAGAGAAAAGCAGATCAACAGAGTGATCCAGGTACTCTGCAGAAGGAAGAAATCCAACCCTATTCTTATTGGTGAACCGGGTGTTGGGAAAACTGCGATAGTTGAAGGCCTTGCTGGTCTTATAGCACAGGGCAAAGCGCCCAGTATTCTGGCAGGAAAACGGATACTCGCCCTTGACATGGCTGCAGTGGTCGCAGGAACGAAATACAGAGGGCAGTTTGAACAGAGATTAAAGAAGCTTCTCCAGGAGATTACCGAATCCGGTGATATCATTCTGTTCATCGATGAAGCGCATGTTCTGGTCGGAGCCGGTGCAGCCGAGGGCGCTATGGATGCCGCCAATCTTCTTAAGCCAGCCCTTGCAAGGGGTGAATTGAGGTGTATCGGAGCCACAACACTCGATGAATACAGGAAGCGTATTGAAAAGGATGGAGCACTGGAGAGGAGATTCCAGCCAGTCCCTGTAGATCCTCCGGGAGTTAGTGAAACTATAGAAATTCTGGAAGGCCTCAGACACAGATATGAAGAACACCATGGAACTGTGTATACTGATGAAGCTGTTCAGGCTGCGGCGAAACTCGCAGCAAGATATATCAGCGGCAGGTTCCTCCCGGATAAGGCCATCGATGTTCTGGATGAAGCGGGAGCGAAGAATAGAGTCTCGCACTCCATACTGCCCGATCATATAAAGGAGTTGATGAATGATCTGGCGGAACTCAGAGCCAGAAAGAAGGAAGCATCGCAGAACGAAGATTTTGAAAGTACTCTTGGTTTGCGTGAAGAAATAGAGAATCGCGAGAAGGAACTCGCTGAAATACGTTCCAACTGGCTGGCCGGTCTTCATATTTCTCCCGTTTCAGAACAGCAGGTAGCCGAAGTTGTCGCAGATATGACGGGCATTCCGGTCAGCAGGGTGGGAAAGAGTGAAACTGCCGGGCTTCTGGATCTTGAAGACAGGCTTGAAGAAAGAATAGTAGGGCAGAGGGAAGCTATAGTCAGCATAATCAGTGCTATCAGGCGAAGCCGCGTGGGGCTGCGAGATGTGAACAAGCCGGCCGGAACATTCCTTTTCCTTGGACCTTCGGGAGTTGGAAAAACGGAGACAGCAAGGATACTCGCAGAACTGGTATTTGGTGATCCTTCGGCTCTAATAAGGATCGATATGTCCGAATTCCAGCAGAGTTTCTCCGGATCAAGACTGATAGGCGCACCTCCTGGATATGTAGGATACGATGAAGGTGGACAATTGACGGAAAAAGTTCGGAGAAGACCGTATTCCATTGTACTTCTTGATGAAATTGAAAAAGCTCACACCGATCTTTACAATATGCTGCTGCAGGTATTGGACTACGGTAGAATGACCGATAACTACGGCAGGGAAATAGATTTTACGAATACAATCCTGATAATGACCAGTAACATTGCCTCCAGAAGTCTTATGAACGGCGGTAAACTTGGATTCTCAACTGATGAGGCGGAAGCCGAAACGGAACGTATTGACGGATTAGTGATGGATGCCGTGAAAGGCCACTTCAACCCCGAGTTTCTCAACAGACTGGATGAGATCGTAATATTCAACCCGCTTGAATTTGGTGATATGGAGAAGATAGTCTCCCTTCAGATGGAGGATGTGGAACAGCGCTTGTCTGAACTCGGTATTTCACTCGCTCTCTCACCTGAAGCCATAACACTAATAACAGAAGCCGGTTACGACCAGGAAGCCGGAGCACGACACATAAGAAGAACAATAAGAAGGCTTCTCGAGGATCCGCTTACCGATGCGATTCTGAGGAGTGAATTCTCATCAGGCGACACTGTTCTTGCAGTCAGGGATGGCAATCGAATCGTTTTTAAAGTCCCCAGTGAAAATAATGAAGAAGAAATCAGATTGAACACAATACAAGGAAGAGTTGATAATTGAGATTTACTACAGCATTACTGGCATTTGTGATATCAGCATCACTCGCACTGGATATCGGTCTTGTGGAAGTTACAGGCAATTCCTTTGTAAGCAGTGATCTTATCATAAGGGTTTTCGGGTTAGAACCAGGGGATATTTATAATCCTGCTGCTGTTAGCAGGGGAACCAGGGATCTTTTTGGACTTGGTTATTTCAGCTGCATCGAAATACAGGCTGATACAACCGGCGGAGTGGCGGATCTTCTAATAGTCGTGAATGAAAACAGACTGCTCAGCAGGATTGAATTCAGTAATCCAGGATGCCTTGATGAAGACGATGTGCTGGATTCCCTCTCTCTTTTTCCTGGTCAGACAGTCTCACCCGGACAGATTGAGGAAGCTCGCAATGTAGTGCTGCATTATTACGCTGAAGATCATAGACACGAGGCAGTTGCCACTCCCGTCTGGCTTGATCCGGACAGCGACAACAGGAGTGTACTTCTGTTCGAATGCGAAGAAGGTCCGAATATCCGCGTCGGGGAGATTGATTTTACTGGCAATATCGCATTTAATGACAGTAAACTTCGAGGCCAGATGGATACTCATCAGGATTCCTTCTGGCGATCCGGAAGGTACAGGAAAAGTGAATTTGACGCCAGTCTTGATTCGGTGATCACGTTCTATCAGGATCATGGATATCCTGAAGCCAGAGTTATTGATGTTGAACAGTCAATGCTCGAAGACGGTCGACATCTGAGGTTCGAAATCACGCTGGATGAGGGCGGGTACTATACTTTTGGTGACATCTCATTCTCCGGCAATGAAGCCTTTCCGGACTCAGTCCTTCTATTGGCCATGGATATGAAACCCGGAGACGAATACAGCGGAAAAAAAATGAACTCTTCCCTGATGACAATGTATGAACTGTTTCAGGAACTGGGATATTTCTATGCGGGTATCGATCCGGTTGTAACAGACAGCGGTACAGATAACACTCTGGATATAGCTTACATTGTGAGTGAGGGTGAAAGAGCACATGTCCGCAGGATTGAGATCACCGGGAATAACAGAACTCTTGAAAATATTATCAGAAGGCAGTTAACCGTATATCCAGGTGATATGTTCCAGCGATCAGCTCTAATGAGGAGTTACAGGAATATCTACTATTTGAATTATTTCAGTAACGTTGGTGTGGATTTCCGCTATATTGAAGACTCCCCGGACGTTGATATCGTATTTGATCTGGAAGAGAAAACGACCGGTAAAGCTGGAATTGGAGCCGCTTACGGTGGAGGAACAGGTTTCAGCGGGTTCGTTGAACTTGGAGAAACCAACCTTTTCGGACGAGGACAAAGCCTGACCTTCAATTACCAGTTCTCAAAAACCCAGCATGATGTTCAGGTAAGCTTCAGGGAACCGTGGTTCAGAGATACTCCTTTATCCCTGGGCGGTGAGGTATTTCATACGACATACAATGAGTCGGAATACGACCGCCGCAGAACAGGGGGAGCTGTAATGGTCGGCCGTACGCTTCCCTGGGTGGATTACGCCTCAGCCTCCATAAAGTACAGCCTTGAAAAGGTCGATGTATTCAATATTACCAGCGATACAACAAGCTATTACTATTCCCTTCGAAACACGGATTGGCCAAGGTGGACAAGCACTGTCAAGCTGAATTTCACAAGAGACAGCAGGGACAGACAGATGTTCGCATCCAGAGGTTCTCTTAACAGTCTTACAGGAGAATTTGCCGGTGGTGCTCTTGGCGGCAACATTGGATTTCAGAAGTATCTTATTGATTCAAGCTGGTATGTGCCGTCCTTCTGGAAATTCATCTTCTTCCTGAGAGCAAGAGTCGGGATGGTAGCATCTCTGGATGGCAGAGAACCCCCGGCATATGAGTATTTTGAACTGGGCGGAACTGGTTTCTATGGTATCAGAGGGTACTCTTCAAACAGCATCACTGCCAGGGAAGGTTATGAAACTGTAGGGGGAAGTTCAATGCTTATTCTCAGCGCCGAATACAGATGCCGGATCATTGATCAGCTCCAGCTTGCTATATTTGCCGATGCTGGTAATACTTGGTCTTCATGGTCTTCCAGTGATTTTTCTGATCTGAACCGGGGTGCCGGGATCGGGATCCGGATCGAAGTACCTATGCTTGGTGTCATCGGGTTTGATTACGCTTACGGTTTTGATGGCCCTGATCGTGGCTGGGAACCGCATTTCCAGTTTGGTACGATGTTCTAAAAAAGAGGAGATCGAATCCTGAGACAACTGGATTATGTGTATATTCAGGCTGACCGTTTTGTATTTGGAGGATTACAGTCATGAAAATTGCCCTGCTTACAGCTTTTTCTGTTGCTTCTGTTCTTGCGGCACAGACAATTGCAGTCATAGACTCGGACAGGATATTCGATAACCTCGGCGAGGTGACTGATGCTACTGAATTACTTGAAAGGGAGATCGGTGAGTGGGAAGCTCATGCTGATTCGCTCCAGGAAGAGATTGATGCCATACAGGCTGACCTGGAGTATACAATGGTAATGAGCCCGGAACGGAGAAGGGAAAGAGAAGCGCTGATCGAAGAGAAGTCTGCGGAACTTCAGATTTTCCTTTCTCACACGTTCGGACCGGGAGGACTGGTTGAATCAAGAAACAGTCAGCTTGTGTCACCAATAGTAGCCAGTATAAACGAAGCAGTTCAGGAACTGAGTATTGAGGAAGGATACGATATTGTATTGGACACATCGGGGGGACTCGTTGTATATGTATCCAATTCTATGGATATAACAGACATGGTTCTGGAAAAACTATCCACCGGAGGCAGCGACTGATATGAAGTTATCCATCCTGGCCGGAAAGTTGAATGGAGAACTTATCGGACCGGATGGAGAAAGTGAAGTAACTGGTGTATCTACACTTCAGGATGCGCAAACTAATCAGATCTGCTATTTTGGAAACAAACTTTATAGAAAATACCTTAAATCCACCAACGCCCTTGCTGTAATAACGAGGGAAATACTTGAATCCTCAGCCGCAAACCTTATTCTGGTTAATGATCCTTATCGAGCCTTCAGAGAAGCACTGATCCTATTCAGACATCAGACATTATCCGGGTTCACAGGAATCCATCCGACTTCAGTAATTCATCCAGATGCAGTATTGAGTGCCGATGTGACGGTAGGTCCCAATGCTGTTGTGGATTCGTGCGCAAGGATAGGTTGTGGTACATTGATTGGCGCAGGTTCGGTCATCGGCCCGGGAGTTACTATCGGGCACAAGAGTATTATTCATTCAGTCGTCTCGGTTTATCATGACTGCGTCATCGGCAGCAGAGTTATAATACATTCCGGCTCGGTTATCGGTTCTGATGGTTTTGGCTTCATACCCGACCCTCAGGGGCACCTCAAAATACCCCAGAACGGGAATGTTGTGATAGAAGATGACGTTGAGATCGGTGCTGGATGTACGATAGACAGAGCCGTAGTCGGCAGTACATTAATAAGCAGGTTCTCCAAGCTAGACAATCTCATTCAAATCGCTCATAATGTCACCGTTGGCCCGGGCTGCATAATTGCAGCTCAAACTGGAATATCAGGGAGTACAGTAATCGGATCGGGGGTAGTTTTCGGCGGTCAGGCAGGTATAGCCGGGCATATCACTATTGGAGATGGCGCTGTTGTCGCAGCCCAGTCCGGAGTTACAAAAGATGTGGCAGCTGGAACTATTGTATCCGGTTATCCGGCTCGTTCTCATAAACGAGCCCTCAGGCTGAATGCTGCCATCTCTGATCTGCCGGAATTCAGAAGAGAAGTTTTAGAATTCATAAAGGAATTCAGAAGTAAAGAAGAGGAATAATACATATGAACCATTACCAGACTACACTTCAACAATCGGTAGTATACAGCGGAATAGGTCTTCATCTCGGCAAAGAGACTTCCATTACTTTCCAGCCTGCTCCTGCGAACACGGGAATAGTATTTGTAAGAACAGATGTAAAAAGCAAACCCAGGATAAAAGCCTGCCTTGCGAATGTCAGGCAGGTCGAGGAGCAGTCAAGAAGAACGACTCTCGGCTACGATTACTACGAAGTTCATACTGTCGAGCATGTTCTCTCCGCACTATACGGCCTGGGAATTGATAACTGCATCATTGAGCTTGATTCAGACGAACCTCCCGAACCGGAAGACGGTTCCATCAGAAGCTATATAGAAGTACTTGAGAATGGTGGAATGAAGGAAATTGAAGGTGAACTGACCAGGATAATCAAGATTGATAATCCAGTAAGCATTGAAGCATTTGGAGCAAGCCTTACAGTTGTACCATACGATGGCCTGAAAATAAGCTTTACGATCAATTACGATAATTCTGTTCTTGGAACTCAATATCTTTCACTTGAATTGACACCTGAATTATTCAAGAATGAAATAGCTCCAGCAAGAACATTCTGTCTTTACAAAGATGTCAAGCATCTTCAGGAGAAGAACCTGATAAAGGGGGGTACCCTTAAGAATGCTGTCGTGGTTGGAGAGGATGGAATCCTGAACGATGAACCGCTACGATTCCCCGACGAATTCGTCCGTCATAAGATACTTGACCTGATCGGAGATCTTTCTCTACTGGGAGCAAGACTTAAAGGACATATTATATCAGCAAAATCCGGTCATGCATCCAATGTTAAATTCGTGAAGAAAATCGATGATGTCTATAGCAGTACGAAAGATACAATTCCTCTTACTGACAAGAATTGGGATATTAACGATATCATGGATCTGCTTCCTCACAGGTATCCTTTTCTTCTTGTTGACAGGATGCTGGAAGTTGAACCGGATAAAAGAGTTGTCGGTCTGAAGAATGTTACCATCAATGAACCTTATTTCCAGGGTCATTTTCCTGGAAGCCCCATAATGCCCGGAGTACTTATAATAGAGGCAATGGGTCAGGTCGGCGGATTGATGCTGTTCAATTCGCTTGAAAAACCCTCCAACTGGATTGTGATGTTTACAGGATTAGACAAGGTCAGATTCAGAACTCCGGTCAGGCCAGGTGATCAGCTTATTTTTGAGCTTGAAATGATACACAAAAGAGGCCCCATGTGCAGGATGAAAGGTGTAGCTAAAGTAGACGGCAAGATTGCTGTTGAAGCAATAATAATGGCTATGCTGGTAGAGAAAGAATGATTCACCCGACTGCTATTGTTGACTCGATTCTGCCCGATGATGTGCAGATCGGAGCATACGCTGTTATCGGTCCGGATGTTCAAATCGGCAGGGGTGTACGAATCGCTCCGCATGCCTATGTAACAGGACCTGCATTTATCGGTGATTCTGTTTCCATAGGACCATCAGCAGTGATCGGCACTGACCCTCAGGATCTAAAATATGATGGTGAACGGACGGAGTTGTTCATAGGTTCGGGCACCGTTATTCGCGAATTCGCCAATATTAACAGGGGAACGGTCGAATCAGGCAGAACAGTGATAGGTTCCAACTGTCTTGTCATGGCTTACGTACACATTGCACATGACTGCATCATAGGTGACAGGGTTATCCTCGCGAATGCTGTCAATATGGCCGGACATGTAGAGATAGGCAGCGATGTAACAGTTGGAGGCGTCGTCCCGATCCATCAGTTTGTCAGAATTGGTGATCATGCAATGATCGGAGGGGGATACAGGGTCAGCAAGGATGTTCCTCCTTTCATTCTTGCAGGAGGAGCCCCCCTGGGAGTCCGGGGATTGAATCGTATCGGACTCCGCAGGAAAGGATTTTCGCAGGAAAGACTGGATAATCTTGATCGGGCTTTCAGACATCTTTTCAGGGAACACGGTACACTCACCTCAAAAGCAACCGGTCTGATGGAAGACAGTAATACCTCCGATGATGTTAAACAGCTGGCAGACTTCATAATGTCAAGTACCAGAGGAGTTATCAGCTGACGATGCGAACTGTTCTGCTATTATCAGTCCTGTTTGTCATTACTGCAGACGCTTTATACAGTATGGATTACGCATTTGCGGACAGCCTCGAGAATGACAGTTCAGAAGTACGCAACTTCAAAGATATACCCGTTATTATCAGAAGAAATCCTTCTACCGCACTGCTACGTTCCGCAGTACTGCCCGGGTGGGGGCAATTTTACAATGACGAGCCTCTGAAGGGTGTATTTTTCGGTACACTTGAGCTTGGGTTGCTCTCATGGCTCATAGCTGAACATATCGCCTCTGAGGAAGCCAGGAACAACAACGATGAACCGGCCTACCAGCTTCACAGCCAGAGAAGACTGGATCTTATCTGGTACACTTCTGCTGCCTGGCTCTTCGGTATGCTTGATGCTTACGTTGATGCCTACCTCTTTTCTTTCAGTACCGAGAATGAGGTATTCGAGAGGGAAACAGGTTTGGCAGCAGCTGTCTTCATTAATTTCTGAAAGGGAATAAGAGATGCTTCTGGGTGTATTACTTTCGATGGCAGGAGAAGAGGAGAACCCTGACATCCAGCTGCTCAGAAAAGCGAAGAATGGAGACAGGGATGCTTTTGGAGAATTATTCAGGAAATACGAGAAACGGGTATTCAGAGTGGCACGGCGGATGTGCGGAAGTGATGATGAAGCGTGGGACATCACTCAGGACGCATTTATCAGAGCCATGCAGGCAATGGATAGATACGACACACAGTACCGTTTCTTTACGTGGATATACAGGATTACAACAAACCTCGCAATTAACTATTCGAAGAAGAAGATGAGAAGGCGCGAAGTGCATTTTGAAGAAGCTTACAGCGCGGAAGGACAGCAGGTGATAGAAGATAACGTAGCTGACAGAGCTGCAAGCGAACAGCTGCTTGGTGCAGTTAGTAAAGCTGTCGAAAAGCTTACTCCTGCATTGAAAGCTGTTTTTGTATTAAGGATAGATCAGCAGCTAAGTTACTCTGAGATCGCTGAGAGCCTTGATATCGCATTGGGAACTGTGATGTCCCGGCTTAACCGCGCAAGGGCTAAGATAAGGGAAGAACTGGGATCTATGCTTGGAGAATGGGAATGAACTGTCCTGATTTTGATACTCTGATGATGTTGCTTGACGGCGAGCTTGAGGAAGAGAGGAGGAAGGAGGTCTCCGATCATGTGAAATCCTGCAGCAGGTGCAGAAACCTCATCGATTCCCAGAGAAACCTGGAAACATCCTGGAGAGATAGTTTTGTAATTCCAGAAGACGACAAATTCCGCAGTATGGAGTGGATTATTTATAGAAGAATGAATCGTCGTTCTCGCTGGAAGTTCTTCGTTCCAGCTGCTGCCGGGATCATCGCTGTACTGCTTGGCATCAAACTGATAATGGATAATCAGCCATTCAAGGGCAGGGTCACCGAGCTTTTGAGAGACGGACGGACTGAATATGCGTCTTATACTCTGCGAGTCGTCGAAGACCGTGATGAATTACCCGCTTCGGGTATTGACGGATTTGATTCTGAGGAAACTGCTGTAGATTCATCTATTATTGCTCCCGCTGATCGAATAATTTCAACTGAAGATGTCTCAGGGGAAACCATCAGTGAAGGGGTTGGCTACGGTACTGCTAACGCGGAACCTCTGCAGCAGCAGTCCGCAGAAAGAGTAGATGATGCAGTTGAATATCATAGAGGTTCAAGCAGCGTTAACCAGGAAACTGATCTGCAATCTGTTACAGGTGGGGAAGTAACCGCAGGCGGTTCCGGAGGAATCGGGGGTGCGGCTCCTTTCGGGTACATTAACGAAGAGTGCGAGGAAGCTGAAATCCCTGAGGAAATCATATTCTCCGGAGCAGCCCAAAGCAGCTGCTGCGAAGAACAGATAGATGATATCGGTGACTTCACCCTTAGCCTGGATACTGATACTGCGGGACTTGCTGTTATTGAAACTATGCCTTCCAGTACGGAGATCTGTGAGGATACGGAAGACAACAGAGAACTTAACCAACCCTGTGACTATTACTCCCTCATTTATGAAACATCAGACTTTGATTTGAATACCGCCAAAGCAGATGTCTACGTTGAACTTGTTTTCGATTCAGGAGGGCAGCCTGACAGTAATACCGCATTGCTTCTTGATTCACTCTTTACAGACTGGAGTGATTATATTCCATTTGTATACCGGGATACCGTACTGCTAGTTCCCCTGGAGGGTGTTTCGGAACTGTTCATTGAAGGTAGTGCTGTTCCAGCGGAAACCATCGAGTAGGGAGAAACAGGATGCGATTTTATAGATCTGCCATTATAACGCTACTTATTACAGGAACCCTTTCGGCTGACCTTCCCCGGCTTGCTGTTCTTTCAATCGATTTTGATGAATTTGCCCCTGACAGTGTTATTATCGGTGAAGTCTTTGAGGAATTGTCGGAAAGCGGCAGATTCCAGATGGTTGACCTGGGAAACTTTTCGTTCATGGACACATCTCCCGATTCTCTGCTGAGCTCACTTCGAACCCTCGCTGCTGAGAGGGCTATTGATGTTTTCCTTGCATTGGAAATTCTGAACCCTGAAGAAAGCGATAGAACGGTATTCCGGAATGATTCACTGATAACCTACAGAAGCGTTTCTGTTCATGTTCTCGGAAGGTTCTATTCAGGAGCAGGATCTCTCATCGGAACAATAAAGAATACAGTTTCCAGAGAGGAAACCCTCCCTAACCACGTCACACTTGATACTTACGGATACGCAATTCAATCAGCCCGGGAACTTGCTTCGAGGGCAGTACTGGAACTTTTCCCGATAGAGATAAACTTTACCGCTTCGGATAGTGAAGTATTTACGGTTCCTTTTGGAATTGATCAGGGTGTCTCTAAGGGTATAATCATGGCGGTGGTCGCTTCCTCTTCTGGAATACCGGATAATATTTATGATTATCAGCACCTCAGAAGCAGAGGGCTCCTTCAGATAATGGATTCCCGAAGCACTCAATCCACAGCGCGGCTCCTGTCGGGCATGCTGATTGATGGAGGAGATGTAACCGCGATAGAGCAGTCCGCTCCAGCTATCCTGTTTCTTGAGTACGGCGGGCTCATGATGTCTTCTGAACCAGGGGCAGGTATCGAGGATGATGCTGCGGAGTGGAGCAATAATGTCAGGCTCGGAATAGAGACTGCGAAATGGGGGCTCTCTTTAGGAGGGGGAGTAACCACAGGGGGGCTGGAGCATTCATCATTGATTGGTATTGATCTTCAATTTGGCACGAGGATTCCGATCAGCAGCCCTTCTCTTGGACTGAGACTCACAGGAGGAGGTGAACTGGCCTTTCATATGCAGGATGTAAGATCGATCTATCTAGCATCAAACGCAACGGCCATTTCGGTAGCTGCTGTAGGTGATGCTACGATGGAATGCCTCTTTTCGGGACATCTCGGATTTCAGGTGGGAATCTCAGGTGTCCTGAGTACTGCTGTTGACAGCTGGACTGTGCAGGAGCTCAATGGAAATGTACGGGATGCTGAATCGGATGAAATCTACTATACTGAATTAAGGCAAGGTCCGATAGGTGTCCATGCGGGATTGATGTATTTTATTTTTTAGTTTGATTGTTCTTCCATGGCCTCTGCGCCATTCCGCGTTCCCAGATTATCTCCAGAGCCGACCATGTTGCTATTGCGAATACGACTCCTCCGATAATACCGGAGAATATTGTTCCGTGTACTATTCCAAGTGCCAGTGCACCACCTGCAATTGCAGCTGTAAGCAGTATCAGGATTGTTGCCGCGAGGGATGATGGACCCCATTTGGATATCACACGTACCCTGGCCAGCTGAATTCCCCAGACTCCGAGCGGATAACCGGTCGCACCGAAAACAGCAGCGGGAATTTCCCTCAGGAAGAGCATGGCGGCAGCCCATAGAAGGATCAGGGGCAGAAAAAACAGAACTGCACTTCTGGTCAAGGGGGATATCCAGTTCATCTGTTCAGGTATATCGCACAGTGCAGTCCATATGAACAGACCGGCTGCAAAACCCAGAACAAGAGAGGCTTCGCTGTTACTGATGAAACAGCTGAAAACCGCTCCCGCAAGACCGAGAACAAGAAGCACCAGTACGAAAACTCTGGGACCTATCTGACCCGACTCATGGATCTTTACAAAGATCCTTGTTCCCAGAAGCTGAAGGAAAATGAAAAAAAGAAAGGATACTATACCGAAGAATCCGGTTACGGCGTAATCCTTTAGAGTGAGCTCAACTGTAAGAAAAAGGTCAGCGATCAGTATATTTAGAATTCCCATACATTTTCCTCCATGCGGGCAAATTTGCATAATATGATTGTCATCGTCAACACAGATGTTTGCGCAATGTGGTCCGCGTGGACATATATTCAGGTGTACCTGAAGAGGTTCCATTGTGATATTATTTGTGTCCGGCGGTAACTATCGGGAGGCCTGAATGAATTCACTTCGGTTTCTTATATCAGTTTCCATTGCTGCACTTACACTCTCATGTGGAGGCGGCATGGAATCCGCAGATTCGCAGATTAACGAGATCGTATTCATTCATGCTGATAAGGGTACATTCTTTGAGTTGATACTGATGCCCGAGGAATTTGAGGATACTCTTCTGTACCGGAACGAGATGCCGGTGGAATTGATAGTATCCTCGGAGAATTGCGAATCCAGCATAACCGCAATGCTGGTCCCTGGCTGCGGTTCAACTCCGGCAGACAGAATGGAATACCTGTCCGGAAGCGATCTCCTTAATCTTGATACGAACTATGTGAAACCACATGGGGATATACCGGGCTTCACTGCTGTAATCTATCTCAAAGGTGATTCAAGTGTAGTGGAAAGGGTTTGGAACAGAGGCAGTGGTGAACTGGCAGTTCTTCAGATCAAATCCGGAAATACATCCATTAATCTTCTTCTGGCATCTGTGAGCGGAATAATGGGCACATCGGTTATGGTTGAACCGTCCAACAGTCTTTCCCGTTCCGTATACCTTTCTGACCGTGTAAGAAGCGAGATCGTGGAAGAAGTGAACGCGGATGTGACCGTTCCTCCCGAAGTTAGACACAGAATTAAACTCTCTGTTGATCCTATGGGGAGGGAAATGTATGTCCTGGATTCCCTGACCATTGATTTTCGACCTACTCAATCCGACAGCCAGCTGATGATATATCTCCCGTACTGTGATAATGGAACAAGTTTTGAAGTCCTTGCGGGATCCGCTGAAAATTTTGGGGATTCTGTACTGTGCACCGCTGATTCCACCAGAGTATTTTCAGGCCTGTATTCCGGAACCTGGGACGGTTTCATATCATCCTCCACCGACAGGATTATAGAACAGGGGCTCCAGATCAATCCATCGACATCCTTTCAGAGCGGTATGTGGTTCTACCCTGGCTGCGGTATTCCTTCGGCTTACGCTCTTGATATTTCGGTACCTGACAAGGGTTACGAAATCTTTGCTCCACTTCAGGAGCTTTCAAGAAACGTAAGCGATTCTTTACTAACCGTATCCTTTGTTTCCCCGATAGAGGGGATCAGAGGTCCGCTTTCCTGGGCGATCGGTGGTTTCACGAAAAATGCAATTGCTGATGGCAGAAGCTGGTTTATCTGTCTTGAATCGGATTCGACAGCATTGGATATGATCGATCTTGCAGATGATATCACCGAAGTACTATGGCGGAACATGGCTTTCGATGGAGCAAGGCTTGATATTGTTGTTGTGAGCTGTCTGGATCTGCCAGTGTTCATCACCGGCCCGGGCTGCCTTTTCCTTTCAACGGATATGCTTTCCTCAGTCAGGGGATATGAAACATGGTCTGATTCTCTTGTCAGTGGAACAGCTGTACCTGCTACATCAATAGTATTTGAAGCAGCAAGGGCTTACCTGGCGGGGAGTACCTACCTTTCGGATAATCTTCGGAATGTGCTTGCTGCATGGTCCGTTTACAGGTTTGCTCTTTCTGGTGATGAATCGGCTTCAGTTCAACTGCGCGAGGCTTTTAGAAAGTATTACCTGTACTCTACGGAGATAAGCGGAGGAATCGAATACGCAATTGCAGATCCGCAACTGAACGAATCTCCCCTTCATGATCCTGTGATATTCGGAAAAGCCCCGCTGGTCTTAGAGTTTCTCATTCATGAGATCCCGGCCTTTGAAAGAGCTGTTCCCAGAGCACTTCGAAATCTGCGACATTCAGGTGATTCATTCGGCAGGTTGTTTTCAGCTATGGGAATACCTGAAAGCAGCGGATACGGTGAGATGTACTTTCAGTGGCTGTACAGCCCGGGTGTGCCGCAACTGGAGATTATGTGGACGGACTCTTCGGGCACTCTCAATCTGCGTGTAGAACAGCTTCAACCCGGACAGGATTTCCCCCTTGGTTCACTGCTTGATGAAATCCACATATTTACAGAAACAGATATTATTGACCTGGACCTGAGCCCCGGTTCCACAGAAGGTTTCTACATGGGTGATATACCTGCTGCTGTCGAGCGGATACTTGCGATCGATATCGATCCCGACGGCATTCTCCCTGCCGATATCGTCTATAGACATATCAATAACGAACCAAATGACATTTAATCGTCTCTATGTACTGATTCCGGAGAAGGATTCATATGAAGATATGCTTCTGCCTGCATAATCATCAGCCGGTGGGGAATTTCGATCATGTCATGGATTCTGCCTATAGGAACTGTTATCTGCCGATGTTGGAAGCCCTTGAAAACCATCAGGGGATAACCAGTGGGATTCACATCTCTGGAACCCTTCTAGAGTGGCTTGTTCAGTGGCATCCCGATTACATTGAAAGAACAGGTGAACTCTGCCGGAACGGCCGAATGGAATTACTTACCAGCGGTCGATACGAACCTGTACTTACCGTTTTTAGAAGATTCGATATCGTTCAGCAGATAAAAGATTACTCGGACTATCTTGAACAGCTTTCGGGAGGAAGACCAGACGGGCTCTGGCTGACCGAGAGGGTCTGGGAGCCCCAGCTTCCATCGATTTTAACTGAGGCTGCCGTATCGTGGGCTGTAGTCGATGATATTCACTTAAAGAGAGCCGGTGCTTCGGGTATGGACCTGTTCCGCCCCTGCATTACAGAGGATTCAGGAAAGATTCTGAGGCTGCTCGGGAGTAATAAAGAGTTAAGATATCGGATTCCCTTTTCTCCGGTTAGAAGTGTAATGGAGAATCTCAGGGTGATGCATGATTCCGGAGCAGAAATGGTATTCTACGGAGATGACGGGGAAAAATTCGGTGTCTGGCCCGGAACCCGTAAACTCTGTTACGAAGATCACTGGCTTGATCGCTTTTTCAGTGAAATTGAATCTGCTGAATGGCTCGATTCCGTACTTCCTTCAGAGGCTGCCCGGACAGAAGCTGCTGGGCCTTTCTATATTCCCGCATCAAGTTACACCGAAATGGGCTCCTGGACTCTTCACGGCCTCCTGAGGGATGAATATGATAAGCTGGAGGAGCAGCTCGATAACCGCGGGAGTTCTGGGGATACGAAGGTCTTTCTTACCGGAGGATTCTGGCGGAACTTCCTGTCGATCTATCCCGAATCAAAGGAACTCCAGGGAAGAATACTATCCGCTGAACCCCTCGTGCGGAGATCTGAGAATACCGAGGCCCTGCACCATTTCTGGAGAAGCCAGTGCAACTGTGCGTTCTGGCATGGCGTGTTCGGCGGCATATACCTTCCTCATCTGCGGGAGGCAGTCTGGAAGGAACTTCATAAGGCTGAATGGAAAGCGCTTAAAACTCTTGAAGCTTATCCGCTGATTTTGACAGCTGATATTAACGCGGATGGTTTTGACGAGAGTGTTATTGTAACACAAACCCGGTCGCTGCTGATACATCCTGATCGGGGATTGACAGTAAGTGAGATCACATTCCTGCATCCGGATGGAGAACCAACGCCCCTCGGTCATACTCTCAGCAGACCATCCGAAGAGTATCATAAGTACATACCGGGAGCGGGATCCGATAGTGCAGCAAGGACAATCCATGATGATATGGCATCAAAGGAGGATGGACTTGCCGAGAAAGTAATGATTGACAGGTGGAGAAGGATGTGTTTTTCAGATCTCGTAATGTCCTCATCCATACATTCGGGCAGCTGGAGAAAAAGTGACCAGGAGATAACTCATTTCCAGAAACCAGCTTTTTCCTCTTCCGCAAGAATCACTGATTCTGCCGTTTCATTTTCAGGGGAATTCGTAGAGGGAGAGCTCAGAATCTGGAAGAGAATGACCGCATATCTCAAAAAACCGCTGATTGAAACCCGCACAAAGTACTCCGTCATGCCCGGGGACAGAGCAGGTATGGAGATCTGTCTGAACCTGATGACAGGAAACTCCCCGGACCGTTACTACAGAATCGATTCGGGAGAAAATCACCTCATGTCCGAAGTGGGTGAATTTCATGGGAAGAGGATAGAAGTCTTTGATTGCTGGCGAGCGGTTAAGACTTCCATTGTAACGAACTGTGAATCGGAAATATGGGTTACTCCGCTGGATTCGGTGAACAGATCGGAAAGCGGTTACGAGAGAGTTCACCAGGGAGCGGCATTCTACATCTGGGGCATCGCTGATGATGCTGGTATTTTCAACCTGGAAATCCATATGAGTATGGAGGCGTTGAATGATATCTGAACGTGTTAAGGCGGAGGCTGCAAAGCTTCGGGAAAAGATACGTTACCACAACAGGCTTTATTACGCTGAAGACCGCACTGAAATATCCGATGGTGAATATGATGCGCTCATGCAGAGGCTTATCGAGCTCGAATCACGGTGCCCCGAACTTGCATCCGAAGACTCACCCACTCACAGGGTGGGCTCACAGCCACTCTCTCGTTTCCCTTCCATCCTATGGGATCCGCCAATGCTGAGCCTGGATAACGTTTTCTCAGCTGAAGAATTTGGTGAGTTCGACAGACGCATCAGACATGAACTGAAATCCGAAGATGATCCTGTCTACTCCGTTGAACCAAAGCTGGACGGACTTGCAGTTGCCCTTATCTATCAGGATGGGGTTCTCCTCAGAGCCGGAACCAGGGGAGACGGAAGTGATGGGGAGGATGTGACTCCCAATGTCAGAACTCTGCGGTCAATACCACTTAAACTAAGCTCCGATCTCTCCGGCAATCTTGTAGTTCGAGGTGAAGTGATATTCAGGAAAAATGATTTCCAGAAGATGAACCGGGATAGAGAATCCCGGGGGCTGGAACTGTTTGTCAATCCGCGTAATGCTGCGTCCGGGTCACTTCGGCAGCTCAGCAGCAGGATAACCGCCACAAGACCTCTTTCTTTCATTGCCTACGGAACTGCGCTCTGGCCCGATGGGATAACATCGCAGCATTCTCTTTTCGATTTCCTCGGCAGGCTCGGTATTCCTGTGAATCCCTATAATCTCGTATGCAGGGGTGCCCATGAAGTTGAGAAAGCCTATCACAAACTTGAGCAGAAACGTGATGAAATGCCCTGGCAGATCGATGGTGTAGTCATCAAACTCAACGAAGCCTCTCTACAGGCGAAGATGGGAACTCTCTCTCGATATCCAAGATGGGCAGCTGCCTGGAAATTCAGGGCTGAAGAAGCTGTAACACGGTTGATCGATATAGAAATCCAGGTTGGAAGAACAGGAAAGCTGACCCCGGTGGCCAGGCTGGAACCGGTATTCGTAGGCGGTGTAACTGTTTCAAGCGCAACGCTTCACAATGAAGATGAGCTTCTAAGGAAGGATGTCAGGCCGGGAGACATGGTAATTGTGAGAAGAGCGGGAGACGTGATACCTGAGGTGGCACGATCACTTGGCAGGTCCGACTCCAAAAGGGGGAAGAGGTTCGAGTTCCCCGTGAACTGTCCCGTTTGCAGGGGACCTGTTGCCAGAGAAGAGGATGCCTCAGCCCACAGGTGCATGAATCCATCCTGCCCGGCAAAGCTCAGGCAGAGTCTATTTCACTGGGGCGCCAGGGATGCCCTTGATATTGAGGGTCTTGGCAGTAAACTCTCGGAGCAGCTCGTTGACAAAGGTATGGTCGGGGATGTTTCTGATCTTTACAGGCTTTCGCGGCCGCAGCTTGCATCACTGGACAGGATGGGCGGGAAATCTGCGGACAACCTCCTTTCAGAACTGAGAAATAGCCTCAGTGTGAACCTTCAGAGGTTCATTACCGGCCTTGGGATACCGGGGATCGGGAGAACAGTTTCAGGTCTTTTGTCCGGCAGGTTTTCCGATCTTCATAAACTGATGCGTGCTGATGTTGATGAATTCCTTGCTATTGAGGGAATCGGTCCTGTTCTGGCGGATAACCTCTATCGATTCTTCCATGAGAAGATAACGAGGGATGTGGTGAACAGGCTTCTAAACGCTGGATTCAATCCTAAGGGCAGTGGTACCGATGATGGCGATAAGCCTCTTCTGGGATTAACGGTGGTTTTTACCGGCGGAATTTCAATTCCCCGCTCAGAAGTGAGGATAATGGCAGAGAAGGCCGGCGCGAAAGTTACCGGAAACGTTTCGGAAAGAACTGATTTTGTAGTTGCCGGCCCCGGTGCTGGGGACAAGCTGCGCAAAGCCCGGGAATTAGGGCTTGAAATAATAAGCGAGGATGAGTTCCTGAGAAGAATGATTGGGGACGGAGGTAATTAGATTTCTTAATTACCTCCGTCCCCATTTCAGAGAGGCACGGTATGTTTACCCTTCTTGTTTTTGTTCTTCTGAGTGCGGTTGCTGCACAGTCCACTGACAACACAGTGCGCATACATGAATGGGGAGTTGTGGAGCTTGATCAGGAGTATCAGGGTGCTATTGGTGCTCTTAGGGGTTATCTTGACGATGAGGAAAACCTTAATCCTTACGAGATGTACGAAGTTGAGGCGCCTGTGATCTGGTTCCACGGGGCGGAGTGCACCGGAACCCTGACGGTTACCGCGAATAGCGGATTCATAACGACTGCAGTTCCATGGTACGATGGCGTAGAGGTTGAAGAGGCAACAGGAATTGATGAACCTGGAAGTCAGACCGCCAGCTGGTACGGCCTGAGGATTACTGTGCCTGGTAATACCTTTGAACTGCACGAGAGATATGCTGAGAATGAAGAGGAAGTTTTAGGCGAGACGGGAGCCTGGGATGGTTTTGAGTATGCCCTTCCTTACTGGAGGACCGTTCCGGGTAATACCATTCAACATCCCCTAAGCGGTTATTCTGGAAGTTTCCTTTATTACGAGTGCAGTTTCCGTGATATGAACACCTATGCGGAGGAATTATACGGCTATCAGGGCGTATACCTGCTATTCTTCATGGATGATTTCGATCTGATCTGCTCAAGCGCTCTAACCGATATGGAAATGGATGCAAGAGGAGCCGTGCTTGACGATGAGGCTCTGCTGGAAGTCCTTGCCGAATGGAGCGGGGGTGGGCTTGAGATAAGCGAGCTTCAGGCTCTTTGGGACACCTGGCGGCCTGCTATAAGGTACCGGTGCGGTGAACTCGGGCAGACAGTCATGCTTTTTCCCCTGTCCGAACGGCAGACGGAGTCCATCTGTTCAATAGACTTCAAGCCGGACAGGGAACAACAGGTGGAGTATCACAGGCTGTTCCTTGGCCTTGGTCAGATTGGGGACGGAGGTAATTAAGAAATCTAATTACCTCCGTCCCCATTTAGTTCCTAGTTGGCCGCCTTGAACTTCTTCATGAACTCCACGAGAGCTTCAATACCCTCGTAGGGCATGGCATTGTAGATCGAGGCTCTGCATCCGCCAACGGATCGGTGCCCCTTCAATCCTAAAAGATCGTTCTCGGTGCCTTGGGCTATGAACTTCTTTTCCAGCTCTTCTGATGGAAGTCGGAACGTTACGTTCATCAAAGACCTGCTGTCCTTTTCCGCAGTACCCGTGTAGAAGCCGTTGCTATCATCCATGTAGGAGTAGAGGAGGCCGGCCTTCTTTTCGTTTGCCGCCTCAACAGCTTTAATCCCGCCCTGCGCAAGGATCCATTTCATGACAAGACCCACCACATATACAGGGAAGGATGGAGGTGTATTGAACAGTGAATTCTTGCTCATATGGGTTGCGTAGGAGAGCATTGTGGGAACTTCCTTGCGTGCCTGCTCAACCCATGAGCGTCTGACGACAACCGCGGCGACGCCTGAAGGTCCGATATTCTTCTGGGCTCCGGCGTAAATGAGGGAGAATTTACCGAAATCGAGCTCCCTGGAAAGGAAATCGGATGACATGTCACTTACCAGAGGGACATCACCTGTTTCGGGGAAGTCTTTTATCTGAGTTCCTACAAGAGTGTTGTTGCTTGTAGTGTGTACGTACGCTGCTCCAGGAGTAAGGTTGAACTCCTTAGGAATAAAGTTGAAATTGGAGTCCTCACTGCTGGCGGCAATATTCACGTCACCGAAGAATTTTGCTTCTTTTACCGCCTTCTTGGACCATCCTCCCGTGACAATGTAATCTGCAGTCATGGAGTCCTTGAGGAAGTTGAAGGGAAGGGCGCAGAACTGAGTACTCGCTCCGCCGCCAAGGAAAAGCACTGCATATTCCTCATCTGAAAGCCCCATGATCTCAAGCATGTTCTTCTGTGTTTCACAGAACATCCGGTCGAACTGGGCCGAGCGGTGGGATATCTCCATTACGGACATTCCCATGTTTTCGAAGTTTACGACACCCTTTGCTGCTTCCTTCACCACATCGTAGGGAAGAGTAGCAGGTCCAGCGAAAAAGTTGAATACACGTTCGGGCATTTCTGTCTCCCTGGTTAAAGTAATGCTGTGATAAATGAATTATTAAGCACCTCTGGAACAGACATGAATATGCATCCTGTAACCGGTAATCTGCAAGTGTCTGATTAAACAAACCGAATCAGATTATTCCTAAGCTTTTGAAGCCCTCGATAGAAGGAATACACCCATTGAGATATAGACAATATCGGCTATGCTTGCCGCAAGAAGAGGGGGGAGTGCTCCCTTATGACCCAGGGTCTGGCCAAGCCGCAGAAGTGAGAAAAAGATGAAAGCGAGCAATATCGCAAGGCCGATGCTTGAGGACTTGCCGCTCCTCGGATTTCTAAGGGCCAGCGGGGCTCCGACGAAAACCATGATCAGATTTGAGAGGGGGAAGAAGAACTTCAGATAGAATTCGACCATGTCTCCCCTTGAGTCTCCCCCGGCTTCATCAACGCTTGCGATATAGTTCCGAAGTTCGATGAAATTCATTTCCCCCGGGGCTTTTTGCCTTGCCCCGAAATTTTCAGGTGTTTCGGTTACCTCAGGGAGAGGAAGTGTATCAGCAGTTGAGAGAACAAGTGCACCGGATGGTCCGAATATTCTATCAGTGGTACCTATACCTGTCCATATGGAATCGAGCCACAGCATTCTGTCCATATCAAGCCTCCGGGTGACCCTGCTGCTGTCATCGAACCACTCTATGGTTACATTATCCATTGTTTCCGTCTGACCGTTGAAAAAGCCGATATCCAGTATTGAACCGTCCGGTGACCTGTGGGCAAAATTACTTCTTCTCGAATAATTTATAGGTTCCTGTCCATCTATCTCGATCCTTTTCACCTGTGTCTGCTGGTATGTGGCATTGGCTACTATAAAATCGCCCACTCCGAGCTCGAAGACAGATGTGAGTCCCCCTACGATAAGCAGTGGCAGGAATATCCTGGGCAGGCTTATTCCCGCAGCCCTCATTGCAACCAGTTCGTTTTTTCTGGAAAGGGATGAAATCAGGAACAGCGAGCTCAATAGAACGGCTATAGGCAGTACCAGTACGATGATGTATGGCAGTCCGTAAAAGTAGTATCCAAGAAAAGCCCCAACTGATACATCCTTGTCTACCCATCTTGTGAAATGGTCAAACGCATCGACGCTTACGAAGATGACCACGAATGATGAAACGGATACGATTATCATTTTGATGAATCGACGGGCAAGATAAATATCCAGCTTTTTGAAAATCATACGGAACCGCTTTCCTGTGAGTCGGCAGCGGTACCCGTTTTATTCTTCCCGCGGATTCTTGTGAAAAACGACCTGGAAGCTGCGAGCAATCTCCCCAGCGGGAGAGGATTGCCCTCATGCAGGCTCCTTACCGTCAGCACTGTTCCAAAAGCTCCCAGGATGATATTCGGAAGCCACATCGAGAGGAATGCGGGCATCATTCTTCTGTCCGCAAGCTGTTCCCCGGCAATAAGAAAGAGGTAATATGCAAGAATCACAAGCAGGCTTACACCGAGGGCAATACCGGCACTGCCCTTTCTGGTTGAGAGCCCCAGCGGGACACCGAGAAGTACGAATACAATACAGGCGAATGGAATGGAGTACTTCTTCTGTATTTCAACCTTGTAACGGCTTATACTCCTCTGCAATGAAGCGTTACGGTCTGCCAGAATCCGAAGATCACCTGCATGCTGTGCCAGGAAATTCCTTGAGAGATTAAACCATGTCCGTGCGTCAACGCTGTCAGGAGGAGGGAAAGTATTTCTTCCGGTGAAGATCGTTGAATCATTGATCAGGGCAAGAAGGGGACCGCTTCCGAAACTGATCAGTGAATCCTCAAACAATACAACCTGCTTTTCAAGAGAATCTACAAGAGCTCTCATCTGGCCTGCGGACAGTTCTCTGTCTCCCCGGTTATTCCTGTCCTGCCTGATAAGCTCCTCTGACCGGACTATCTCAACAGTGTACACTTCGAAGTCCAGTTTTCTGTACTCACCGTTCTCCGTCAGCTCATGCATCTGACCATCGGTAAGAACCAGGCGGAAACGATTGGCTGAAACAGGCTCCATTCTTCCCCTGAGGGCGGTAATAGTTCTCCCGGGCATACCGGGAACCCGTTCGTGAATGACGACGTTTTCAAGCTCACCGGTCAGATCGTCCTTTTCCTCCACAATTATCCTGTAATTTTCAATGTCTTCTACGAACATTCCTGGTATTATCTTCGCAGCCGGACGCATCGTACCGATGTCAAGGAGGAGATTCTTGGCCATATGATTCGCATCGGGCAGAACGTAATTATTGAAGAGAACCATTGTTGCCATCAGGAGGACAGCGACCAGCATCAGCGGTTTTATGAGCACGATGATACTCACGCCTGAAGATTTCATCGCGGTTACTTCAAGGTCGGACTCCATTCTGCCCACAGCCATCAGCACTCCGGCCAGAACTCCCATTGGAATCACCACAGCCACCATCGAGGGAAGCAGCAGCAGGAATACTTCCACAACGGTTCTTACGGGCACTCCCTTGCTTACGATCATATCCAGGAGATCAAGCAATTTATCCAGCAGCATCACAAAAGTGAAGATACCGCATGATAGGAGAAAGGGTGCAAGGAATTCCCTTACAGTGTAAACTTGCAATTTTTTCATTTAATTCTCATTATTGGCATTCGGTAATATTATACAATATGACAATTATACACTGTATCGGGAACCATGAGTAAGCTGGAGACTAGAATCTGCATATGAAAACAAGAACCAGCATTGTAACGTTTATCATACTATTGATAGCAAACGTATCTGCGGGAGCCGTTGGAGTGCGTACTCCCACGCTTCTTCCAGCCTATCCCTGGGAAACAGAGTACGCAAGCGAATTGCTCGTTGATCCCGGTGTATCCTGGAAACTGGTGCATTCCCTTCGGAGCAGTTTTCTATGCTGGCGGCTTTTCTATAGATCCATTCCCGTTTCGACATCGGGCTGTTTTCCCATTGATGTTCTGAACTATCGATCAATGGAGTGGACTCTTCGCGACACCTGGACCTCCACAAACAGCAGGAATTGCCTGCGTACATCAAGGGTGGAGGGCTCTCTGATACCTACTATCTACCTGCCCCTGGACATGCCGCAGATACTGGCGGGCGCAATTGGCGAAGGCGGGCAGATAGATATCAGCGGTTATCAGAAGATCACCCTTTCCGGAGTAACTCATTACAGACCGAACGCGGTTGAAACTGAGGGTCAGAGCCAGTCCCTCTTCCCGGATCTCAAGATGGAACAGGAATTGAGGGTTCAGCTGGAAGGAACCATCGGCTCCAAGGTACATGTTAATGTAAACCATGACAGCCAGAGGAGCTTCGGTCCTCAGAGCAGTATCAGCCTGCGCTACGAAGGATACGAGGATGAGATAATTCAGAGTATCGAGATGGGTGATATCAGCCTTTCTATTACCGGGCCTGAATTCGTCTCGTACAGCATACCTCACGAGGGGCTTTTCGGAGCAAAAATAGTGGCCCAGGTCGGACCCGTTGAATTCACCACCATTGCAAGCCGTGAATCCGGCTCCACCGAATCCTCGGAATTTGTCGGGCAGGCCACCCTGGTAGAAGACAGTATACTCGACATACACCCGGCGGATAACTACTTCTTCTACACCTCACCCGATTCCCTGATCCAGCCCCAGATCGCATCGATCAGGGTTTTTCAGGATGACGATGATGGAACCAACAATCAGGAGACCGGAGCGGTTGAGGGGGCATGGTTCATTGAAGGCACGGGGGAGACGGGTCCCGGTTACTGGGATGAACTTCAGCCCGGCCTTGATCTGGACTACGTTCTGGTCGATTCAGCCACAACCATACATTTTAACAGGCCCATCAACAATGATTACCGGATCGCCATCTGGATGGTCACCGCGGCGGGTGACACCATCGGTAACGCTAATCCCGGTTCGGACTGGAATCTGAAGCTCATAAAACAGATCCGTCCTCTGCCGGATTATTCAACATGGAACTACGAACTTCGGAACAGGTATTTCCTGGGAGCCAACAACATCGTTCAGGAGAGCTTCAACTGCGCCATCTATCTTACCAGGTCTGGTGAGGACCCTATCCAGACGCAGGATGATACTACTTTCATAAAACTTCTGGGGCTTGATACCAACGGTGACGGTTCCCTGGCAGATGAGGAAAATGCCGTTGACTGGGATAACGGTTTTCTGGTGTTCCCCCAGGTCAGGCCTTTTACCGATCCCGTCCTGGATGTCACTAACCCGGTTGTATACGAAGAGAACAATCCCCTTCCCGTACAGAGCAAGTACTTCATTGAGGTAAGTTACAGGGCGGCTTCAACCACGTATTCGCTGGGACGTATGGGGATTATACCCGGCAGCGAAAACGTAACTCTTACCATGGCCGGAAGCACAAGAACCCTTGTCAAAGATATTGATTATTCGATAATCTATGAAATCGGTTTGCTTACCCTTATGGGAGAAGCCGCCGAGGATGCCCAGAACCCCAGTAACACCGTGCGGGTAACATTCGAGTACATCCCCCTTTTCGCCGCGCAGAAGAAGACTCTGATAGGAACAAGGGCCGTCTACGAGATCGGAACTGATTCATGGGTGGGGGCTACGGCAATGTTCGAGAGCGCAAGTACACCAGGAGACAGGCCGCGGGTTGGAGAGGACTCCACCAGGACTCTGGGAGCCGATATTGACGCGCACTTTGAAGCAGAACCGGAGTTTCTCACCGATTTCGCGAACCTTAGTCCCGGGATAAACACAGAAGCCCCCAGCAATGCGACCATCTCCGGCGAGATAGCCATGAGTTTTCCCAACCCGAATGTAGATGGCAAAGCTTACATAGATGATATGGAGGGCACGGAAACGTCCTTTCCCATAGGGCAGGGCAGAATTTCATGGCACCTTTCAAGTATTCCCGATCCAGGTGCCTTTCAGGAAGATCCTGCTGGGGAAATCCGGTGGTACAATACATATAGAAGATGGAAACTTGAAGATATAGTCCCGAACATTTCAGGCAGGCAGGAAGATAATTATGTGAACAATGTTCTGGAGCTCTATTTCCAGCCTTCGGCAGGCAGCAGTAATTCCTGGGGCGGGATCATGAGGTGCATGGACAAGTACGGGCTGGATCTGTCAGACAAGACTTATCTGAGGATGTACATAAGAGTTACAGGTTCTGCCGCGAATGCCAATATCTGTCTCGATCTCGGCGAGAGAATAGATGAGGATTCCTACTGGCTCGAGAGAACAGCCGGAGAGCTTGTCAGAATGGCTAACGGTGTACTTGATACGGAGGATCTCAACTTAAACGGTGAGCTTTCAAGCGATGAGGATACGGGCCTTGATAATTTCTGGGATACCGAGGAAAACCCTCCCGAGGGAGGTGATCCAAATCTGGATAATTATCATTACGACGAGGATTATCATGAATCTGTTCGATACGACAGTATAAACGGATCGCAGGGCAATAATGAGCTTAATACGGAGGATCTCAACAGAAATGGTGTTCTGGACAGGTCGAATTCGTTCTTCCGGATCAATATACCTGTAGACAATCCCGATTACATAGTTTCCGGACCAAATGCGAATGGATGGATGCTAATAGAGATCCCGCTGGCGGATACAGCGATCGTTTCCATTCCCGGATTCGTGACGGGGACACCAACGTGGGAAAAGATAAGCTACGCAAGGCTGTGGATGGATGGTTTTACAAGCGCTGATACTGTACAGATATACGACCTTGAGATTGTGGGCAACAGGTGGGAAGAGTCAGGTGTATCCTGCGTTGACTCGATAAGTCCCACCCCTGTATCCCCCTTGGAAAAGATGTACGTTTCCACAGTCAACAATAAGGACAACCTGGAGTACGCAAACGATCCGCCTCCAGGTGTTGATCCGGGGGAGGATGAGTACGGAGACCCGCGGCTTGAACAGTCCATCTCCCTTGAGGCTGAGAACATAGACTACAGACATTACGGCCTGGCGACCCAGAGTTTCTACAGCGGGGAGGATTATACCGGATACAGGCAGATAATGTTTCTCGTGCATGGAGAGGAACAGTACGATTCAGAGCTTATTTACAGACTGGGAACCGACAGCCTTAATTACTACGAGATAGGAGTCGGTATTGAGCCCGGCTGGCAGACGATAGAGGTAAGCCTCGATGACCTTGTTGATCTTAAGGCAACCATGGATGAATCGGAGCTCGAGTATATCAAGGAGGGGGGGCTGGCTGTGCGGGGTTCCCCTAATTTCGCCAGGATCATGGAGATGAGCCTTGGACTCCGTAACAATTCATTAGCTCCATTAAACACAACGGTATGGGTTGATGATATCACACTGCATCAGCCCTGGAGCAATGTAGGGACAGCGCATCGAATAACCGCCGGTATCGATATAGCCGATCTTCTAATCCTGAACGGTGATTACAGGGAGATAGATTCCGATTTTCATGGCCTTGGAAGCAGATCCGGGCAGGGATATACGCACACCACCTATAACGCCGGTGCGACCATGTACCTGAACCGATTTACACCTCCGCTGTGGTCGCTGTACGCTCCTGCCAATTACTCATGGTCGCTGAATATCTCCAAACCTGTATTCCAATCCGGCTCTGACTACCGCCTCAATGATACCGAATCCTGGAATGAGCGAAGTCAGACCAGGAACTGGAGTACCGGTTTTCAGCTGCGGAAGAACAGCAATGCCGAATCAATACTCGGAAGGTACTTCATAGATCCTTTCAGATTTATGCATACATATTCGCGAGGTTACGGTTTAACGCCTTCAACCCGGGATACTTCAACTACAGCCGAGGGCTCACTTTCATATGATATCAGTCCCGGAAGGATGCAGCTGTTCAGTCTGCCTGTCATTGAATTCTTCAGAATAAGGCCTTCGAGGCTGAGCTGGTCTCTAATGAGAAGGAATAACTGGGAAACGAGATGGAGTTTTCTCAACGACGATACAGTGCAGACCAGAGCAACAATATTGAGTACACTCTCATCCACCGGGTCGATTACATTCACACCCTGGAAGGGATTGTCCGCAAGTGGTTCTCTTGGACTTGTAAGAGATCTTCTGTTCCCATGGGAGGGGAACCTGGGTGTGAACGTCGGGCGGGAGATATCAAGGAATCAGACTATCAGTATCTCTCAGGATATCAATCTGTTCGACTATCTGAATCCCAGATTCTCATTTGATTCTCATTACGGGCAGTCCAGGCTTGCTCCCCATACTAGCTCAGGTGCAGATTCCCTGGGATTGCCAAGATTTTCGATTTCAGCCACCAGACGTGTTAATCTCAGAATAGGGCTTGTTCATACAATAAGAAGCCTGGCAAGGCTGCGGGATGAAAGACTTGACGAAGAGGCTGAAACAGGGAGCCCCAGGTGGTTCCTGATTAAGCTTGAGCGCTGGGCAAACATGATCAATGACCCGACTATCACCTATTCTGAAACTGAAGGCAGTGAATACAGGGATATGGGATTCATTCCCGACTGGCGCTACCAGACCGGTCTCGATCCGGTACTCGATGATGAAATTCCGTGGGACAGGACAAAGGGATGGAACTTGCAGGTGTCCGGAGGCTTCAGGCCTGTGTCTACGATGTCAGTCAGACTGGAGTACAGATCATCGGAGAATAAAAACCTCTATTCCGGATTCTGGAACAATCAGAGATCGAAGACCTGGCCCTCCATTTCCTTTTCATGGTCCGGATTGAACAGGCTGGCAGGATTGAGTAATTTCCTGAGAACTGGTTCAGCCAGTTCCGGATACAGCATCGAAACAAGTGAGAGCGGAAGATTCGAAAGTGATGTCTACACACCGACTACAGAGACGGTAAAGACAAACTGGACACCCCTGTTCAACATAAGCGTTACCCTTATGAACGATGTACAGATAACTCTCAGCGATAACGTTACCAGAACAGTAATGCAGAGCTTTACCGGAACTCAGGCAAAGACTGAAAGCAGCAACAGCAACATTCAGCTTAAAATACAATACTCGTTCAGCGCTCCCGGCGGTTTTGCCATACCGTTGCCGCTGCTTGACAGGCTTCGGATCAGTTTCCGGAGCGATCTCACAACAAGCCTCAGCGTAACCAGATCCAAAACCAGGAGTGAGCTTTTTGGAAGCGTAGTTGGCGCACAGCTGCAGACCGATCGGGAGGAATGGCGGATAGAACCTGCTCTGAATTACGATTTTGGTACTGTAACTGCCGGACTTACAGGTATTTTCGGCTGGAAAACCGATCGAGTCAACTCACAGTACGATCAGCGTGATGTCGGAATGAATATCTGGGTAACCATTAATTTCTAATATCGGAATCGCTGCATTTCCAATTGACAACAACTGCTCATTTACATCATTCATATAAATGCTCATTATTGCTCTAATGAAACATTACTTACATGGTAGGAATGTACGAGATAACCTGAGCTGGTATATTGCATGAGTGTTGCGCGTTAACTTGGTGTATAAGTTGATTTTGGAGGCTTGATGAGCATAAAGATAGGTCAACTTCTTCTGAATTCAGGGATCATAACGAAAAATCAGCTTGAAAAGGCACTCAACGGACAGAATCAAGATGGAAGCAGGCTCGGATACCATCTTGTGAATATTAAAGCCATTTCGGAAGAAGATCTGAATAAATTTCTGGCAAGACAGCAGAGCATCGAGAGTTCAAATCTAAATACAGCGGAAATCGATGAAGATACAATTCATCTCATATCAGGCGATATAGCGCGAAGGTATGAAGTTGTCCCCATCAGAAGAGAAGGCAGAAAACTCATTGTTGCCATGACCGATCCCAACAATCTCTTTGCAATTGATGACCTGAGATTTTCATTGGGAATGGATATAGAACCCCATATATGCGCTTCCAGTATGATCAAAAAAGCCCTGACGAAATATTATCCGGATTCAGAAGCAATCGTTCCCATCGATGAAAACGGACAGGTCAGCAAGCCCAATACTATTAACGAAGCCCTTGCCGATATCGATACCGAAGGCATTGTCGAAGATTCCGAAATGCTTATGGGTGACGAAGTCTTTGAATCCATGATAATCCAGGATGATGAAGAAGAAGAAATCGAAGATGAAGATCTTGATTATAGTATTTCGGATTCTCCTGTAGTCAAGCTGGTGAACAGCCTTATTGCGGATGCGGTAAGGAGGGGAGCAAGTGATATTCATTTTGAGCCCTTCGAGAGGTATGTCAGGGTCCGATTCAGAATAGATGGTGTTCTTCACGAGGTTATGCGCCCAAGCCGAAAATACAGGGCATCCATGGTCAGCCGGCTTAAAATTATTGGTGGAATGGATATCGCTGATCACAATCTTCCGCAGGACGGCAGGCAGAAGATACTTGTCGGTGACAGGTTTGTTGATCTGAGGCTTGCGACTCTGCCTACGCTTTTCGGTGAAAAGGTTGAAGTCAGGCTGCTGGACCGCAGTGCCGTTATCCTTGACCTTGATAAGCTTGGATTCGAAGATGAACCTCTCAAAGAATTCAGAAGAGGCATCCACAGACCTTTTGGGATTGTACTGGTTACAGGACCCACCGGCTGCGGTAAAACAACCACGCTGTATTCGGCCCTTACGGAGCTTAACGACATAGGTGTAAACATAATGACTGCTGAAAACCCTGTAGAATTCAATCTGAAGGGTGTCAACCAGGTTCAGATGAATTCCGATGTCGGATTGACCTTCGCCAATGCACTAAGGGCTTACCTTCGCCAGGATCCGGACATTATCATGGTCGGGGAAATTCGCGACAAGGAAACCAGTGAGATTGCAATAAGAGCTGCCCTTACAGGGCACCTGGTGCTTTCAACTACACATACGAACGATGCTCCCAGCACTATTAACAGGCTTATTGACATGGGAACCGAACCCTTCATGCTTAGCACATCGATTGTATGTATCGCCTCCCAGAGGCTTATCAGGAAGATTTGCCCCAAATGCAAGACTCCGATCCATGTTCCGGAAGATGCCTTCATTGATGCTGGAATTGATCCTGAACGTTTCAAGAATGTTGAGCTTTATGAAGGCACCGGCTGCTCATATTGCAATAAAACAGGTTACAAAGGTAGAATGGGTATTTTCGAAGTCATGCGTGTTGACGAAGATATAAGGATGCTGATAGAGGGGGATGCTAACAGTTTAGAGATCGAAAAAGCGGCGATAGAGAAGGGTATGGTGAATCTGAGGGAATCAGCCATCAGGAAGCTGGAAGCCGGACTTACTACTTTCGATGAGGTTCTGCGGGAAACAATCTCGAACGAGTAACGGAGGGTATTTTTGCTCAGCAGACTTGGTATGATGCTTCTGGAATCCGGATTGGTTTCAAGTGATGAAATCAACCAGATAGTGAGCGAGTATGGGCCTGGCGAGATCGAACTTGCCGATCAGCTGGTGTCAATGGGCATTGTACCTGAAGACCTTATCACCGAATATCTGTCCGAGATATATTCTGTTAAACCCGTATTTCTCAATGAAATGGAACTCGACCCGGTTCTTGCGGAATCAATACCGGATGAGACTGCCAGGAGATACCTCCTGGCTCCTTTTAAAGAGGAAAAGGATTACTTGCATATCGGTATGGGGTCTCCGGGTGATCTTTATGCGATCGATGATGTGAAATTCGCAGTTGGAAAAGAAGTCATTGTCTATGCTTCAGCTCCCTCGGCAGTAAGAAGAGCTCTGAACGACCTTTACGGCAAGCAGGACGCTCTTGTATCGGTAAAAGATCAGCTGGATGATTACGAGGAAGATCTCGATGATCTGGAGATAGTCCAGACTCTTGGATATGAGGATGAAGAGGAAGAGGAGATAGACGAGAAGGATCTGGAGGATGAATACGCGAATCTCTCCGAAGGCCCGATCGTGGCATTTGTAAACTCGATCATTGCCAAAGCTGTTCTTACCGAAGTCAGCGATATTCATATAGAGCCCTACGAGAAGTACCTCAGGATAAGATACAGGCGTGACGGCAAATGTTTCGTAGTCAGAAAACTTCCCAAGAAAGTGCAGCCTCAGATATTAAGCAGACTTAAGATAATGGCCGGTATGAATATAGCAGAGAGAAGAAAAACGCAGGATGGACGAATCAAAGCCACAATTGATTCAAGATCGATTGATTTCCGTGTAAGCGCGGTGCCGACCATCAACGGAGAGAAAATCGTTCTGCGTATCCTTGACAGAGGAAGCCTGGAGCTTGATCTCCGGGAACTGGGTTTCCCCGAGGATGCGCTTAAGGTCTTTCTGCAGGGGGTCAGCTCTCCATACGGTATCGTTCTGGTAACGGGTCCTACGGGAAGCGGTAAGACAACAACTCTATATTCTGCTCTCAGTTCACTGAATACGGAAAATGTGAACATCCATACGGCTGAAGAACCGGTGGAGTACAATATAGAAGGATTATCCCAGTCTCAGATAGATTTCAGTAAGGGATACGATTTCGCCACGGCTCTCAGAGCAATTCTTCGGCAGGACCCGAACATTATCATGGTGGGCGAGATAAGAGATTTCGAAACTGCCAGCATAGCGATAAAAGCAGCACTTACAGGACACCTTGTTTTTTCCACGATACATACGAATGATGCTCCCAGTACTGTGAACAGGCTGATCGATATAGGTATCAAACCATTTCTCGTAGCATCGGCAGTTAGAACGATCATGGCTCAGAGACTTGTCAGAAAGATCTGTAAATATTGCAAGACACCCCATACTTACTCGGATGATGAATACAGAGCAGCAGGTGTTGATCCCGCTGAAATGGTTGGCCATACAACATATAAGGGGAAAGGATGCAGTAAATGCAGCGGTTCCGGTTACAAGGGAAGAACAGGTCTTTACGAAGTGCTTGCAATTGATAAGAATATAAAACAGTCTATTATTGAAAAAGTAACCGCAGGGAGGTTACGGGTGATGGCTGTTCAAGGTGGAATGAGAACACTTAGAATGGATGCTGTTGCCAAACTGAAGGCGGGAGTTACGACACTTGAGGAAGTTACAAGGGGTACCGCTGAAGATGATCAGGAAATACTGACTGCTGTAGAGGAATTGAAGAGCAGAGCTGCTCGACAGACAGAGGAAGGACATTCGGCTTGATATGATTATTAAAACTCTTTTGAAGGACATGATGGAAAGAAGGGCTACCGACCTTCATCTTACAGTCGGAACCCCTCCCGTTATCAGGATAGATGGCGAGCTGGAAAGGATGGAGTACGATCCACTGACAGCCCAGGATACACAGAATCTTGTTTACAGCCTTATCAAGGATGAGCAGAAGAAGAGGTTTGAGCTTGAGAAGGAGCTTGATTTCGCGTTCGGGATCAAAGGTCTTTCAAGATTCAGAGCCAACGTCTTCTTCCAGAGGGGCTGCGTAGCCTGTGCCATCAGGTCCATTCCCCACGAGATCCTTTCTTTCGAAGAACTCGGACTCCCGAGTGTTGTGGAGACTTTCTCAGAAAGACGTCAGGGTCTGATTCTTGTTACGGGGCCGACAGGATGCGGAAAATCAACTACGCTCGCATCAATACTCCGGAAGATAAACGCCACAAGGCATTGTCACATCATAACCATTGAGGATCCCATTGAATACGTGCATCATCATGATAAGGGTATCGTTAATCAGAGGGAGATAGGGCAGGATACCAAGTCCTACAGCAATTCTCTGAAATACGTTCTGAGACAGGATCCGGATGTAGTTCTGATCGGTGAGATGAGGGACAGGGAAACTATGCAGGTAGCCCTGAATATCGCCGAGACAGGCCACCTTACACTGGCCACACTGCACACAAACTCGACTTACGAATCTATCAACAGAATCATCGACTCGTTTCCCGCGGCAAGCCAGGATCAGGTCAGGAGTCAACTGTCATTTGTTATAATAGGCATACTTACGCAGCAGCTTGTACCGAAAGCCCGAGGAACAGGCAGGTCGCTGTCTGCGGAGATACTCGTATGTAATCCGGCAGTAAAAGCAACTATCCGGCAGGATAAACTTCACCAGATCTACGGGCTTATGCAGGCCGGTCACAAGTATGGTATGCAAACGATGAATCAATCCCTCTTTAGCCTTTACACGAATAAGGTAATAACCAGAGAGGTTGCTCTGGAACGATCCCACAATGTGGGGGAACTGGAACAGATGGTAGCAACTGGAAGAGAAATCATCTAGAGGAGTGTGTCTGACAATGTACATTGAGCAGAATATTCTCACAGCTGAGATAGAATGCTCGTAGATTTGAGGAGAATACTGGATGTATTTGACGATAATGTGCGAGTATTATAGCCAGCTGTGTGGGTTTTATGCCAATGTTTCATTGTTAGTCAGGCTCCTGAGAATAGGAGGCGGAAATGCCTGAGTTCAGATGGGAAGGAACAAACAGGGCCGGCAGAAAAATGTCGGGCAAGATTTCTGCCGCAAAAAAGGCAGAAGCGGAAGCCATCCTCACGCAGAGGGGGGTGATTGTATCCAAGATCAAGGGGAAATCGTTCGATATAGCCACCTTTGGTGTAATAGGGTCAGGTGTTAAGGACAAGGAACTTTCGACATTTACGCGGCAGTTCGCTGTTATGATCGACGCGGGACTTCCCCTTGTCAAATGTCTTCAGATTCTCGCCCGACAGCAGGAAAACAAGGTTTTTCAGCTGATTATCGAAGAAGTCACGGGGGATGTAGAAAAAGGAGGAACCCTGGCTGATGCCATGGCTAAGCACAATAAGGTTTTTTCAGATCTGTACGTGAACATGGTTGCCGCAGGCGAGCAGGGTGGTATTCTGGATACCATTCTTAACAGGCTTTCCACTCACCTTGAAAAATCAACAGCCCTGAAAAGCAAAATAAAATCGGCCATGATGTATCCTATGGTCGTTCTGATAGTAGTGATAGTGGTTGTTATGGCTCTTCTGCTTTTTGTTATACCTATTTTCCAGCAGATGTTTGATGACATGGGCGGTTCGCTGCCGGCACCTACTCAATTTGTTGTAAATCTTTCCGAATTTGTTCAGGGGAACGTCCTTCTCATCCTTATTGGTTTTGCCGCTCTGATAGCCGGTTACAAGATGTACTACAAGACTAAAAACGGTGAGAAGGTCATTGATACCGTAAAACTAAAAATGCCGATCTTCGGCATATTGCTTAGAAAGATGTCAATAGCCCGTTTCTCTAGAACACTGGGTACCCTGATCTCAAGCGGTGTATCCATACTTGATGGTTTGAGTATCACCTCCAAGACATCAGGAAACAGGATCATAGCTGATGCGATTATGCAAGCACGGACAAGCATCTCCGGAGGTGAGAATATCTCCAACCCGCTGCAGGCTTCAGGTGTCTTCCCGGGTATGGTTACCCAGATGATCGCAGTGGGAGAAGAGACCGGCGGCATTGATACCATGCTCCTGAAAATAGCCGATTTCTACGAGGAAGAAGTTGATACGGCTGTAGCGGGCCTTACAGCCACACTCGAACCTATCATGATCGTTATTCTGGGAGCTATAGTCGGTGGTATTGTTATTGCCATGTACCTTCCGATCTTTGACATGATCGGTGCTGTAGGAGCCTGACAATCGAGATAACAGCGGTATTGAATTTCTGCTGTTTTAAAGAACTGCCTGAGTATGTATAAGAGAATACTAACGATGACGCGCCGAACCTGGTTCCAGGTTGGGCGTGTCATCGTATTCGGTCTTTTCGTGATTTTCGGTATTCTGTTCCTTGGCTGGCCAAATGTTGGCAAAGTCTATTCCATCGTGGGCTCTGTGGTTATTCTATCAGTATTCCTGGATTTCCTCTCCAGAAGAATCCTGAAAGAGAAAGAATGGCAGGTTTGGGTCCAGTTCATCCTGGATTCGATCCTGGCATCAATCCTGATCCGAATGGCAGGAGGTTTCGACGGACCATTCACCGCATTCTTTTTTATTCATACGTTCACAGCAGGTGTATTTCTCGGTATTCGCGGCGGTGTAACAATAGCCGTGCTGGATTCACTCATGATAGCCTCAATGGCTTTCGTATCGATTTCCAGCCTGACTGATGCCACCACCACAGGGAGCGCATTCGAAAGACTGGCTAGTACTGTCCCTTCGAATATTTCTTTTCAATACGCTCTTCTTTTCGTAATGATATACGCTGGATTTCTAACAATAACAGGGCTTGTATCAGGGTACCTTTCACAGCATCTGCTGCTTGAAAAGGGGAGATCGGAAGGGATCCTCAGACAGCTGAGAGAAGCCAGAACCATGTCCCGGGAAATACTTGAAAGCCTGTCAGACGGGATACTTGTAATAGATAATTCAGGAAATCCCGTAAGCATCAATCAGTCCGGCCGAAAAATCCTTTCACTGGGCGATAAATGGCGTGAACGGGTGCGCAATACGGATATCTTTACAATGCTGAAGGAATTTCAGCTGTCAGAGGGAATGCCTCCGGTTATAGAATTAAGTATGGATGAAGCGATTCTGGAATGCAGAATGGGCATATTTCTTGATCATGAAGGTAATTCGGCGGGAGCCCTTGTGGCCATGACGGATATTACCGAAACATTCGAGCTGAAAAGGCAGCTTCAGGAGCAGGAAAAACTTGCTGCGATCGGCCGGCTTTCAAGTACGATGGCTCATGAAATAAGAAATCCTCTGGCATCCATGAGCGGTGCCGCTCATATTCTGCAGATGGGAACGCTGGATTGGAAGAAAACTGACAGAATGACCGAGCTGATAAGCCATCAGGCAAAGAGGATATCGGAGATAATAGAGGGTTATCTTGAGCTGTCCCGCGAGAGTAATGTATTCTATACGAATTCCGTATCTCTTGCAGCAGTTGTAAATGAAGCAATTGATGTGGCAAACCAGGGTTTCGGCGGGCTGATCGAGATAGATTCTCACATTGAGGGTGATTTTATCGTATTCGGTAACCAGGCAAGGCTCGTGCAGCTGCTTACGAATGTCATGCGTAACAGCGTTGAGGCTCTTGAAAACTCATCTGATGGGAAAATCACCGTTTCCCTTGGAAAATCTACTCAGGACGGTATGGTTGAACTCAAAGTACATGATAACGGACCCGGAATACCTGATGAAATCATGGTCCAGATATTCGATCCTTTCTTCACAACAAAGAAGGAGGGAACAGGCCTGGGGCTGTTCGTAGCAAGAAAAGTGGCTCGTGATCACAGAGGCCGAATGGATATTCAATCAGTATCCGGAGAGGGTACTGGTGTCAGAGTGATAATACCGATCGCACCACCTGATGCCGTTTCAGCTGAAGCCGGAGGAAACTGATATGAACAGATCGCTTTCTGTAATGATCGTTGATGATGAGAAGCCTATGCTGGAATGGCTTTCCATACTTCTGGAAGAGCATGGTTACGAAGTCTCCTGCTTTTCAACTGGAGAACAGGCTGTAGAAGCCGGCTTGAAATCCATACCGGATATACTTGTTGCTGATGTAAAAATGCCGGGAATAAGCGGTTTCGATGTTCTGACGCAGCTCCGGGAGAATTCTCCCGGTCTTATCGGCATAATAATGACAGCCTTTTCAAGTGTGGACTCGGCAGTTAAGGCTATGCGAAAAGGAGCAACGGACTATCTTGTTAAACCCTTTGAAGTCGATCAGCTTCTGATCGCGATAGAGAAAGCCCTCTCCGAAAGGGATCTTAAAAGGGAGAACCTGGAACTCAGGAAAAGAGTCCGGTCAAAATACTCTATCGAGGAGATTATAGGAAAATCCAGACCCATTGTTGAACTGCTTGAAAAAGTAAGGATAGTCGCGGACAAGAACAGCACAATAATTATCACTGGTGAAAGCGGTACAGGCAAGGAACTCATCGCAAGGGCTATTCACAGCATTGGTTCCAGATCTGACAAGCCCTTCTTCGGTGTCAGTTGCGGAAGTTTTTCCCGCAGTCTTCTCGAAAGTGAACTCTTCGGTCATCTTAAAGGATCCTTCACAGGCGCGTACAAGGACAAGGAAGGCCTCCTTGTAGCAGCAAGAGGAGGTACCTTCTTTCTGGATGAAATAGGCGAGCTTGACAGGGAGCTTCAGGTTAAACTGCTCAGAGCACTTCAGGAGCGTCAGGTACTTCCTGTCGGCGGAACCAGAAATGTCCCATTCGATGCCAGGATCATAGCTGCGACCAATGCCGATCTTGCTGAAATGGTAAAGACCGATGATTTCAGAGCGGACCTCTATTACAGGCTGAACGTTATTCCTCTCCATGTTCCCGCCCTCCGGGAAAGAAGATCCGATATTCCCTTTCTTCTGGATAAATTCCTTCAGGACTATTCCGGAGAAACAGGCGATCAACTGAAAACGATTACACCTGAAGCAAGAGTAATATTGTCGGATTACAGCTGGCCTGGAAATGTACGTGAGCTTGAGAACGTGGTTGAACGTCTTTGTGTGATGACACTTGGTGAGGAAATTGCAGTTGATGACATACCGGATTTCATCAGGTACCCAGGTGAAGCGGAACATGTGTCTGCTGGTTCCGGGATCATAACTGAACAGTCTTCCAGGAAGAACCCCACTCTGGATGAGATAGATAAAGCTTACACACTGTACGTGCTTGAACACCAGGCAAGAGGACAGAAACGCCTTGCTGCCAAGATCCTTGGTATTAACGAAAGTACCCTTTACAGAAAGCTGGAAAAATACGCGAGGGAAATGGATGATTCATGAAGCATATCCGTAGTATGTCTTTTCCAGCGATAGCATTTTGTTTTCTGATAGTGTTCCTTATCGCTTTTCAGGCCGGTCAGAGGGGCATCCCCGTTGAAGACGGAGGTGAGTTTCTTACAGTTGCACGGCTGGGAGGCATTAACCATCCACCCGGCCTTCCCCTTCTGAGCCTTTCATCAAGACTGTCCTGGATACTCTTCGGCGAAGAGGGATTAAGAGTACTGTTCGCTTGTGCCGCAGCATCAGCTCTGATCCTCATAACAAAGAAGTACACAGTTTCCTCACTGTTCTTCCTTACAGGGGTTCTTCTATTACCTTCGATCGCAGGCAGACTTCTTATCTGGGATGCATACGGTTTTCTTTTTCTGATATACGCGGTTGCGTACTTCAGAAAACCGCCTCTCAACCTTGAAGCGGGATTCCTTCTGGGTCTTGCACTGGCGATTCACCCGCAGGGGATCTTCCTCATAGTTCTTTTTCGAAGAAATCGATCCTCAATATTGCAGTTCTTCTGTGGTCTCCTGCTTGGATTGAGTTTGTATCTTGCGCTACCCCTTTATTCAGCTTCGGGAGCAGTTGTAGACTGGGGCAGCACCGGAACACTGGACAATTTTGTAAGGCAGGTAACTGCGGGAGGATACAGGGAAGTCTACGGCGGGAAGATGTTCGGTATATCATATGATGTCCTTCTCCGGTATCTAGGATCCCTCTGGAAAATTGTCTGGCCTGTCCTGCTGCTGCCACTGATAACAGGAGTAATACAGCTTTTTAAAACCGACAGGAAACTACTGATCAGATTGGAAATTCTGGTTGTTCTTGATCTGCTGTTTGTGACCATAATCAATCCCATGGCAGCTGGAACAACTCAGACGGCAATACTCTCGCTGTTCGTAGTCCTGGTGCTTGCCGCAGCAGGAATGAACTCCATATACAATTGGAAGCGCATCGCTGGAGTGATCGCTGCAGGAGCCGTTCTTGCCGGGGGAATTCTTTTGTGGACCCCGCTGCCCGATCAGGAAAACGAAATAAGGGAGTACTTCTCGTCCGCACCTTTCGAATCGGTTTTCTTTATAAGCAGCAACGATATTCTGTATGGCGGATGGGTTCTGAAATATGTGGAGGACAGAAGACCTGATATCGTGCTGCTCTCCACCGGAAATTTTTCCGCCTGGTTTGAACGTATGGCAACATGGTTCAATCCAGAGGTAGATCTGTCTGCAGGTGTCCTGGATGTTGGTGATTTCAGCATGTCCCGCGAGGAATTAGCCGGTCGGCTGATAAACGCCGCAATCCTGGATAATCCGAATCGTCCGGTCTTCACAGATATCCAGCGATAAGAATGCATAATGAAACCTGATCTTGCATTATGCAATAGATACAATTTGTTTCTCCCTCCGGTATATCGCCTCGGTAAGTAATAATATGAGCTCACGCGGGATATTAAACGAAAAATCGGGTTTGGCAAAGATATTGCTTCAATGTATAGTACTAATGAAAGTATGTGTGTGTTAACGTTAACCCGAAGTCGAAAGGAATTATTATGAAGAAAGGTTTCACGCTTATCGAGCTGATGATCGTTGTGGTCATCATTGGTATCCTTGCTGCCATAGCGATACCCAAGTTCTCAAGTGTAAAGGACCAGGCAGAGCAGGTTGCCTGCAGAAGCAACCTCAGGTCTCTCGGATCCGCTGAAGCCATGTACTACGGCATAGAGGGCACATATGGTAGTGTTACCGAGCTTGACAACTCCGATGTGATGGGAAATGCGTTAGCGATCACATGTCCGGTTGATGATGCTGGTTATGTAACAACAGTTGAAACTGCAACCACATACACAATTCCATGTCCCTCTGCTGCCCCTCCTGTTACCCACGGTAGTATTGTAGATGGTATAGTTTCCTGGCAGTAATCTGATACTTTCAGATCGCATAAGCGGCGGGTCTAAAAGCCCGCCGTTTCTTTGATCAGTGCACTTTAAAGGTTTGATGGACAGAATTCGTAGATCGTATACCCATCGATATACGCAACCGGTGCAAGCACATCTCCCCGGCCGATTCTTGAAAAGAGTTCAACGGAGTTCTCATCATCAAATGGGGAAGGGTTATTGTACAGAGTGATAATGTAATTTACATCCAACTCTTCAAGAATAGCAACTTCATCAGCAAGACTGTTGTCCAGATATATATGAGCAGCAAGAGGATATCGCCATGCATTAATCCATCTGTGATTGGAGAAATAGCGTTTTGTCACATAGAACGAGAGTACAGTAGTGTTACTCGGAAGATGGGAATTCATCCAGAGTGTTACTTCTAATTCGGGCTGTTTCTCGACAAACTCAAAATTGGATATCTTCCAATCGCTGGTTATGTAAGATTCGATCAGTCCGTTTCTGAATTCCAATCCATAATGTTCCGTTGGTGAAATGGAAGTGTCGTAAATGAAATATACTATTACTGTCAGTATAGTCGCAGAAAGCAGACCGTATTTCAAGTGCCTGAACATTTGCAGACCGAACAGGGTGGCAAAAGGAATAAGCATTATTGCGTATTTTGCACCCCACCATGCAGGATAAAAAAGAACCAGAGAGATAATCGCGTAAACTGCAAACCCCGCCAGTATCAGTGTTCTTCCGGTTATGTATTTTCTCTTAATGGTGAGAAGAAATCCCCCTATAAGAAGAAAAATGGAAGAGTTCCAGGTTCCAAAGTAGTGGTAGATGTTCTGAAAGAATCCCACAGTCGGGAAAAAATATGAACTTCTATCAGCGAACGTATTGTAAGTAAGATGCACTTCAGGCATTCGCCATTCAGGTTTTAGAAGAAACTTGAACAGTGTATAAGGGTATAGAAAAGTGCCAGTATGGATAAACGTTCGCAGCGCGAATATCAGTGGCATTATTGAAAGCATGATAATACCTGAGACAATGAAAGTTTTATTATGTTTATTCCACAATATAATATACATATACATTATAATAAATGGAACTAGCGCAAAGTATACTGTCAATTTTGATGTCAACGCCAGGCTCATTACAGCAAAGGCTGATAAGTCGTAATGATCATCCTTATCTAATATCTGTTTTAAAAGAATGGTCAGGGCAATTGTAACAAAGAAAAGTGCAGTTGCATCCGGTTTGGCAAAATGGCACCATAGAAGAATCGTTGAGCATCCGGCAATGCTGATCAGTGCAGCTGGATACCATTTCCATCCGAATCCAAGTATTGCCATGCAGAACAGGATTAATGCAATAGTCATGCTCAGTTCAAAAAGCTGCCCAAGAATAAGTTGATCTACTCTGTTATCTGCGAGTGAAGATGGCAGTAACAGAAGTATTTCCGAAGTCAATGGAAAAGCAGAAAATCTTGTTTCATCAAGAAAGCTCATGTGACCGTCGTTCAACCATCTGTCGGGTTGAAC
This sequence comes from Candidatus Fermentibacterota bacterium, assembly GCA_030609965.1. GTDB lineage: Bacteria > Fermentibacterota > Fermentibacteria > Fermentibacterales > JCC-6 > Aegiribacteria. Next base: position 72,877 of record JAUWSQ010000002.1, read on the forward strand.
CAGATAGGTGACCTGTGTATCGTTGAAGTTCATTTCCGGACGCCCCGCCAGCATCAGGTTTGTAAGCAGAATGTATCCTGCAAGAAGGAAAGGGAGGATAATAACAGGATGTTTCAGGTGAAATCTGAAATTGGAAAAGAACTTTTTCAGCCGTAAGTAAAATACCACCAGCCCGGCCAATGCTCCGGGTATGATGGAGATGGGCAGAATTCTTCTTGTAAGTAAATGAAACAATGACAGAAGTACTATTACTCCCATATATAGAAGCATTCCGGGGATGACCGCAGGCATCAGCCTGAAGTACTTTTTCACTACTCTGATTCGCTTCGTCAGCGAACCTGTTCCATAAAAGGCAAGCCATATCATCGCTATACGCAGAAGAGACCAGGCAAGCGAGTTGATGCTGAGCCAGTCCGTCAGAGTCGTATCAGCCATTCACTGTTCCTGGCTGTTTGCAGGAAAACTGAAATTGTACTTCAGATATTCATATACTACCGGCAATCTGAGACTTCCAGTATCCCGCTGCTCAATTGAGACGTAATACTCGGCATCGTATTCATCCGTTACCAGTACAGAATAGTATCCCGGATTCAGTTTCGCTATTATGTGTTCTCCGGGCTGAAGTGCAAGGTTATCAAGGTAAATACCATTCGAACCATCCTGAGGTACTATCTGCAGCTCCGTAATCACTGCAATTGGCAGACAGTTCTCTAAAAAGAACGGTCTGCTGCCATTTCCCGTTATTCCAACCGGCGGCAGAGGATTGATCAGCATACTGCTGACTATAGCCAGCATGCAACTGTCATCAGGGACGGTGATATTATCTGTATTGTATTTTCTACCGATCTGATCTACAGCATTGATCGAATAGATACCTTTTTCAAGCCAGATACTGATAGAGGTTCCGGAGAAAACTCTGAAGTCGTCTATTAAGATATCCTGCTCACGCATTGATGAAGAGAGTACGAGTGTATCCAGAGCAAAGCCGTTCAGCGAATTAGTCAGGTTCAGCAGGTGATGTCCATGATCAACATTCGGTCTTCCGAACGTAATGTATTCCAGGTCAATTGTAATAGAATCGGGTACGTTTTTCTGAAAATCTCCGGCGATACCGTAGGAGTTGCCCAGTTCATCAAATGCGAGGAAATTGCATTTTCCTGATGGCAGAGTAAACGTAATACTTGAGTCCGGTTGTAAATTGGAATACAGTCTGTTATCCCCTTTGCTGTTATGTCCTGAACCCCATATGTAGAAACTTACAATTTCGATATCTCTTAATCCGTTGATAACGGTTAAATCATGCAGACCTGCCTGATTTGGAACAGAAATAGAAAGCAGTGTTAAAAGCATTGAAGTGTAGTTGTATATGTTGAACTCCTTACCTGGGATTACCTTTTAAGCTATCTGATTCACTTTTGAGCAATTAATTTGAAGTATTTATAAAGATTCCTGGACAATGGCAGCATAGATTTTAAATAATCGTCAAGAGCAATTGCCAATTCTGAGGATATATTATGCATAATGTTTCCCTGACCAAGAAACCAGGTAAAATGTGCGGCAGCAGATTTAAAACCAATTACGCGCAAGAAATCCTCAAGCCAGTCTGACTTAATTCCCCCTTTTGCTGATGTTTGAAATTCCGCCATGGAAACAGTATCTGCTGATATCTTATACTTCTCCTCCAAAGCACTGGCTACATCATGAACAGACACAACTTCTGTTCTTAAGGATTCAGATACATCAATTTTATCAATTGCAGTTTTCTCGAGTTCCGAAAAGCAGTACCAATTAGGATCGGCATCACTATACAAATATCCACCCAATCGCAAAATGCGAAAAACCTCGTGCATTGTAGGTTCTATATCTGGCAGATGATGCAGAAAAGAATAAGCCGTACACACATCAAATGACTCATCATCGAATTGCATGTTTTCTGAATCACTGATATACGTCATTACATTCGCTGCAGGTTTGATCTCATCCAACATCGCTTTAGTCAAATCAATACCTACAACTTTATCAAAATATTTCTTCGCAATATCAATAACGAATCCCGTTCCACATCCGATATCCAGTAAACTCCCCCCACCTGTTTTTTCAGCAAGATCACTGATAATTTTCTCCACGCGACTCTTATTCTCTGCTCTATAGTGAGGTTGCTCTGTATTGTAAGTTGATGCCATACTGGAATGATATTCAATATTTGCCTGCTTGATCATTTTTGATAACTTCATGTCAGTCATGAATTACTCCTCTTTCTTACTAAGATAGACAGGCATCGATAATTCTTCTGGTAGGATAAATCTTTCAACCAGCCCTCGAACCACTTCACCATATTTGTAGGATACTGGATTTACCGGTTCACCTAATAAATGATGACGAATTAAAATGTCAGGTTCGTTATAATCTGCTAATGCGCGGAATGCAGTTGTGCCAGAAAAGCGCGGGTTTATCTCAAATACGTACATATCTTCACCATCAACGCGAAGCTGAATATTCAGTGGACCCATTGAACCAACAGCTACAGCCAGACGCTCACATTCCGATGCGATTTCAGGTAGATCTTCAATCGCACCTTGCGAAATACCTGAAGAAATTGCGAGTGTTTGTCCAGCATATTTGCCAATACGCCCTCTTACCTTCATCCTGTTGGAAAGTCCACTCATTATGCGGCGGTGCACAACAAGAGAATCTATCAATCCGCCATCAAGTGTTGTCAAAACACCAACAGTATACTCATCATCAAATGTACCTAAATATTCCTGAGCAATGGGTAACATCCCGGCTTTGAGAATGTATCGAGAAAAAAATCGAGCTTCTTCCATGTCCTGTGCAATAAAGACAAGATTACTACCACCACTGCCCACTGAAGGCTTCAGAACAACTGGCATTCTCCTTATTTTTGTGCAATCATTCTCGCTTTTTAGTAATACGGATTGTGGAGATTTAAATCCATTGTTTGTCAGAAAACTATTTGTCTTCCACTTATCTGTGCATATATCAATAACATTGGCATTATTGATGAGTGTTAATATGTTATTATTGGTGAATATTTGACGGTTTGCTGAAACTACTTTCATTTCTGATTCTGACCCGGGAATTAACACTTGAACATTTCTTTTCTCACAAAGTCTTAATAAGATATCAATATATTCAGGATCTAAGGCTGGTGGTACGATATAGGCTTCGTCTGCCTGATATAATCCAAGACTTGCTGGATTCATATCAACACCGATGATGTGATATGATGTCTTTGCCAACCGCAGTGCTTTCATCACTTCATTTCCAATACTGCCACCACTAACACCAGTAATAACTATATTTATCATATCATGTGATCTTGAATATATAATGATTACTCCTATCTTGTTCGTGTTAAAATGTCAATGAGATTATGTTTGTAACCTAATGTTGTTAAATGCTTGCAAACAGCATTAACATCATATGGTACGCGTCTAATATCGACATTACAAGTTCCAGTTTCCACAATTGCATAAGATGCGGAAGGATTATAGTCTCTAGGTTGACCACATGAACCTGGATTTACCAGCAATACATGACCCACTCTTTGAACGATTGGAATATGAGTATGCCCCATAATTACGATATCAGTATCAAATTCGGCAAAGCGTTCAAAATCAGTATTATCAGGATAAATATACTCTTCAACATCCCACGGACTACCATGACACAAAATCCAGTTCAATCCACCTTTCTCAAAGATTCTTTGAGTTGGTAAACCGGACAGCCATTCAGTATTCTTTTCAGAAATTATTCGTTCAATATAATCCAGTTTATATGAGAACCAGAGATCCTCTGAAATTGATATCTCACGCAGGAGATAGCAGTCATGGTTACCCGACACGCAAGTGATATTCCTCGATTGCAGAAGTTCAAATACTTCATTCACATAAGGATAATAACCAACGAAATCCCCAGCTATCAGTATATGATCGATATCCAGACGTTCCATATCATTTAATACAGCATTCAAACCCAGACTATTACCATGAATATCAGCGATAACACCAATCCGCAAATTATCCTCCAACTTTCATAGCATCCAGGCAATGCTGTAATCCTTTTGTTAATGAAGTCCTGGGTGCATAATGCAGGATATTCAGAGCTTTCTCAATTGAATACTCAACTCTGTAATTCTCCTGAGAATCTGCTGTGTCCGAGTAAATAATCCTTGATTTGCTCTCTTGTTCAACAGACAATACTGTTTTTGCCAGTTCAGACATAGTGATAGAATTTCCGCTGGCAATATTGTATACGCCAGATGCTTTTTTCTGAAAGGCTAACCATATTGCTTGAAGCACATCATCAACATAAGTAAAATCCTGTGTGCGGTTCCCTGAACCATATAGTGTTATGTTTCTTGACTCAAATACAGCCCTTAGAAAAATGTTTATTACAGTTCTTGCTTTCTGGTAGGGCCCATATGGTGCAGATACTCGCAAACTAGACGTAGATAAACCATATCGTATATGTGCTATATCAAGTAGTAATTCACCAACATATTTCGACAAAGAATACGGATTGTTTGGTTGAGGAATCAAATCTTCGGTCAGGGGGATAGTATTTTCTGTACAGTAAACAGAAGAACTGGAGGTATATATAATTGATGAATTATCTGGAATTGCAATTGCAATAGTATTCTGCATCATATATATGTTATCTAAAAATGATTCATCAGCTTCCGATGATTTAAAAGATGAAGGAATCGATGCTGCAAGGTGAAAGATTGTATCAAAGACTGGCTTGTCCTTGCGCCATTCTGCAACTTTTTCCGCTGAAGTCAAATCCACGCTATCCACGTGAACACTATCAACCTGACCACCGTTCCTGGATATGCACCATAACTCAAGTCCAGATTGCCGCATGAGAAATCTGACCAGATGTTTCCCTATGAAACCCGTAGCTCCAGTTATAAGAACATCCATACTTTACCTCCAGTAGAATTCGGGTTGATAATTGGTGATCAGTTTCCACCAGACATATTTAAGATCATCTTTCCAGTCGTTTTTCTGTTCATGATTCTCTTTCTTTTGCTCCAGTTGTCTATCCTGTCCAGGTCTTGAGCAGAATATTCACACTACATATTATTAGCGCAAGTACCTGAAGTGAGTGACTGATTCATATATGACTCTTTTCAAAAGTATCAGCAATCTACTGAATTGAAGAGCTAGGGAGCGTGAGTACACCTTTAAAATACTGATATGATGCGATTATCTGTACTGGACTACTTATTTATATCCGTTAATAGTCAGGCCTGGATACGAGTTTGAACAGAATATAGCTATCATCAGTTAAAACTGGATAAAGATTGAAAGAGACAAAATTTCTCCATTGCTCAAGTTCATTTGCGGACAATTCCGGAGTAATATTTATTGAGGTAATAAACATATCCATGGCCAGATGAGTTATTCCGCTTTCCCGCAGTGAGTTCGCAATATCTTCGGAATCCATTCCAGACCACAGCATCTCCATCAGTTCAAACGGTACTACTCTATGATCGAAAACAGCATATCCGGGAAAATAGAATGGACGGCTCATATTAACCATAAGTGTAGTATCACTTTCAGTTATGTAACGATCACATTTCTGAAAGAAATGATAATAAAGCACATTTTCATCAAGGTATGTTACATCATTCTTATATCTCCATGGTTTTTCATACTCGTAAAGATTTATAATTTTTACTGCTGACCAGATCATGCAAATTGTAATCAGGACAATCGCAGTATCTCGTAGAAATTTGTTTTTAGTAATCAGAAGATTCTCGAATGATTCGGCAACGGGAATTGATAGCATTACAAGGCCTGGAAGCAGGTATCGAACCCTGACAGCTGCTCCATTAGCGATCAGTGTGATAATCATGTAAAGAAACGGCAGCAGTAATTTCTTCCGTCTATCCTTTACAACTGCAAAAGCAAGAATCGTACCCGCCAGCAGTAATGGTCCGCTAGCTCCATCAAACAGAGCAGGATTGTTCCATTCGCCATGAAGCGATATTCGGACAGGAAGCAGAAGGTAATCCAGAATTCCGTGAAGAGAGGTACTGAAAGTATTCAAGGCATAATACTCTGCCGCTCTGCTGGTCACAGTAATATTCGGGTTGAAAATGCCCTGCAAGAGTGGGTATACCTGATTTCCCCATTGCAGAATATTTGGAATTGCCCACCATGCTGAAATAAAGAATGCGGAGAATATAGAATAAAGAATTGTTTTCCTGGTCATATTTCTGAAGTAAAACGGGAGAAGTATGCAGACAATTGCCAGCACAATGAATCCGTTGTACTTACAACAGCTTGCACCTCCAGCCCATATTACAGCAAGGAGGGGATTGCCATCTTTTCTGATAAATTCAACATATGCGAGCAATGAAAAGAAAATAAGAAAAGAATCAGAATAGCTCCATGTCGCATTCCGAACAAGTTCGGGGATACTCATAAGTACTATCAGAGAAAGAACCGCTGTTTTCCTCCTTCCTTTCCGCAGAAAGTAACCTGTAAGCACGGAACAGGCAGAAAGAAATCCAAGTAGACTGACGACTCTAGAAACTCTGAATCCGAATGTTCCTCCTGCAATCGAATAGAACGATTCAACCAGATATGGATAGCTGAAGATTCCGGACCACTCCGGTCTGACAATCCTTCCTGCTTCAAGCCAGATCCTGGCCTGATACAGATGATGAATCATGGCGTCTCTGGAAAAGGGTGGGAGAAGAACAAGAGGGAAAAGTATCAACCCACAGAGCGCTATCATTACGCCGCCTCCAGGCATACTGAAGCGTCCTGGTCGAACCCATAGAATTGTTCCGATTGCAAGGATTGCCCATAGCAGGGCAGATACCATAAGCCCTGACCATCCGGCAGCAGATACAAGGAAAAACATCAGCAGACTTCCTGCGCCGAATTTTCGAGACCACGATTCCGAGTGAGGAAGCACCAGAACTCCATACCCGCTGATGGATATAGCCGCTACCGAGAAGAAGATTGAAGTAGTGATGAACGTGATCATTTCAATCTCTTGTTTGAGAAGATTTTTTCGGTGATAACAGAAACAGCCACAAGAAAAAGCTCAACTGCTGTGGTAATAAGTCGTATGGCGATTACACCCACAATTACAGTTGGCATTGGAATAAATGCTGGCAGGATAAGAAACAGCACACCTTCGCGGATACCTATGCCACTGGGGGCAAAAAATGCTGCAAGACCGATTAATCCCGCGATGCTGTAGATACCTGTAATGCTTAAGTAATATTTGAAACTTACCGGTGAAAGGGAGTTGAAAATAAGAAAGAGCGCGAAACCCGATAGAAGAAAAGCAACAATATATGCTCCAATAAAAAGTAGAATATTTCTGAATGTTGGGACTTCAAGTAATGGATCTCTCTTAATTAACCGTAGTCCCCGATTTGTCAGTTTTCTTAAAAATGGTGGATATAGAGCAAACAGCATCAATGCAGCGCCAACACCGGCTATCCACCGTACATATTCTGGAATACTCGCGGGAGAAAAGGAAAGTGAAATCAGCAACACCAGACAGGAAGCGGTAATGGCTACAATGTATTCAATTATTGTAGCAACTGCCACTTTGCTTTTTGAAAAACCGCGGTATGCATCCATTCTTACAAGTAAGAGTGCGATTTTTCCGGGAACGTACTTTCCAAGATACGAAAGAAACCATCCCCTTGCGGCTTTGATCATCGGGACGTGCAAACCCAGAGTAATCGTAAGCCGGTGCCAGATAAGAAAACAGAAAATATAGTTTATTACAATGAGCGCAGAACCTGCAATAAAATATCCATATTTTAATTCAAAATCATATCTGGATATTTCAGAAATATTCTTCCACACAACCGCGATAACCGCCATTATTACGATTGAAAGAAGAAGTCTACTGTACCATTTTGTTTTTATATTAACTTTATGCATTCTATGACACTAATATATCTAAGTTAATCATTTGAAACGATATTTCATGATTACTGAAATTCATTGGCATGAATCAGAATGAGAAAAATCAACAATTAATTTTTCCAATTCCGGTTTATCAGACAAACAAAGGCCTTTTTTGCCTGCTTGCTTCAGAAATCCTTCGAGTAGCGCTTTTACATTATGCTCAGATATCCCGCATCCATTAACATATCGAATATCGTTAGGATCATAAAGCCATTCTTCAGGATAATCATCATTGATGACTCGCAGGAACAGTTCCGCTACTCGTTCAGGAGCCCAGTGTTTCAATACGAATTTCTGTGCCTTCTTCCCCAACTCAACTCTATAATCATGATTCGTGATAAGTTTTTCGATTGCTGTTTCAATTTCATCGGGGTGGTGATATTCGGTAGGAGGGATTGCTGCACCAGGCAGGTATCCCATATTCTCGATTGATGCGTAACCGCCGACCACTGCGGGTTTCCCCAAAAAAGCACCTTCAGTAGCCAGACCCGCCATTACTGCGTCAGAGTATAATTGATCGATAACGAAATCACAGTCAGCCAGTTCCCTCAATACTTCTGAATTGGGTTTTCCGACTATTTCTATGAATTCAATGGCATATCCTTTGTTTTTCATTTTCCTGATAATATCTCGAAAAATCCCTGATCCCTTGAATTCTGAAAAGGAGGGAGCATGCACAATCCGAAGGATCTCCTTTTTCTCCTTTATACAATCATCAATATCTTTTTCAATTTTGTAATGAAACGGATTTCCGATAGTGAGATATCGAACAAATCTCTTCTCAAGAAAATGTGAACTCGGAGGATGGGCTATGATAATATCGGCGTAGAATTCTATTCGTTTAACCCACTTCTTTTGTTTTTTTGTAATCCTGATACATTTTTCAATCGAACAACCGAAATCTTTGGAAATACTGGAACCACTTATGTAGGGGGGTCTCGTATCACTACCATGAAATAACCAAATAATTTTCTTCCCAAACAGTTTTAGTATTGGTAAGTCATACATTTCAAAAAAGGATGATGTGCCGTGGAAGAAGGAAGATGTACCGTGAAACACAAATACATCACACCAGAACAATGACCATATGAATATTGCCAATCGAAGTGGGAACACTATCATCACAAGCAATAAGGTCCACCAGAGTTCACAGATTGATTTATTTTTCTTTGATGATATTTTCCGAGATAAGATGTAATCCATCAACAGCATATACAGGTTTTTATTATTATCTTCATTTCCATATTTAAATGGGTGAGCATCAATGCTGAAGAAGTATGATTTAACGCCAAGTTCATCAAAACCCTTTTTCAGATTTGTATAATATCCTGCAACTTCACCAATTCCGAGGAAAATTCTGTGTTTTCTGTGGCTTTTCATGTTCGAATATTCCGTATCATTCAATCCAATATCAGTTTGATAGTGTATTTTGCAGAACACCGGGTGAAGATCTTCTATGACCGCGTATTTTTCTTACATCCTCTTTAGTATTTCTGCTATGTACTCGATATCTTCGTATTTCAGGTGGTCTCCGATAGGCAGTGCCAATCCCTTTTTGTAAGCCTGTTCAGCAACAGGGAAATCACTGTCTTCATAGCAGTATTTCTTTCTATAGTATGTTACGCAATGCAGTGCATGAGCACCGTAATTCGTCTGAACACCATTATCAAGTAAATTTGCAATCAATTTATCACGATCAATTATCTCATCCAGAAGGATATGATACGTTTGATAAACATTTTTTCTATCAGGAAAAGTATCGGGAGTTCTGATATATTCGCAATTATCAAGGAGTTTGTTATAACTATGCGCCATTTCAATTCTGCTCTCGATTGCTTTTTCAATATTATCCATCTGAGCTAATCCGATAGCCGCCTGAAAATCCGTCATCCTATAATTCAATCCGGCATGAGTAAAGTCTTTTTTAGATGATATACCATGGTTTCGCAAGGCTCGAACCTTATCCGCAAAATCACAGTCATCTGTAACTATCAAACCGCCTTCACCGGTTGTAATAGCTTTGCGTGGATGGAAACTGAAACAACCGGCAATTCCGAATGTTCCTGTTTTTTTACCATTGTATTCAGTGCCGAAAGCACAGGCTGCATCTTCGATTACCATGAGATCGTATTTCCGGGCTATTTGCATTAAGTGTTCAATATCAGCAGACTGTCCGAATTCATGCACGGGAATTATTGCCTTTGTTCTATCCGTTATTCTTGAGGTTATCCTGGAAACATCAAGGCAATAATCATTGAAGTTGATATCAACCAGAACAGGTACCGCACCCACAATTTCTATCACATTAGCAGTAGCTGGAAAAGTGAAAGCGGGAATGATTACTTCATCACCTTCTTTAATCCCCAGGGCCATCAGGCAGAGATGAAGTGCCGCTGTTCCGGACGAAACAATTATTGAGTAATTTATATTCAGATAATTCTGTAATGCTGTCTCAAATTCCCTTACATATTTGCCCTGCACCAGATCACCGGATTTGAATATTTTTCTTACATGATTAATAGCAGCTTCCGGTATAGTTGGTTTTGCCAGTCTAATCATTCTGTTTGAACCATTTCGCTGTCCTTCTTATACCCTCATCCAGATCAATATCTGCTTTGAAATCGAGCATTCTTAATGCTTTTTCCACAGATGGTATTCTAAGCTCAATCTCTGCCGACAGGGCAGGTTTGAAAACAATATCCGAACTGGAATCCAAAACTCTGCAGACAGTTTGTGCAAGTCCATATGTAGTAACAACTGCTCTGGAATTGCCAATATTGAAAGATTCTCCGATTGCTGCAGGATATTCGATACACTTCATCAGACAGTTGACGAAATCCTCCACATAACACCATGCGCGAATCTGATTTCCGTCGCCGTAAATATGTATTTCTTCATTCTTTAATGCTCGCTTAATAAAAACCTGTATTGCACCTTCACCTGTTTGGCCCGGTCCATATACATTAAAAGGACGAACGGAAACAACAGGTAGCCCGAATTCCCTGAAATAAGCAATTGAAAGGTGTTCACCTGCAAGCTTACTGACAGCATATGTCCATCTGGCCTCTCCTGCGCTGCCGGCAACAGTATCTGCATCCTCCGTCGATTTGAATGCCATACTGCCGAAAACTTCAGAAGTGGAGAAGTCCACAAAGCGATCTTTTATACCCTGAACCTTTGCAGCTTTCAGTACATTGGCGGTGCCAAGCATGTTTACTATCATCGTTTGAGTAGGTACTTTGATAACAGTATCTATTCCTGCAATAGCAGCGGCGTGAATAACAATATCAGCGCCTTTCATACTTTCCAGAACTTTTTCATAATCAAGAACATCACCCTTAATAATTTCAATGTTCAGGTGAGTATCATATCCGCTACCGGTTAACGTATCCCGATGGAAATTATCATATATTGTTATGTGGTTATCATTTATCAATCTTGAGATAATAGTGTTTGCAATAAAACCAGCTCCACCGGTTATGAATATTTTCTTATTTGTTATCATCTCATCTGTCCTTAATCATTAATGCGAATAAATATTTATCTGTTTCAGTACAGCCAGTACAGAGTTACTCTCAATACTCCAGAGAACATAGTTTCAAATCCGGAATCATCATTCCTTTCATCCTGGTTAATTAATATTGCTTGCAGCCAGATCTCTTATAAGTCAAGAAGTTACTTTCCCCTCAAATCCCTGTTAGCTTCCATATCGAACAGCATCGCAAAGAGTATCGACTGCATTCCTATGAAGGTGCAGAAAAGTATAGCAAGGGCATTAATTTTCGGAATATTTGCAGTCATTTCCCAATAATAGAACAGGCGTATGATTAGTGGTATATCGATAAGAAAGAGGAATCCTCCGAAAGCGTAGAAAAATATCAGAGGGTGAAAATCACGGATGATATATTTCTGTACCATGCGACGGAAAAATAGCCTTATCAGCAACATAGGTAAAGTAAAAAGGACTCTGGATATTCTGATACCGCTCTTCTCGCCAATATCGTAAACTGGATTAATGGGTACATCCGTCACACGCATACCGTAGATATTGCATGTTACAAGAAAATCGTTGGGCATGCCGTACCTGGGATAAATATTTTCAAGTGGCAGCAAATGAAGCGCTTTATGATTCAGAGCGGTGTATCCGGTTTGTGAATCGGTGACATGCCAGTAGCCCGATGCGATTTTCGTCAGGAACGTTAGTACGGAGTTACCAAGGTAGCGAAGGTGGGGAATTTTCTTCCAGGCTTCTCCTGTAATAAGCCGATTGCCCTTGGTATAATCGGAACGGTCTTCCACCACAGGATCAAGCAGTCCCGGCATATCATCCGGGTCCATCTGTCCATCACCAGCCATTACTACGGCTATATCGATGTCATTCTCCCTGCACCAGATGTAACCGGTTCCTATTGCCTTGCCGACGCCTCCGTTCTTCTGGTGCTGAATCAGGAGAACGCGGTCATCCTCTTTTTCAAGATGCTCGACGATTTCCACAGTGCGGTCTTTGCTCATGTCATCGACGACGATTATTCTATCGATAAAATCCGGCATCGTGCGAACTGTGCGTTCGATCTGTGTTTCCTCATTGTATGCAGGTACAACGATACCTATTCTCTTATTCCTGTACATTTTGAATCAACCGTCCGTTTTCTTCCAGGTAGTATTTCATTCCGCACCTGGGACACTGGATATCACTTTTAAATCCGGGGAGGATCTGCCCGCATTCACACGCCCATCCAATTCGTTTTGCGGGAACACCAACCATTAAGGCAAAATCAGGAACATCGCTCGTTACAACGGCTCCTGAGCCGATAAAAGCATGTCTGCCGATAGTATGACCGCACACGATAGTTGCGTTTGCGCCGATTGAAACGCCTTCCCTCACCAGAGTTTCAACATAGAATTCAGAACCTCTCTGAGGATATTTGCATCGAGGATCCTTGATATTCGTAAAGACCATCGAAGGACCGCAAAAAACGTAATCTTCGAGAATAACTCCTTCATAAACCGAAACATTGTTCTGAATCTTGCAGTGATTACCGATTTTTACATTACTCTGAATGAAAACGTTCTGACCAAGCGTACATTCTTCACCTAATTCTGCACCGGACATGATATGGGTGAAATGCCAGATACTGCTACCCCTGCCGATAACGGCACCCTTATCAATATATGCTGATTCGTGTACAAAATAATCGCACATGCTATTCCTTCTTTAATGCAAATCTATGCGAGTTCTGATTTATTCCAATTGGGGCTGATTCGCGGATATTATGTATCAGCTGTATGGATGGTCTTACATCTTCGATCCCGAAACCCGATCCGGCAAGAGTTCTTTCGTAGAGCTGAGTATGAAGCCCCGTAAATCCACTGGTGAACTCCAGGTCATCATCATCGATGGTAATAATTCTACAGGTTGAAGGTTCATTATTCTCATTGAACAGAGGTGAATCTTCTCTGTTTATTGAAAGATACCATTTGACCCTGGCTTTCTTGAGTTCAAGAAATCCTGAACAGCGGGTTGGTTCGGAAATATGTACTTCATTATTCTCAACAGCTCCGAATATCCAGATAAGCATATCGTAGAAGTGCACGCCAATATTGGTTGCAAGTCCGCCTGAGCGTTCTATATTTCCCTTCCAGGAATTCAGGTACCAGGGACCGCGAGGGGTTATATATGTCAGCTCAATTTCATACTTTCTGCCGGGATCATCCTCATCGATCCGCTTTTTCAGAGCGATGATAGAAGGGTGAAGCCTCAGCTGCAGAACTGACCAGACACGGCAGCCTGTTTCAGCTTCGAGCTCGGCAAGAGCATCGAGATTCCAGGGATTCAGAACTATCGGTTTTTCACAGATAACATTGGCTCCAACGCGGAAAGCCATTCGAATATGGGCGTCGTGAAGATAATTAGGGGAACAGATGCTCATCCAGTGGATCCGTTTCTCTTCTCCTGTTCTTCGAAGTTTCTCTATATGGCGGTCGAATCTTTCGGGTTCTGGAAAGAATCGCGCATTGGGGCAGTACCTGTCCAGAATACCCACTGAATCATGCGGATCCAGTGCGGCGACTATGCAATGCCCGTTGTCTGTAATGGCATCGAGATGTCTCGGAGCGATATATCCCGCAACACCTGTTATCGCAAAATTTCCCACATTATTACCTTAATATCTGGTGTATTTTCCTCTTTAATTCAGAACCGTCCGGAAAGTCTGATTACGCTGTATTTACCGGACTGTCTGCTTTCAATAAATAATCATACAATGCATTACAGGGCTGAGTCAAATATACCTGCCTGGTATGCCTTGCAGATTCTTTAATAAAACAGGAATATTGCCAGATGCTGATCAACCAAATGGGGAAATATGTTACATATACAAGAATAATTTGATCATAAATGTGCTGGCAAGTATTATGCATCTATTTATGTCAGAAGGATTCAGTTCCTATAAGTCAATGAATGGGAGGCCGGATGAACAGAAGAGCTTTCACCCTGATTGAACTCATGATAGTTGTCGTAATAATCGGTATTTTATCTTCCATTGCAATACCGAAATTCACTTCCATAAAAGAACAGACGAACGAAGCCGCATGTCGGTGCAACATGAGAGCCCTCGGATCGGCAGAAGCTCTCTACTACGCCCAGCACAACCTGTTTACGAGTGTGGGTAATCTGTCTTCTTCGGGAGTCATGAGGAATGCCCATCTTCTGGAATGTCCGACTGCAGGAATAAGGTATGTGGTTATTCTGGAGAATGATACGTACAGAATTCCCTGTACTTCAGGTGCTGCTGATCATGGCAGCATGGATGATGGCCTCTCCAGCTGGTAATCAGTTAGAATTCCAGTTCTAAACTGTAATCATGCACCTGCATCAATCTGCAGTATGATATTCTTTCGATGACAATATCAGGTGCAGATCGATCTGTTGAAGCTGATTCGTAGTAGTCAGCAGCCAGAGCCCATTCCTGCCTGTGTTCTGCAAGAACCCCTCTGTAATAGTCTGTTTTTCCGCCCCAGTGCTGCAGAAGTGATGGAACAGAGAGCAGAAACCACAAGAGCAATACAGCGAATCCTTTCCATGTGAGTTTACTTCTTCTCATAGCAATTGCCATGAGAAAAAGCAAAACTGAAATCGTGATCACCGCTCCCGCTGTACCAAAAATCCAAAGTGAATGATGACCATCAAGCATCATCGTCAGGCCGATATTCCACTGGGGAAGGAGGACGGGATTCTCAAAAGGATGAACAGGCTGATGGATTTCTCCGAACGTACCGATAAGCGCAATAAGAATCGATGGCAGTACAAGCAAAGCAGCGATGAACAGATGCTTCCGGCTGATGCTTATAAATTTCGCAAGTCCAATGACAAAAAACGGTATTATCGGGATAAGGTGCCTTGGTCCGAAAGCCCAGCCGCCTGTTGGCATGTAATAGGCTGAAAACAGGATAACATATGTAACTGTCATCAGAGGGAGCGGATTCTTCTTCAATACCGGGATTATCCGTTTCCCCTGGAAGAATCCTGCAATACCCAGAACCGTCCAGGGCATATAGAAGATAAGCCCTCGCTCGGATGAGAGAAGAAGAAGGTAGATCGCTTTGAGGGAAGGGAACGTAAAACCGAAGAGTCCTCTGCTCATTCCCTCAAAAGCATCAGCTGTTTCCAGTGAGTACCCCATGGTTACAGGGTTGCCGAATGCGATCCAGTTGTGAAGAAACTGAGGAATGAAAACCAGTATGATTATTCGGACAAGTTTCATTAATGTACTGAGATTCCAGTATTTTCTTCCGCGATATGCCGCAAGAATCAGGAATGGCAGTATCACTGGAAATTCAACTGCTGTTGCCAGTGCTCCGAAGATATCCGCCTTAAGGTAATTCTTGCTGTTCTGGCAGTAGTAACTCATGAAAAGAAAGAATGCCGCCGGAACATGACCATACAGTAAAGTGGAGTAAGGTAGAAGAATGCTTCCTGCACCGAGAGCAAGCAAGGGAAGAAATATAGACTTTTCTTTTCTTCTGAGCATCTTTGAGATGAAAAACAATAGAAGTACGAAAGAAATACCAGTGGAAAGACGTTCAGCGATGTACCTGTACGCTGATTGCGGTATATCAAGATTGGTTAGACCAGTTACTGCTTTAGTGATTGCGTAGGGTATTGCTGCTATGATCGAGGTTAGTACAGCCTTGTCGCAGTAATAATGGTTTTTGAAAAATGCTCTGTCATTCGTGTATTCTATATATGGATCGATAGTGATGGAAGCATTATCAATCAACTGTCTTGAAAGAGCCCATCTTGTGACCACATTGTCGTAGGGGTAGGGATGGAATACAGAAAGAACTGCGAGAGATACCAGCAGAATAATCATCAATGGATAAATTCTGGTTGTTGACTGAGGCAATGCATTCCTCTCGGAGGGTGTTAGAACACTGTGATGTCCTGATACCTGATCAGTTCAATACAACCATATAATATTCGTATGATACAGGAAAGCAAATTGTATATCGGAGCAATAATACATAACAAGTATTGACATCCTTATGCAGTTGCGGATACAATCTCCTGTTGCTGTTGCCGCGTGTCGAAAGGATATTTTGAACAGGATTTTTGAGTTTCTCTGGATAATAGTCCGCTTAACAGTATTCTGGTTAGCAGTTTACGGTTTTGGTGATATCGTTCGACATTACATTAAAAAGCTCGGCTGCGAATCACCTGTTGAGTTTGCGGGTATTGCAGGCCTGCTTGCTTTTTCGATTCCTTTAAGCCTCATGGGAGTATTCAGCAGGCCAGTACTAACGGCATTTCTTCTGATCGGCGCATTAATCAAAATAGTAACATCAATCCGGTCTAAACATGAGCGTATGCGCTTCAAGTTCTCCCGATTACATGTGGTGATACTTCTTATTCTTGCAGGTTTCATTCTATTATCAAATACAATGAGAGCGTCTGAACCACAATCAAATCCCGACGCACTGGTAACATATGCAGTTCAGCCTGATCGATGGCTGTCGTCCGGCAGGATATTCTATATTGAGGAAAGTATATTCTCTGGATTGCCATCGGTTGGTGAAGTACTTGCCGCGTGGCCGGCTTCGCTTTCGCAATCAAGAACTGATCAGCTATCCCTTCTGCAGGTATTCCAGATGAGTATGCTTCTGTTATCTGCCTATGCAGCATGGAGGATCCTTGGCAGAGGTAAAAAAGGTTTACTGATAACAGTCATTGCCTGCATGGTCACATCCATGCTTGCAGGATGGGCTTCACTGGCGAAAATAGAGATGACAGTTCTGTATTTTTCGACGGTTGCCATATGCCTGCTTTACAAAGGATACATCGGTAAAGATGGGAAGTTCGATCCAGTTCCCTTTCTGGCCATGGGATTGGCCCTGAGCACCAAGCTTACAGCACACATACTGCTTCCATCCTTTCTGCTCATAACTTTCGCCATCCCGCAATACAGAAGACTGAAGACAATTCTTGTATGGGGCGCGATTGTATTGCTGATACCGCTTTCATTTGCTGTGAGAACGATTCTGCACACCGGAGCACCTTTCTATCCGCTTTCAATTTCATTTCTCATGGCTGATGAGGATCATACGATTCCAGAGGTTCCACGGATTACTGAACTGGCTCTGGAGAATGCAGCGCCGAATGATCAACTGGTTAATACAGAGCCGGAACCATTATTCGTAAATATTTCTGAATTGATCACTTCCTGGAGTTTACCGGCATTGATCTTTCTGATGGGCATGATTTCTCTGGCCATGCGGCGGAAATTATCCAGCGCCTTGCTGCCGATGGCTGCTGTGCTCCTTTACTGTCTTTTAGCATCAGTTGCATTCAATCCTCTCAGATGGGGCGCGAAATATGCATTTCTTATGTCACCTTTTATGGCGGCAGTTGGAACGAGATGGACAGAAGAACTGAACTTCCCTCGAATATCATTCTATGCGTTCCTGATCATTGTGGTGCTTACATCGTCACTTGCACCTCGGTTCGAGTACGTAAGAGCCTTTCCTGGAATGTCGTCATCACTGGATTTCAGACCTCCGAACATTGTAATGGTTAAAGCGCTGCATGACTGGTGTAATGAAAATCTTCCCGCGGGATCCACACTTCTATCATTATGGAATAGGGAGAGATATTTCTCGGATCATGTGGTTATTGTGCTGGAAAATCATCCTCTTGGCAGGCGTCTGTTCCTGGTTGATAATCTTGAAGATGAAATGGAACTGCTTCAAATGATGAATATTGACTATGTATATTTCCAGACTTCGGATCCTATGCCTGGAGACCTTGAAAGCTCTATTGAGCTGCTGCAATCCGACAGGCTTGAGTATGTTACCGAGGTGTCGGAATATACTTTATGCAGAGTACTTTATTGATAAGGGGATATTCTATTGCGTACGCGATTTATTGATCTGGTATCCATTGAGATATACGGTGGAAATGGAGGAGATGGTATCATCTCTTTTCGAAGGGAGGCGTATGTTTCAAAGGGCGGCCCCAACGGTGGTGACGGGGGCGCCGGAGGTGATGTAATTCTTATTGTTGATCCTAGACTCACCACACTCGCGGACTTCAGGAACGGAGCCATCTTCAGGGCTGAAAATGGAAGATCCGGCGGCTCCAGCAACAAAACAGGCAGAGGCGGAAGGGATGAAATCCTCAAAGTTCCTCCAGGTACTGTAGTTTGTGATTCCGATACAGGAGAGCAGCTGGGTGACCTTACTGAAGCCGGGCAGGAACTCCTGGTTGCTCCGGGGGGAAAGCCCGGAAAAGGTAATGCCTCATTTGCAACTCCAAAGGTAAGAGCTCCGCGTAAGTTTACGAAAGGTGAACCCGGTGGATATAGAAAAATCCGACTGGAGCTCAGCCTGATAGCTGACGCAGGCCTTATAGGTGTTCCAAATGCCGGTAAATCAACAATTCTCTCCACTGTAAGCGCAGCGAGGCCAAAGATCGCGGGATATCCTTTCACAACCCTGAACCCTGCTCTTGGAATGGTGAGGATGGTAAAAGGATTCAGTTTTGTGCTGGCCGATCTCCCAGGCCTGATCGAAGGCGCCAGCGAGGGTGTAGGCCTCGGATTGCGGTTCCTCCGGCATGTTGAGCGGAACAGGATACTTATATTCATAGTTGGAGCCGGATTGGAGATGGATCCTGCCGAGCAGTACAGAACCGTCCGTGATGAAGTAATGACATACAAGCCTGAACTTGAAGAACTGGATGAAATAGTCGTTCTTTCCAAAACTGATCTTATTGATGAAGAAGAGAAAAACAACATTCTTGAAACGCTGCCCGAAGGCACATTGGTCATTAGCGCTGTTACAGGCCTGGGAATGGATGAGTTTCTGCGCAGGATAGCCGCTTCAATACGCCGGCTCCGGGATGCTGATAGATGAACAGTGCAATCCTGTTATCATCGTGGGAGAAAGTGAGCAGGGAAGATATCAGAAGGCTTCTCCGCAACCATTCGCCCGATGAAACGGTTGAAATACTGAAAAGAGAGATCCGCCCGGGAATGCCGGATGCTGAAGAGACCGAGCGGAGGGTATTATCTGCTTCTGAGCACGGTATGAAAACTGCTATCTATGGCAATGAAGATTATCCTGATATTCTGATCAACATACCCGATCCGCCTGTTGTACTGTTTTACAGGGGAGATCTTGAAAGATTTCTTACCATGCCCGCGATCGCGGTTATAGGCTCAAGACGATGTACAACTTACGGAAGGAAGGTGGCCAGATCACTTGCCCGTGATTTTGTCAGAAGCGGTGTTGCAGTGGTCAGCGGCCTTGCAAGAGGTATCGATGCCGAGGCGCATAGAGGTGTTATTGAATCAGGTGGTGTAACCATGGCGGTTCTTGGGAACGGCCTTGATTTGTGCTACCCTCCGGAGCATGATCGTCTGTCGGAGAAAATCCTCGAAAAAGGAATTCTCCTCAGCGAATACCCTCCAGGAACAGAACCTGCCAGATATAGATTTCCCGAGAGGAACAGGCTCATAAGCGGTTTCTCAAGGGGAGTAGTAGTGGTGGAGGCCGGGAGGAAGAGCGGAACAATGATAACCGTGGGTACGGCACTTGATCAGGGCAGGGATGTATTTGCTGTACCCGGAGAAGTGACAAGAGCCCTTTCAATGGGTACGAATATGCTGCTTCGTGACGGGGCGGGAGTGGTAATTACTGCGGCCGATGTTTTAGAACCGCTGGGGCTGGCACAGGAACCCGGAAGTTCGATAAGTACCTTTGAACCGGAGAGTGATACCGCAAGGGCGATCCTTGAACACCTCTCCATCGAAACACTCCATTTCAATCAGCTGCTAAGGCTTACCGAGGTTGGTACCGCAGTGCTTCAGTCAGAACTGCTGAACCTTGAGATTGCCGGGGTTGTCACTCAGCACCCGGGGAAGTTCTACTCGCTTACTTAGCATTTGGGGTCAGGCACCAAAACTTAACATTCTTAGCATTTGTGAATGGGGCCGGGTCTAACATCTAAACATTATTATGTATTACATCTGTGATGAAATGTTTAGATGTTAGACCCGGCCCCAGTCAGGATGCTGATTATTTTGATAACTGTTTCTTCCGGAGTGATGCCTGATGTATCTATCCGGTTGGGTAATGAATTGTAGTGTTCATTCCTTGCCTTCAGCAGTTCGATGAACGCAGTGCCGTTCGTCGCCAGGGGTCTGTTTCCATTCTGTATCCCTATTCTTTTTTGGAGTATATCTTCAGATGCGGTGAGAGTGATTATGATCCCGTTATTCCTGACCGCGAGGAGATTACTGTTATCCAGCAGACAGCCGCCTCCAAGCGCAAGCACGAACCTTTCATCGGTTGAGAGAAGTGAATTCAGTGCTTCCGATTCCAGCCTTCTGAATTCTTCCTCATCAAAACTGCTGAAGATACAGGAAATGGTCATGGAAGCGTTCTCCTCGATAAGGGTATCCAGGTCGTGGAAAGGCAGACCCAGTCGTGTAGCCAGGAGTTTTCCGGTTGTTGATTTACCGGAGCAGGGAGGACCCGCAATAAAGATCAATCCGTTATTCAAGCTGTTCATTGAATGATGATAATCAAATAAACCGGTGCCGCAAGTTTCGAAGCCTGACCCTTTTTGTTAAGAATGTTAAGTTCTGGTGCCTGACCCCTTTTGTTAACTTTTAGCTGCGTCCTCAGAAACTGTAGGTTGACGGATTACAAACGGTGATGTATTGACTTCAACGTCAGTTAAGATGGAGAGATAAATATACTCTCGATTCTGATATCAAATTTCTGCTTTTAGAATCGGTATGGCGGTAAATCGGAGAGAATTATGACAAAGGATGAACTTGCGGGAGCAGTAGCTGAAAAAACCGGCGTTAGCAGGAAAGTCGCAAAATCGGTACTGACAACCCTGCTTGATACCATTACTGAGCAGCTGTGTAACGGAGAGATAATATATCTGAGAGGTTTCGGCTGTTTCGAGACCAAAGAGGGAAGAAGTAGAAGAGCCCGTGATCCGCAGGGAGATGGAATAATAGAGATACCTCCAAGGATCAGACCAGTCTTCAGACCCTACAACGACCTTAAGGATGCAGTACAGGAGAAACTCGGAAAAAGGGTTACCGTGGATTTTCTGTGCCTGAGTGCTAAAAACGCTCTTACGGTATCCGTGGTTGGCAAATTCAACAATTGGAATCAGTCAAGCAATCCGATGCAGCGCCTTCCAGATGGAAGCTGGGTTGGCGAAATACGGGCTGTTTCGGGACAGACATTAAAATATCAGTATTGGATAGACGGTACGCTGGAAAACGATCCTGCGTTTCCTGTCGATAGTAAAGGTAATACTGTGAGGCAGATATAATGGCTTCAGGAAGTAAACACCGCGCATCCAGAAGAGCAAGAAGGAAGAAACCACACAGGATACGTAATGTTATCCTGGTTACAGTGCTTTTCCTTGGTGCAGCACTTACTGCAGTGCTTGCTGTACCAGCACCCGGAATTGCTGGAGAAGTACGCAGCTATCTTTACGGGAAACTGGGATGCCTTTCCTTCCTCATACCGCTTTTTCTCTTTCAGACGGGAGCATGGCTTCTTGATTTGAAATTCAGGAAGACCGGATTCAGAATCCTGTCGGGTATCGGCGTCACCGGCTACTTCTTTGCTGCCCTGCTTGATTTAGTGATCAGCAGAAGAATATACGGATTTCACAACATTCCAGGCGGCAGTATCGCAGGGACTCTGGGAGATATTCTCCTTCCCATCACTGGAGTCGCCATAACATTCCTGATCCTTTTCACGGCTTTTGTGGCTTCGCTTGTAGCTTTTACTGGATGGGATATCAGTAGTGATTTCAAGTCAATTGCCGAGAGGCTTTCAAGATTGACAGGTAGAAGCAGCGGTAAAAAAAAGAAAGAGAAACCCTCGAAAAGAAAGATATCCGCTACTGATGAATTAAACGTCTGGTCCCGGAATGAAACGGGTGAATCCGTTCCCAGGATACCCTTCGGATCGCAGGATGATGTCAAACCCGATGGAGAGGGTAAAACTATAGAACGTGCAGAGCGCAAGAAACCGGACAGTGTGAGAAAGAAGGTCAGCCCTGAAATACTGACAGGCGGCAGCAAAACCAATGCAGCAGCCGATACCGGCGATATGGACGGATACATTTCCCCACCCTTTTCATGTCTGGATTTCCCGGATGAGGATGTACGGGTAAGGATGACCGATCAAACTCTTGATGACCTGGCCGATCTGCTCATGGAGAAGCTGCAGGATTTTGGTATAGATTGCAGCGTCTCCGGCAGTTATCCCGGACCGGTCATAACAAGGTTCGAAATAGAACCGGGCCCGGGTATTAAAGTAAACAAATTTGTTTCCCTATCGGATGATCTTGCCCTTGCCCTGAAGGCCAGGAGAATCCGTATTCTCGCCCCTATTCCAGGCAAGGGTGCGGTTGGAATTGAAGTGCCTAACCCCACTCCCGAGACGGTATATCTAAGGGAGGTGATGGATACGATATCGACCGAGAAGCTCCCGATCGCACTTGGTAAAATGATAGAGGGGAAACCTTTCGTTGCAGATATCGCAAGCATGCCCCATCTGCTGATTGCAGGAGCTACAGGATCCGGGAAGAGTGTGTGCATGCATTCGATAATTGCGTCCCTTCTTCTTACCAGAACTCCATCCCAGGTAAGACTTGCCATGATAGACCCCAAGATGCTGGAACTCTCAATTTACGAGGGGATTCCACACCTGTGGGCTCCTGTAGTCATTGAAACGGATAAGGCGACCGGGCTTCTTGATGCTCTTGTATCTGAAATGGAAAACCGTTACAAGAGACTTTCCAGAATAGGAGTGCGCTCCATCGATGAGTTCAATTCCAGGCTTTCTGCTGAGTCGGAGGATGAGAGACTCCCGTATATCGTTGTATTCATTGATGAACTTGCGGATCTTATGCTTACCGTTTCAAGGGAGATCGAGCCTGCAATCTCCAGGCTGGCTCACATGGCAAGGGCTGTCGGGATTCACATGGTTCTTGCTACGCAGCGGCCATCCGTCGATGTGATAACCGGGGTGATCAAGGCGAATTTCCCTTCGAGGATAGCCTTCAATGTGCAGTCAAAAACCGATTCACGGACAATCCTTGATATGAACGGTGCTGAAAAGCTTCTGGGCAAAGGAGATATGCTTTACCTTCCGACCACTTCACCCGAGCCGATCAGAGTTCACGGATCTTTCATATCGACGGAAGAAACAAGAACAATAGTCGAGCACCTTCGTGATCAGCCGAAGATACCGTTTGAATATGAATTCCCCGCTGATGACAGTTGGAACATCGGTGATCCATGTGTGGTAAAGATAGACGACCCTCTGTTCGGGAAGGCAAAACAGGTTGTGGTTCATACTCAGCAGGGATCGGTGTCGATTATTCAGAGAAGATTGAGAGTAGGCTATTCAAGAGCCGCCAGCCTGATCGACATGCTTGAACAGGCTGGTATAGTCGGACCATTTCAGGGCAGTAAAGCCAGGGCGGTGCTGGTAACCATGGAGGAACTTGAGGAAGAGCATGAGAAAGAGAGTAGTGATGAGGAGTAAACTTCTGTATTCCGTGCTGCCGATTCTGGTATTTTCCGTCGCTTGCGGTGGTGGAAACAAGAGCTTTGATCATGCGGGTTACTCGGTTGGGGATGATGATATATCCATTTTTACGAGAGCCTGCCAGCAGTATTTCAGGGGAAGCCTGTCGAATTCTAAGGAAACTTTCAATTCCATTATATACCGTTTCCCCGATTCTCAACTGAACAGTGATGCTCAGCTTGCAGTCAGGAAGATTGAATACGAACTGACCGGTATTAGCGAAATTCCTGTTGAGAATAATAGCGGCATATCTGTGGATTTCCCATCGGTTGCGGTCGTGGGTATCCCCACAGTTGTTTCCACTGTCTCACAACTTGAAATACTTATTCTAACAACTGGTACTCCTCCTCTGACGATAGAAGATGCGGGAGCACCGGATGTGACGCTGGTTCTTTACCCCGCTGGTTTGGAGGAGCAGGCGTACATTGTATCAGATTCGTTATCCTCGTGGCTATCATCACATTCCTCAGTGCCGGTCCAGCCTGGCGGGGACATCATATCATCTGTTGCTCCGGGGCATTCGGGAATTGTTATAGTGATTGGAACCGACGCGACTGTAGATGGATCAATGCTTAATAGCCATTCCATTGACCCCTGACCGTCACTTATGAAGGAATATATATGCTGAACCTGTGTCTGCTTATTTCTATAACTGCTTCATCATCCATGAGTCCGCTGCTGGAGAAGATGAGAAACACCGTTTTCATGACTGGACCGTTTATTCAGACAGATTCATGGGCACTTACTCTGGAAGAGGAAACATCATCGGGAACGATGTATTTAGGTCATCCTGACCTTTTTCTGCTTGCATATACCGAACCGGCCGGGGCGGCAATGGGTTACGACGGGTCAGTTCTTTATACGATTGAAGCCGATCTGCAGCAGGTTATCCTCTATCCATCAGGAGAGCCGGGCAGTTTTCTACATATGCTGGAAAAGTGTGCCGATTCAACAATTGCAGAAACACTCCAGTTAAGCGGCGACAGCCTTATCATTCTGCTCGAAGGTGATTTCGGAGAGGGAATAAGCCGCATGAAGGTGGGTTTCACTATTTCCGACAGTCTACCGTTCCTGTTCTCAACAACCGATTACAATGGTAACAGCACCGAGTACACGATCTGGAATCTGATAACTGATGATTACTCCCCGGAAAGTGTTTTCCAGCTGACGATTCCCGATGGTTATACCATCGTGAATCCTGAGGAGATGTAGTTTGCCGGAAGCTTTCCTTCTGACGCTGGGTTGCCCCAAGAACGAAGCTGATTCGGACGCTTTTGCAGGTTGTCTGACTGGAGCCGGATGGGGGATATCCAGGAACATTGAGAATACTGATCTACTTCTTCTAAATACTTGCGCCTTCATACAACCCGCAGTAGATGAATCCCTGGACGCGATCGAGCAGGCTCTGGAATGGAAAAATAACAAACCGGGGAGAATTCTAGTTCTGGCAGGCTGTCTGCCTGGCAGATATCCGGATGACGGATCTGGTGGTCTGGAGGATTTTGATCTGATAATCGGCCCGGGGGATACGTCACATCTTGAGGAGTACCTTTCATTGACGTCGGCTTCCATCCCTGAACCTGCCGGCGGCAGGATCTCAAGGTACCTGAAGATATCTGAAGGATGTTCGAATAACTGTGCTTACTGTACCATTCCCCTTATAAGAGGTGCCAGAAGAGACAGAAGCCCGCAGGAGATCCTGATAGATGCGGAGCACATTGCGGAACAGGGAGCGGTTGAGATAGGAATTGTCGGCCAGGATACTGCAAGCTGGAAGTATGGAGGTGACTCAATAACAAGATTGATCACTCAACTAGCTGGTACCTACCCTGATATCTGGTTCAGGCTCTACTATATTCATCCGGCATTTTACCCTGACGATTTTCTTCCGCTTCTCGCGGAACATGACAATGTAATGCCTTATATTGATATGCCTGTTCAGCATGTTTCAGACAGGATACTGAAAAGGATGGGCAGACCTTATACCGGCGATCACTTAAGGAAGCTGTTCGATGAATTTGAGAATTTCGAGAAGATGCTTTCTGTAAGAACGACATTAATAGCTGGATATCCGGGCGAGACCGAAGATGATTTCAGTGAACTGGTTCAATTCCTTTCTCAATACCGCTGTATCAGAACGATAGCCGCATTTCCATACTGGTCTGAAGAAGGGACCAGAGAGTTCTCCAGAGTTTCTTCTGAAGATCTCCCTGATAGAAGCATCGTTCAATCAAGACTTGCTAGAATAGGGGACGTAGCGGATGAACATAACATTGTATGGGCAGACAGGCTGGAGGGGAGGATAATGGATATTCTGGCGGATACACCTCTGCTGGGACATTCCCGTCTTGATGCGCCGGGAGTTGATGGAGCCTGCTGTTTTGATCGAAGTGTCGAGCCGGGACGAATCATCAGATGCCGGATAACCGGAGGGACGGGATCCGACCTTACTGCCGAGGTGCTGAAATGATGGGTGTGGCGTATCCCCGCATACGGTTTTATCTTTACTCGTGTGTTGAATTGTCAGTTTGTCGTGTTGTCTGAAGCCCGGGAAGAGGATTTCAGATTATGTTCAATTGCTAATATGAAGGAACAGGTATGTATACTATTCTAATGACCGCTCTGCTCGCTCTGGTTCCGTCGAATATGGAACTGGCCGAAGACGCCATTTTACTGGCTCTCCAGGAACTTCCTGACAGCCTCTCCTCCTATGGAACTGATGGTATCCAGATGGAGATCCTCGGGGAGCATTCCGGAAACTGGTTTATAGAACAGACCATTTCCTCCGTCCTCCATGAGAATGGAATATCAGTATTCCAACGGGAGATTGACCTTGACAGCTCAATGATGCTCCTGAAAGTCAGGCCCATGGAATTGGTTCTGGAATATGGAGACGTAAGTAGACCATGGATAATCGGTTCCAAACGTGTTGATAGAATAGCCAAATGCGAACTCTCATTCACTCTGTATGATGTCGAGGGAAGCATACTTATGACACTTAGAACAAGTGGAATTGAAGAAGATAAAATATCCTGGTCCGATGCTGAAGTTCTGAGCGGATCAGAAGAATGGGATTGGCTTTCCGGTGAATTGCCTGAAAACAGGGGTGGTGGAATACTGGAGCCCATAATTGTATCCGGTGTTGTGGCAAGCCTTGTATACCTGTTCTACTCCAGCCGCGCTGAATAAACAGTTCTAGTGTCACGTCAAGCATCAACTGTCGGATCCTGCTCGTTCTTTGGCATCCCTGCGGCGTTACGGATTCGGTTACATAGCGTTGCTATGCGCCTTCATCCGCGCCTTGCAGGAACACCAAATCACTTAGCAACCACACGACATCTGACACTTGACAGAACACTAGTGAAGCGAGCCGGAATTGCGCTGAATCTGCTTTCCCTGGTTCTTGTATCTGCAGGGTGCGGCGGCGGCGAAACCACCAGTAATATACTTGAAGAGGCCAGATTGTTGAGACAGTCCGGGAATTACGTACAGGCTGTTATGCTTTTTGAAGAGGCGGTAGTACACGGAGACAGCCAGCCTGAACTGCTGCTGGATTATGCCGAGACTGCTGTCCTGGCTGCACAGACGGAAAGAAATACCCTTTACAGGCAGAAGGCAAGAGTAGCGGTAACTATATTGTCGGATAATTATGGCGATATCAACCCGAGGGAGATAGGAGAACTCTGGAGAAGACTGGCCTGGGAAATGGCTAGAGATTCAGATTCTCTTCAGGCCTTTAACTGTTTTGAAAATGCACTTGATTACGATATTCAGGATATTTTCGAGTCCGAATGGCTTTTCAGGGGTGTTTATGCAGGCAACCATCTGGAGCTTCTTGCTGCAATCCCGGATACCCTTGCGGGTTCAGCTGCCGCAGACAGCATACTTACGATTACTGCTGAACGTTTCCTTGTTGAGCTTGACAGGATTCCAAGACCCAGAACAGACCTCAGGGAGGATATTCTCAGGGCAAAGGCTGCCCTCCTGCCATATACATCCCGTACAGAGCAGGAACTTGCGGTTCTTACGGAACTTGACAGACTTGGCGGGATACAACCGGATGCGCGCCTCAGAAGAATACATCTTCTCCTTGAAGCAGCAGCAGCAGACATAACAGAGAACCATCTGACCCTGGCCAGGGAGAAACTTCTTGAAGTATGGAATTCAAACTTTTCGGGTGAGAGGATCGAGTCGGCTTACATGTTCGGGCTTATTGAGGAGCGGAACGGAAATATTGAAAACGCCCTTCAGTGGTATAGAAGAGCTTGCAACGTTTCACCCGGCTCATCTTCACAGTTCGCTGTACTTGCGGCAGCAAGAAGAGATTCTTTAACTTACGATTACGAACGGATGGAGCAGGATATCTGAATGAGAAGGAACATATTGACACTTGCGGTCGCCCTTTTGCTGGTTGCGGCCTGCGGCAGATCGTACAACACAACAGGTATGAATCTTGACCAGGTAGAAGAACTGGCTGATGAAGCATTCTCGGAGTCCGATTTCACCGGTGCGTCCAGACTGTATACCGAATTGATGTTCATGTATCCAGGTTCATCCCGGATAGATTTCTATCTGTACCGTCTGGGCATGTCTGAGGCAGGCAGCAGGTACTGGGCCGATGCGCTTTTCTATTTTGACAGGGTCGAGAGAGAATATAGCAGAAGCCAGTGGTCTGACGATTGTGCATATCAGTCAGCAATGGTATGGTGGAATCAGCGTCAGGATTACAGGAAAGATCTTACACCTGTACTGAACTGCAAAGCTGAACTGGAGAATTTCTTCCTTGAATACCCCGGGTCTTCATTGATGGGGGACGCTGAAAGCCTTCTGGAGGAAGCTCATGGTCACCTTGCCCGAAGAGCGCTTTTCATAGGTCAGTTCTATGCCAGACGAGATAGGTTTGATGCCTCTCTGCTCTACCTCAGGGAAGCGCTGAACGATTACGGCGAGACAGATTGCACGGCGGAGGTGTTGATCACTCTTGGAGACATATATTCCACAAAGGGTAACTCATATACCGCCAGGGATTACTACAGGAGAGCGATGAATGAGTGCGAATTGAGCGAAGAGCAGATCACGGAAGTGCAATGCAAACTGGATGAATTGTGAAATGACAGGGCTCCTGGGCGGGACATTTGACCCTCCCCATTTCGGCCATCTTATTCTAGCACTGGAGGCCTATCGTCAGTTTGATCTTGAAGAAGTACTTCTTGTTCCAGCAAGATTCCCTCCCCATAAACCGGGAAGACTGATAACCTCCTTCGAGCATCGTTTCCGCATGACGGAACTTGCGGCAGCTGATTCACCTGAGTTGACTGCGGCGGACCTGGAACCTTTCGATGAACCATCATGGACAGTGAATCTCATTGAGAAGCTCAGCGGAACTGGCATGGAGATCTGCTTTATTATGGGTATGGACAACCTTGCGGAACTTAATACCTGGAAGGATCCTGAACGCATATCGAAAATGGCTAAAATGGTAGCCGGGACAAGACCCGGATACGAAGCAGAATCTATCGATGTGAAGTATAGATCCTTTGTGGAAACATTTATTATCCCCGAAATCAGCATCTCATCATGTGACCTCAGAGACAGGTTTGCCAGAGAGTTCAATACACGCTATCTTGTGCCTGACAGTGTCAGAAACTACATCAGGGAGAATGGTTTGTATGTCAGATGAAAGGGCTATTGATAAGCTTCTTAATGCTGTGCTTGATGATGATGTCAGTGATATGCACTTCAAGGTTGGCAGTAAACCGATAATCAGAAAATCGGGTGAGATAGTACATGTAGATGAATTCTCCACCATGAGGGTCGATCATATTCAGCGTCTCATTGGTGAATTGATCACCGAAAGCCAGGCTGAGGAATTTGCCGGTGGCAGCGAACTGGATCTGAGTTACTCCCTTACGGACAAAGCCAGATTCAGAGTCAACATATATCATCAGCGCGGAACACCGGCGATGGTTATGAGGAAGATCCCTTTCGAAGTTCCGGATCTTGACGATCTGGGCCTTCCCGAAGTCGTCAAGAGGATTTCCATGAAGCAGAGGGGGCTTGTCCTGGTGACCGGAGCAACGGGAACGGGGAAATCCACAAGCATAGCAGCGATGATAAACCATATTAACAAGAATCGTTCAGCACATATCGTAACAATAGAGGACCCGATCGAATTTCTCCACTCCGATATCAATTGCACCATATGCCAGAGGGAAGTGGGAATTGACACACAGGATTGGAGTACCGGCCTCAGAGCGGTATTCAGACAGGACCCTGATGTAATCCTTATTGGAGAAATGAGGGACGCCGAGTCAATCTCCACAGCCCTTATCGGAGCGGAAACAGGGCATCTTGTACTCAGCACGCTCCATACAACCAATGCAATGGAGACGATCTCCAGGGTCATAGATGTATTTCCTCAGGCGCAGCAGCATCTTATAAGGCTTCAGCTCGGGCAGCTGATTGAAGGGATAGTATCGCAGAGGCTGCTTCAGGCTAAAGATGAGGAGGATGGAAGAGTACTTGCTGCAGAGGTTCTTGTTCAATCGTCTACGGTTAACGCGTGCATCATAAATCCCGAAAAAACCTACCTTCTGACCGAAACGATGGAGCAGAGCTATTCACAGTACGGAATGCAGACCTTTGATATGGCTCTGTACAATCTTCTTCTGGATGAAAAGATAGACAGGGATACAGCCCTTGCCGCAGCTTCAAATCCCACTAAACTCGACCTCAGACTCAAGGGTATAGAGATGGCTTCGGATTGGAGGATGGAATGATGCTATTCAATCAGATAGAGATAAGCGCAAATATCGTCCCGCTTGTCATTACCGGTTTTGCAGTGCTGCTGATCCTGGGGCTTATCCAGCTTTACCTCGGGCTGAAAGCCCAGAAGTCACCGAAGGTGACAGGTGAGCAGGCAATGATAGGCGAAACGGGGATAATAAGAAAGGCGTCAAGCTTCATGGACAGATCTATCGTTGAGGTGAGAGGTGAACTGTGGTGGTGCCTTCCAGCAGATAGATCCACCGTTCTTGAAGATGGGAACGCAGTGAAAATAGTGGGTATTGAACAAGACTCGATGATACTTGAAGTTGATACTGTATAAAATTATAAACTGTCGCAAAGAAGGAGGGAGAGACAATGGGCCCTGGAATTATAGTAGTAGTGGTGATTCTGTTCCTTTTCCTGGCATCTGCACTGAAAGTTCTCAAAGAATACCAGAGGGGTGTTATATTCAGGCTGGGTAAGGTGATAAACCTGAAGGGCCCCGGGCTGATAATCGTCTGGCCAATGATCGACAGTATCAGACGGGTTGATCTTCGTGTAGTCGCCATGGATGTGCCTCCGCAGGACGTTATAACCCATGACAACGTATCTGTAAGGGTTAACGCAGTTGTTTATTTCAGAGTGATCGACCCGAAGAAAGCCATTCTGGAAGTGGAAAATTACATCTATGCTACAAGCCAGCTGGCGCAGACTACACTCAGAAGTGTTCTTGGAGAGGCAACACTGGATGAGCTTCTTTCCAAGAGGGACGAGATCAACTCCAAGCTTCAGGACATACTTGACAGAATGACCGATCCGTGGGGCATAAAGGTCAGCACCGTAGAGGTTAAGCATGTAGACCTTCCAGAAGACATGCAGAGGGTAATGGCAAAACAGGCCGAGGCGGAGAGGGACAGAAGAGCCAAGATAATACGGGCAGATGCTGAATTCCAGGCTGCCGCAAAGCTTGCCGAAGCCGCTGATATTATCGATGCTCATCCAGTTGCCCTGCAGCTTCGATACCTGCAGACGCTTTCGGAAATAGCGGTGGAGAATAATTCCACAACGATATTCCCGCTGCCAATAGAGCTTCTTAAACCCTTCTTAAAGAACCTCAACCGCGGGGACAAGGAATAAGCTGTGTTCGGCGGTGCGATAACTGCCCTGGTTACCCCTTTTCGGAACGGGGCTGTGGACGAAGACGCGCTGAGAAGCCTGGTGAACTGGCAGATAGAAAAGGGAATAGACGGCCTGCTGGCCTGCGGATGTACCGGTGAAGCTGCAACTCTAACCACTGCGGAACAGCTGCTGGTGATCGAAAAGGTAATGGAGGCGGCGGGAGGAAGGGTTCCCGTGATCGCGGGTACTGGAACGAACGCTACAGCCTCATCGATAGACCTCTCAAAGGAAGCAGACTCCATGGGTGTTGATGGAGTACTCCTGATAACACCTTACTACAATAAACCTACTCCAAAGGGGCAGATCGAACATTACACAAAGGTTGCCGACGCAGTTGACTGTCCAGTGATACTCTACAATGTGCCCGGCCGGACAGGTACGAACATTCTGCCGGAGACGATTGCAGTGCTTTCAAAGCATCCCCGTATTGTGGCCATCAAGGACGCAGCCGGTTCCGCCGAGCGTGTCACCGCTATCAGTAACCTCTGTGACATCACGATATTAAGCGGTGATGATGCACTCGTAATGGCTCAGGTTGCCCTGGGGGGTTCGGGGGTTATCTCTGTGGTTTCCAATATAGCCCCATCTGAAATGTCGGACCTGGTTTCACTTACAGCAGCCGGTAAGCTTGATCCCGCCCGTGCATTGCAGGCGAGGCTATATCCTGTGATAAAGGCGATGTTCCTTGAAACAAACCCCATCCCTGTGAAAAAAGCTCTCTCTTTGATGGGTATGATAAGTGACGAACTCCGTCTTCCACTGGTTTCAATGAACGAGGAACTGGTTCCGGAGTTATCAAAAGTGCTGGAAAAAGCCGAAATCCTCCGATGAAGCTATGCGTATTCGGCAGCTCTGGCAGAATGGGCAGGCTTGTGCGGGAGGAAGCTGGCGATTCGGTTATAGCTTGCTATGACGTAATTCCACCCGGCATAAAGGTCGATGTTCCACTTCCGGAAGAGGTCGATGTGGTTATTGATTTCTCCCTGCCTTCAGCATGGAAGGATCTGGACAGACTGCTCTCCGGAAGCTCCACTGCGCTCGTTACCGGCACAACCGGACTGGGTGACCGCGAGATGGAAATGCTTGCAAGGTGGGCGAAGGCTCGGGCAGTTTTCGCTTCATCGAATATGAGCGTTGGTATTTACGTACTCGGGAAGCTATTGTCATATGCAGGTGAGATGCTGGCAGGTGAATTTGATCTTGAAATCGTTGAATGCCATCACTCGGGTAAGATTGACAGTCCCAGTGGAACCGCTCTGACCTTTGCTGAAATCTGGGAAAACAGTGGCGGCGGCAGCCGGAGAGTATTCGGCAGGTCCGGTGCTGCGGGACCCAGGATTCCCGGTGAAACGGGAATTCACTCTTTGCGGGGCGGAGACGTGGCGGGTGATCATCAGCTGCATCTTCTGGGGAAAGGGGAAAGGCTTACGCTTTCCCACTCGGCAACTGGAAGGCGGACATTCGTAACTGGCGCTCTCAAGGCGGCAGAATTTATAAATGGAAAAGCACCAGGCATATACACGATGGATGATCTGGTGCGGAGAAACGGGACAGGAGAATGATCCGGAAACCGGCTGTGGCAGGGATGTTCTACCCTTCCGACAGGGAAACTCTCGACGAGCTTGTCAGTTCATTCATATCCGGGTCTGGCAGGCAGGCCGATGATCTTATAACAGGCATTGTCAGCCCCCATGCGGGATACATTTACTCCGGGGCTGTGGCAGGGGCAGCGTTTGCATCCGCTCCGGACGATGTAAGGAACGTTATAGTTATTGCTCCTGCCCACCGTTATCCTGTGATAGGCTCTTCGGTGTACAATGGAGAGGGTTACGAAACACCTCTGGGAACAGCACCGGTACAGAAGGAGATAACATCCCGGCTTCTTGGGGCAGGGCTGACATTCCAGCCTCTGGCTCACCTGGGTGAACACTCGGCGGAGGTACAGATACCGTTCATTCAGGTCAGATGGCCTGACTCCTCTATTGTAGTAATTCTTCAGGGATCCGTTTCAGCTGATTATTCAAGGCAACTGGCGGAGATTATCTCCGAGGCTGCGCGGGGTTTTGATAATACCCTGATAGTTGCGTCAACTGATCTTTCTCACTTTCATTCGCTCGATACTGCGGAGAAAAAGGACAGGAAGATCATTGATGCATTCGTAAGCGGAAATCCTCCGAATATGGAGGTGGCCCTTCAGCAGGGCGGTGAAGCATGCGGTAGAGGCTCCATCCTTACACTTATGTATTATGCCGTTCTCATGAACCAGACAAGGTTCGGGGAGATAATATGGGACACATCCGCTTGCGCAAGCGGGGACAGAAGCTCTGTCGTCGGTTACTTCGCTGGCTACTGCGGCGGGGAGGCCGGGAAATGACATTGGAGGCTGACAGAAACAGTATCATCGATCTTGCCAGGAAGGCTATCTTTGCTGCCGCTTCAGGGGATCCGCTTCCCGCATTACCCGATGGAGATATTTTCAGGAGAGAGGGAGGCGCCTTCGTAACCATTAAGAAGAACGGCGCTCTGAGAGGGTGCATAGGACATTTCATCGGAACGGGATCACTCGGGAAGACGATAATTGAGATGGCCGCCTCTGCAGCCGTTCGGGATCCGAGGTTTTCTCCAGTGGAACCAGATGAAGTCGATGATCTTGAAATCGATATATCTCTACTTACTCCCATGATCCCCGCGGACCCGGAGGATGTCATTCCCGGGGAACATGGCGTTTACATTAAGTTCGGATTCAGATCTGGAACACTTCTTCCACAGGTTGCCACCGAGACCGGCTGGGATCGGGAAACCTTTCTGTCTCATACGTGCCTCAAGGCCGGACTTCCGTCCGACTGCTGGAAGCGGGATGATGTTCAGATATTTACTTACACCGCAGAAGTATTCTGCGAAAAAGGAGAAGACACCGTATGAAGTACTTTCTTATTTTTGCAGTGATTCTGCTGCTGGGATGCAGCATGCCGGGAGTCGGAGAGCTTGAGGAAAGAGTTGATGAACTTGAAGATGTAACGGCCTACGATGATTCTGATATTGTAGAGCAGGTTTACAAGCTCGAGGGAGATATTGAAATAATCGATGAAAGGGTAACTGCTCTTGAACACGGCGACGTATCAGATATCACACATGTCACTACAGAGCTCAGAACTCCACCTGATACTTCTGACCCGGAACCTGAGATTGAAAAAGTACTTGTTATCTCGGATATCGAGGGTCTGCAGGATTCACTGGATATTCTAAGTACAAATTTTTCAGACAGCATTACCGTACTTGATGAATCCATTGAGTTACTTGTTCTTTCACTGGACAGCCTTACAATGGAAAACGATTCGCTGAGAGTCGATCTTGATGATCTTCAGGATAGGGTTGCCAGCCTCAGTTATACCGTAGAGAACATGCGGTATGCAGAAACAGGATCTGGTTCTTCAACCGGTGGCAGAAGCAGCTCGACCAGTAGCGGAACCACTGGAACTACAGGCACCGGTCGCTGACAGTAATATTTCTATAATTCTATGAAGCGGTGACATCAAGAATATATGTCACCGCTTCTAATTATGGAACCATTTTGTACTTCGGAGTTATTTGAAGATAATTCTGCAATACCGTTTCTTACCGGCTCGGAGGAGTATGCGTTCGGGTGTGTTCTCAGGATCGAGATTCTCAACGGGATCGCTTATTCGATTGTTTTCAATGTAAAGGCCACCCTGTTTGGCAAGTCTCCTGACCTCACCTCTGCTTGGACACAGACCGGTCTCAACGAAAAGGTCAAGGCATGATATGCCTTTCACGAGCCTTTCAGCAGGGATTTCAAGACTGGGAACGTCCTCCTGATCACCGTTTCCGGCGAAGAGCGCGCGCGATGCTTTCTCCGCCTTTAGAGCTTCCTCTCTGCCGTGAGTCAGTGTTGTAGCCTCAAAGGCAAGCCTTTCCTTGACCAATCTTATCTCAGCTCCTTCGAGGAGTGAGAGTTTTTCTATTTCAACCATGGAAATGAAGGTGTACAGTTTCAGAAAATAGATGGCATCTTTATCATTTACGTTAATCCAGAACTGATAGTACTCGTAGGGGCTGGTCAGGGATGGATCAAGCCATACGGCACCGCCCGCCTGGGATTTACTCATTTTTTCACCGGAGGCGGTTGTAACCAGCGGGCATGTGAAGCCCCATGTTTCAGTGCTTTCCGAACGCCTGATAAGGTCGATACCTGCTACGATGTTGCCCCACTGGTCTGAACCGCCAACCTGAAGAACACAGCCGTAGCAGCGGTGAAGGTGAAGATAATCGTAAGCCTGAAGAACGCTGTAATTGAACTCAAGGAATGAAATACCTGTCTCCAGCCTGAGTTTTACCGACTCAGCGGACAGCATCCTGTTAACACTGAAATGCCGTCCGATATCCCTGAGGAAGTTTATATGGTTAAGTTCCGAGAGCCAGCTATGATTGTCAAGAAGTATAGCTTTGTTATCCTGTGATTTGAAATCAAGAAAGTGTTCCATCTGCGTGGAGATGGAGTCAGCCCAGGTGGAAATGGTTTCTTCCGATTCGAAGGGCCGTTCAGCGCTTCTGCATGAAGGGTCACCTACAAGCGCTGTTCCTCCGCCAACGACAATGATAGGTTTATGTCCTTCATTCTGAAGATGTCTGGCAATCATAAGGGGAACCAGGTGCCCAAGGTGCAGGCTGCCCGCTGTTGCGTCAAAACCTATATAGAAACTCAGAGGGGAGCCATCAAGAAGCTCTACAAGCTTCTCTTCAGCTGTCATCTGGTAGATAAGTCCTCTTTCGCTGAGTTTTCTAAATAATTCCAAGGTCGGCTCCCTTCGGCTGACTGGCAATACAGTCTCAGGGTGTTTATGTTTTCGACTGCTCGTAACACAGAACATAATACTGGAGAGAAATATGGAAACCATTGAATTTGAACATCCCGTTGCAAGAAGTATTCTGACAAAAATGAGAGACCGCCGGACTCCGTCTGATGAATTCAGAAAACTTGCATACAGGCTTGCTTTCATGCTTGCGGTGGAAGCGACAAGAGACCTTGGAACGCTGCCTCTACCCGTTGAAACCCCGATGGAGAGCACCTTCGGTGAAGAGTGCGCCGAGTATCCCATGCTTCTTCCTGTAATGAGAGCGGGACTGGGGCTTCTTGCGCCCTTTCAGGAACTCCTTCCGGAATCTCCTGTAGCTTTCATAGCAATGAAAAGGGATGAAAAGACGGGTGAGGCTGAATGGCTCTACGATTCCATCCAGAATCTCCAGGGAAGGGACCTCATCATTCTGGACCCTATGCTTGCGACCGCGGGAACAGCCAGGAGCGTAATCGACTATGTTCTGGCAAAGGGGGCGGAGAGCATAACAATGGTAAGCATTGTCGCGTCACCCGAAGGAATATACAGACTGAGGGATTACGATAATCTTACATTCATAACCGTATCCGTCGACAGGGAACTCGATGCGAACTGGTTCATACTTCCGGGGCTTGGGGATTTTGGCGACAGGCTTTACAGAGGAAGATAACGCAGCAGAACTGTGATTTAGGGATGAATATGGATAAGAATGGAATATACATAGCCGGAAGTGATATGAACGCGGGAAAAACCACGTTCAGTCTCGGACTTGTTTCATGGCTGGAAGAACATCAAGAAGGCGGCGCTTCATTCATGAAACCCATGGGGCAGAAGACCACACTGGTGGATGGTGAATCGGTAGGTGAGGATACGTTTCTTGTAAACACTTCGCTGGGTCTTGATATTCCACCGGAGTATACGGCACCATTCACTATGTCTTCGGGACATTCTGAAACCTTCCTTGCTGATGGGCAGCCCTCAGATATAGAGAAGAAGATATTGAAGGCTTACAGGTATTTAAGGTCCACATCGGATGTGGTTGTCGTCGAGGGAACAGGACATCCAGGTGTAGGATCTGTCTTTAACCTCTGCAATGCCAGTGTAGCCGGCCTGATGAACATTCCGGTGCTCCTTGTACTCAATGCGGGTATTGGAAAAACCATTGACAGATTTACACTCTGCAGCAGTCTTTTTCATGACAGAGATATTCCTCTTCTCGGAGTCGTGATAAACAAAGTGCTTGAAAGCAAACTTGAGAAGGTCAGGAAGTACCTTGACCCCTGGTTCGCAGAAAGAGGAATACCTGTTTTCGGGTACATTCCATACGTAAAATCTTTTGCAGAACCTTCGATAGGAATGCTGGGCCGTGAACTTGGGGTTGAAACCCTGATATCCTGGAAAAAGGACAAAGATGTTCCAGTTGAGGGCTTCATTGCAGGATTTGGAAGCAGCGGCGAGATCATTGCAGATATCGAAAGCAGCCCTGAGAGTGCCCTTCTACTCAGTTCAAGAAGACACGAAGTAGTAGACGCTATTGTAGCCAGGAAGCTTTCCGGCAGCCTGTCTGAAGGTCCCGGAGCGATAGTGCTTTGCGGTAAGCCGAATGAAAATGAATCCTATATAGCCGATGCATGTAATAAATTGGATATCCCGCTTTACAGATCACTAAAAAGTGCTGGAGATTCGGTATCAATACTGAACAGGCGGATATTCAAGATTGAACCCGGTGAGTCAGTCAAGATTTCCGAGATCGTAAGAACTGTTAAAGATAATGTGGATATTGAACGAATGTTGGAATGTCTGCAGTCTTCGGAGCATATACAGAAAAAAACAGCGGATAAACCCATGACCCGACTTAAGTCATGGGTATCAAGGGTATTTAACAGGCAATAGCCGGGAAACACTTAATGCGATCAAGAATAATCCTCATCTCGATATTTCTTCTGGCAATGGGAGCCACATTTCTATTCCGGAAACCTCATTCTCCTGATACAGGAGGTGTATGGTTACTTTCTGATCACCTCTCCGAACTTGAATATCTGACCGATTCCCTGAATTCAATACTGGCAGATACAATAGATGTAAGAACGGCCAGTGTTGAAGAGGGAGGAACACTCGGCGCACTTCTCTACTCAACCGGCATTGAAGGAAACAGATACCTTAACTGCTGTGATATTTTCATAGACAGCCTTGGATGGACCTCAGTCCATGTGGGTGATACCCTTCGCGCTATCTATGCAAGGGATACACTGACAGAAGTCAGAGCAATGCCGAGGAACGGCAGAGGATACTACTGTATAGAATTCAATGGAACCGCCGAACCCGTCGATTGGTACTGGGTCCCCGAAGAGCAGTACAGAAGGCTTCGTGCTGTTACACTTGTTGTAAACAGTTCCGTGTGGGAAAGCATTGCCAGCGGTGGTGTCCCTGCAGACCTGACACCAACGGGAAACATTGTAACTACACGTGATTCGGTAAGAAAGGTAGCCTACATTAAAGGGTTCGAGAATGAGCTTGCAAACAGGCTCTTCGTTTACGATATCGATTTCTACTACGATGTGCAGCCGGGAGACAGTGTATGGGTGCTGCTGGAGGAGAACCGGTACCCCGGCTCATCCGAGACCACATTCCGCAGAATAATCGCTGCCAAGTATGATTTCGCCCTCGGAGGAATGACTGAAGCAATTCCATTCTTCCACCAGCCGGATTCTCTTGCTCCTGACGGCAGCGCTGTAATACTGGATCACTATCACCGTGATGGAGCTTCACTGAGAACGATGTTCCTTAAAATGCCTGTTCCATTCGGCAGAATCAGCTCTCCCTATTCCGATTCACGGATGCATCCTGTTCTTGGATACACAAGAGCCCACCGGGGTATAGATTACGCAGCTCCAATGGACACGGAGATATATGCTGTTGGAGATGGTGTAATAACTGTCAGGGCTTTCACCGGTGGCTATGGGAATATGGTGCGTGTCAGGCATGCCAACGGTTATGAAACAGGATACGGACACATGAGCAGCTATGCTCAGCATCAGGAAATAGGATCTTACGTAAGGCAGGGTGACGTAATCGGTTATATTGGAAGCACGGGCCTTTCAACAGGGCCACATCTTCATTTCGAGATGAAGAAGAATGGTTCTTACGTCAATCCCGCCACTGAAATACTTCCTCCTGCTAATCCTCTCCTTGAGAATGATCTTGATTTCTTCATGCTTCAGCTTCCGGTTCTTGAGCGTACATGGTCCATCATGGCTGGAAAGGATATACCGGTTTCCCGATCTGAGGACACTTGCACATCAACGGAATGACAGAAGAAGACAGGAACCCCGAAACTGTAAAGAACTGGGTACTCAACGAGTTCTTCTGGGATTCAGTGTTCTCTGAAATGCTGTCCAGCCTTGCCTCTGAAAAGCTGACTGTTGTTGGAGGCCTCGGAGGAGCCGCAATTTCGTTTGCAGCGGCAGCAGCCCACAGGCTTGCAGGCCCTACAGTTCTGGTCACACCCTCTGTCGCTGACGCGGAGAGCGTTAGGGACGATCTGAACGGCATACTTGAAGAAGTTCTCTATTTTCCAGCGTACGAGACTCTCCCGTTCGAAGGCGAAGCAGCGCATCCGGGTGTTATATCCGACCGTGTTGAATGCATGGCTGAACTCCACGCAGGGAAAAGAAAAAGCATTGTAGTGATGCCGGCATCAGCCCTTATTAAAAAAATTCCAACAAAAGAGAATTTCTCCTGCTTCCGTCTTTATCAAGGTATGAGGTTATCTGTAAGAGAGCTTGAGGACTGGCTTCTAGCCGCTGGATATCTGAAGGAAGGAAGCGTCTGGGAACAGGCAAGATGGGCCCGGCGGGGCGGTATAATCGATGTAGGAACTTACGGAATGGAGAATCCTGTAAGACTGGAATTCTTTGGTGATGAGCTGGAATCGCTGCGGTCATTCGACCAGAGGTCCCAGAGAAGCATAAGGAACCTGCAGCAGTGCCAGCTTCTCCCCGCCAGGGAGGTCATACTCTCACCGGATCACTGGAACAGGGCAATAGAAGTGGTTCCCGAAGAGCACCCTCTCAGCGAAAAACTCTGGACTGCAAACGATTTCCCGGGTATTGAACACTATCTGCCGGTGTTTCTTAGCGATTCGGGCAGCATACTCGATTACATACCCGATGATGGAACACTCATAATGTCCGATCCTGATTCAATAATGGCGCATATCGAAGATGCTTTAACCTTCAACATGAGCAACTATTCCCCACAGGACATTCCCTTCAGCTTCAGCAGGCAGTTCTTCTCCAGGGAGGGAATCCGCAGCAAACTTGAATCCTGCAGGAGGATAGTCAGATTTGATCCATTCCCGGAGAGGGATGTTGATGTCTATTACAGAACTGTTCCACAGGTAAGTTTTCAGGATCATCGCAGCGAGATGATCAGGCAATTTAAAAAGTGGAAAGAAGAGGGTTTCAGAACAGCTGTTCTATGTGATTCCTCCTCAGAGGAGGAGACATTTCTGGAACTGATACCTGATGAGATCAGTATCGATACAAGCGTACTTTCCATTTCGGAAGGCTTCCGGATGCCTGAACTCGGGCTGGTCGTAATGGCTGAGAGAAAGCTGCTTTCCGGAAGGAGGAGGCCGGAACGGATCAGGAAATACAGAGGCGGTTCCGGACTGGAGGATGCGGGGGAGGTATCTCCGGGAGATCTGATAGTACATAAACGCTACGGGATAGGCCGCTTTACAGGTCTGGAACAGGTCGAAACATCAGGCACAGTACTGGATTGTCTTGCAATTGATTACAGAGATGGTGACAGACTTCTTGTCCCGATTGACGAGATCAGCTCCGTGCAGAAATTCATGGCTCCTGAAAAGATCCAGCCAAAGCTCGATAAGATAGGCAGCGTATCCTGGAGCAAGCGGGTCTCGAGCGCAAGAAGGAAAGCAAAAGCAATTGCCGGGAGGCTTGCAGCACTGTATGCGGAAAGAAAAGCCATGAAAAGAAAGCCACTGGAACTTCCAGGTCATCATGTTGCAGCGCTTGAGAGCAGCTTT
Source organism: Candidatus Fermentibacterota bacterium (assembly GCA_030609965.1). Lineage (GTDB taxonomy): Bacteria > Fermentibacterota > Fermentibacteria > Fermentibacterales > JCC-6 > Aegiribacteria. The sequence continues at coordinate 114,828 of JAUWSQ010000002.1, forward strand.
CCCTACGAAGAGACTCCAGATCAGAGGAAGACAATACAGAAGGTAATGCAGGACTTTCAGAGGGACACTCCAATGGACAGGCTGGTTTGCGGTGATGTCGGTTATGGTAAAACTGAAGTGGCTATAAGGGCGGTGTACCGTGCGGTTGATTCCGGTTTTCAGGCTGCTGTACTGGTTCCAACCACCGTCCTGGCTGAACAGCATTACTTCACTTTCAGGGACCGGCTGGCGGAATTCCCGGTAAAGGTAGAGATGCTCAGCAGGTTTCGAACAAGGGAGGAACAGAGAAAGACAATAGAAAAACTGGCAGTGGGTGATGTCGATATTGTTATTGGAACCCACCGGCTTCTGCAGAAGGATATCCGTTTCAACAGGCTCGGTCTGCTTGTGGTTGATGAAGAGCACCGTTTCGGAGTCAGACAGAAGGAGTACCTCAGGGAATTGATGAAGGGTGTTGATACGCTGGCTATGTCGGCAACCCCCATTCCCAGAACCCTTCATATGTCCTTATCGGGCTTTCGGGATATCTCGATAATCGCATCTCCTCCGAGAGACAGGTATCCTATTCACACAGAGCTTGTTGGGTTCAATGCAAGAATAATCGCTAAAGCCATTCTCAGGGAGCTCGAGAGGGATGGACAGGTTTTCTTCGTGCATAACAGGATACAGTCCATTGAGAGCGTACGAGAGAAGCTTAATTCCCTGTTACCTGAGGTGAGGATAGCGGTAGGGCATGGTCAGCTGAATCCGAGGAAGCTCGAGAACGTGATGCATGCCTTTATGGAGGGTCAATACGATATTCTGCTGTGTACATCCATCATAGAATCCGGCCTGGATCTTCCCCGTGTTAACACCATAATTATAGATAATGCCCACATGTTCGGCCTTGCTGACCTTTATCAGTTGAGAGGAAGGGTGGGAAGGAGCCATCACCAGGCTTACTGCTATCTGATCGTACCGGAGAGGAGAAAGCTGAAACCCGAAGCCGGGAATCGTATTGATGCCATACGCAGATTCACCGAGCTCGGCTCGGGATGGAACATAGCCATGCGGGATCTCGAGATAAGGGGTGCCGGCGAGCTTCTTGGAGCATCTCAGCATGGTCAGATGATCTCAATAGGGTATGCGCTCTTTGAGGATCTGATTAAACAGGAAGCCAGACGTCTCAAGGGAATTGATACCGGATCGGATAGTGATGTCAGGGTTGAAATTCCCGGAGATTCATTTATTCCTCCATCTTATGTGCCTGATGTGACGGAGAGAGTCAGGATCTATCGCAATGTATGGAGAGCCTCCTGTGAAAGTGATATAGACGAATGGATAGATTACCTTTCTGACAGGTTCGGTGAACCGGAGGAATCGGTACTTAACTGTGCGCAGAGGGCAAGGATAGGATATCTGGCCCGAAATGCAGGTATTGAAGAGGTTGTCATAAGCGGTCCACTCGCACGGATGGTGTTCAGTCCCGGTACGGAAGTATCAAGATCTTCACCGGACAGCGTGAAGGTTTCAGTCACTGTGGAGAAAACTGGACGAATAGTAGTAAGTGTTAAGCTGAAGGGTCTCTCCGACAGTGAAAAGGTGAAGAGGACGCTCAGTCTCCTTCGATTCTTCAGTCCGGTATAATTGGTATCAGAATCCGGTCGACAGTGGTTAAACATGTGCGGCATCCTTTATATTTCCATCTTGCGCTGCAGCTCAAAGCTATCTTCTGGAACTCTGGGACAGCAGCAGAATAGAGATTGACGGTTTAGCTGTGAAGAAAACTGATATGTGGGATTCCAGCTGTTAATCATGGATATTTTACTTATTTGAGAAACTTTGAAACATGGAGGAGAAATGAAAATCATTGCGTACTTAGCTTTAATACTGTTTATTACAGCAGCAGCGTCTGCTGATGTTATTGCCAGCGTCGACAATGTTACGTTAACATGGGATGATATCCTGTACATGATCGGAGGAGAGGAGAACGTTCAGTATCTCGGTATATCCTCCGAAGCTGGTGCAATCGAGGTACTGCAGTCCTGGGTCAGAGAGGAAATAATGGTTCAGGCAGCCGAGAACAGCGGCCTTGATTCAGATCCTGCAGTTCAGGAAATTCTCGAGCAGACCAGAAGGCAGATACTTCTCGAGGCATTCATGACGAACATAGTCGAGGGGATGCAGCCATCGCAGCTTGAGATCGAGAACTACGCTGATGTCTGGCTCAATACTTACAGAAATAGTGCCCACGTAAGACATATCATCGTACAGGACGAGAACCTTGCGAATTCACTTCATGCAAGGGTTCATGCCGATTCGGATTTTGCAGCTCTCGCTCAGGAATATTCCATAGGCCCCAGCGGTGAGAATGGTGGAGACATTGGATGGATTACTCGGGGGCAGTCGGGTTACATGTCCTTTGATGAAGCTGCCTTCAGGCTTGAAGATGGGGAAGTAAGCAGTGTGGTTGAAACCGGTGCCGGTTTCCATATCATTGAAGTTATTGAAACTCAGCTTCTCTCCCCCGAACCGTCAGTTGAAGAGATTCAGGAAGTGGTTACCATAGAGCTTACGCAGGTTATGCAGGAGGAGGCCATCATGGCTGAACTCGATATCCTTGAGGTAGACTACGATATTGTGCTCTATCCGGAAAGGTTATTAGAGCATCTTTAATTCAAAAAAGCACCTGATCTGGGCGGTCTGGATACTTGCTGCTGTTTCAATTACAGTAACAGCTGCTGTTGTTATTGTTATAAACAGGAGGATAGCTTCGGTTGACTCAATTGAGCTGCTTGATAGCAGCAGCAGAGCGGAAGATCACCTTATAGCAGCGAGAGTGGACAGCTCTGTTATCTATCTGGAAGACATGGCAATCGTAGGGATCGATCCTTCACTCCTTGAAGAATGGATCAAGGATGAATTGCTGGCCGCATTGGCTGTTGAGCGGGGTCTGGAGAATGTCAGAAAGAGCAGACTTCTGCAGGACAGGGCAAGGCAGATATACCTGAGGGATGAACTGCTTTCGAGTGTATACAGAGGGATACCCTTTCCCGACAGCTCAGAAGTGTTCCGCTTCATGAGAACGGACAGCCTCGCCTACATGGTCGAGCGGCACTTCTACCAGATACTGGTCTCCGCTGAATCATCTGCTGATTCCATTCATGAAAGATTATCATGGGGTGAAAATTTTCAGATAACTGCCGAAAGGCTTTCCATCGGGCAGAAAGCCGGTATCGGAGGTGATCTCGGTTTTATGACAGCAGGTGAACTCATTATGTATGGAGTGCCAAGAGAGCAAGCGCTTATTGAAGGGCTGGGAGATGTCGTAGATACTTCATACGGATGGCACATATTTCTTGTGGACGAGATCAGACCACTTTGCGATACATCCCGGGTTGTGAGGAGCCTTGCCGATGATATCTACAGAGAGAGAATGAATGCGGCCAGGGACAGCCTTCTTGAAATAGCCGCATCGACCAGAGAAGTGTATTTAGATCCCGCACTTATTCACAACACCGGACAATCTGCTGGTGATATTGACAGTACATACGGAAGAGAGGCAGAATGACTGCACTGCTTGTTTCGATCCTTCTGACAGTGTTCATTCCCCTGGAGAAGATAATGGCTGTTGTCGGCAACAGTCCCATCCTGCATTCGGAGGTTGAGGAAGTCCTTCTTCAGATGGGTCTGGATCCTGACGGCAGCTACGAAGTAGATTCGCAAACCCCTGAGTACTATGATGCGCTTGACGAACTGATTGATACACGCCTGATTATCAATGCAGCGATCAGTGCCGGACTCTACCCGACCGATGAAGAGATCCTGGCTCTTGTGGAAGAACATCTGGAACTCAGTCCACCGGGGTTTGATGTGGATTTGGAGTATATCTCCGAAGTACTGGCTGATAATCAGGCCGCACAAATATTCGTCTTCAGGAAGGTTCAGGCCGCCATGCTGGATATGCCCCTGAGCTCGGAGGCGTATCTGATTGCAAACGCTGGACTTGTTGAGGATATAATAATGCCGAGGCATATTGGATGGATACATCTTCCCATTCTCCCTGCCGGCTCTGATTTCGATGAAGCCCTGGAAGAAATGTATAGATTACGGGAGAGAATACTATCCGGCGAATCTTTTGAAGAACTTGCGAAGGAGTATTCGGATGACGGCTCCGCCATTAACGGGGGATATCTGGGATCCTTCGGTCCCGGAGAGATGACTTATTCCTTTGAGGATGCTGCATTTGCTCTTGAAACAGGTGAAATAAGCGAGCCGGTCGTGACTCCTTTCGGTATACACCTGATCAGACTGGACAACAGAAACGAAGACGGTACTATAGAAGCCAGCCATATACTCAGGGTTGTTCCTGTAGATCCTTCAGATATCGAGCGCACTATAGCGGATGCGGAGAGTATACTCAGTGATATCCGCAATTCACTATTATCATTCGAGGATGCCGCCAGAATTTACAGCCTGGACATGTCAAGTTCCGACGGAGGTGGTGATTTGGGGATGGTACCTCTGAAACTATGGAAGTATGAAATAGCTGTTGCGGCGCAGGGGCTTCCGGTCGGCTCATGTTCCGAACCTGTCATCCTGGAGAACTCCAGAGCCATTGCTATTATCAGGCTCCAGGAAGATTCCGGGGAAATCGACTGGAACTCATATACCGAGACGGAGCAGAACGGGCTTGTTCAGCAGGTTATTTACCAGGATACATACAATACCCTGGTCGATTCCCTTCGCTATGTATTACCTGTGACATACTTCCTGGAAAATGATGGTGCCAGTGCGAATTGATGTTTACCTTAAGCTGATGGGCATTTTCAAAACCCGGTCGGTTGCCGGTAAGGCCTGCAAAGCTGGCTTTGTATCCATTGATGAAAAGGCAGTGAAGTCATCTCTTTCTGTTCAGAATGGCGATCTGCTTGAAATCGTGAAACCTGATGGCTCAAGGCTGACAGTTGAAGTGCTTTCAGTCCCACCGGATAAGCAGGTTTCCAGAAAGGATCGGCAGGATTACTGCAGAATAGTCGAAATGGAGGTGTAATGTTAATCTCCTTCGGAAATGTCAGCAGATTCTACAATGACTGGCCTGCCCTCGAGAACATTAACCTTCAGGTCCAGCGTGGGGAATTTCTTGTGATTTCAGGACCCAGCGGTGCTGGCAAAACCACCCTCTTCAGGCACATCTGGATGGGTGACCTGCCAAGCATAGGTACAGTTGAAGTTGCGGGATACAGGTCGGACAGGATAAGAAAAAGTGATCTGCACTATCTCAGGCGTAAGCTGGGTATTGTATTCCAGGATTTCCGCCTTCTTCCGGAAAGAACTGTATTCGATAACGTTGCCCTGCCTCTTCAGGTTGCCGGAACCTCCCCGAAGGCCATAAGAAGAAGAGTATTTTCACTTCTCGCGGAGATGGAACTCAACCATAGGAGAGGTTCCTACCCCCATGAACTTTCAGGAGGAGAACAGCAGAGAGTGGCCATTGCAAGGGCAATGGTTGCTCATCCTGTCATTCTACTTGCCGATGAACCTACCGGTAACCTGGACCCTGAAGTCTCACGAATGGTGATTGATCTCCTGATTGAGATCAACAGATCAGGAACGACAGTTATTCTGGCTACACATGATCCACGACAGGTTCCGGCAGGAACGGCAAGATTCATCTATCTGGATCGGGGACATCTGGTGAATCCCAGTATCTGGGACGGATACAGACAATTATGATCCATCTTTTAAAGAATGCAATCAGTGAAGGTCTGCTTAATATCAGAAGAAAACTTGGTTCGTTTCTGATAACTCTCCTAATGGTCAGCCTCTCTTTCATGGTGTTCGATATTTTTCTGATCATATCATGGAATCTGGGGACAGCTCTGAAGGATGAGCAGGAGAATGTTGGTATTGAAGTTTTCCTGAGGGACAATATCACCGAAGTTGAATCGGTCATTCTCGCAGATATTATTTCCGGTATGGAAGGTGTAAGATCGGTTTATTACGTATCTCCGGAGGAAGCTGAAGCCGTTTTCAGAGCGGACCTGCCCGAACAGGCCGATCTTCTGACTCTCCTGGGTCCCCAGTTTCATCTTCCGGCGTCTATCCAGATATCACTACATCCCGATTACAGGAATTCAGAGAAAGTCGGTGGTCTGGCCAGAACCATATCGGGAATGGACGGTGTGGAGGATATAGTCTACGGTAAGGAGTATCTGCCAGGCCTGACAAGGGCGGTTGATATTCTTGAAAAACTGGTTATACTCGCCGGACTTGTTCTGGCCCTGAGTCTTTCGCTTGTAGTGGCGAATACCGTCAGACTTGCAGTTGCGAGAAGGGCACTGACCGTACAGATAATGAGTATAGTAGGGGCACCGGGATGGTTCGTAAGAGTACCTTTCCTCGGTGAAGGACTGCTAACTGGTGTAACCGGGGCCGCAGGCAGCCTTCTATTGACTATGGCTGTATCCTGGATGCTTTCATCCAGTGTACCCCATGAGTTCCTGCCCGGTAAATGGATAATGCTGGTTCTGATTCTAGGAGCTTCCTCCGGTGCTGCGGGAAGCTGGATAGGTATGAAGTCCGGTATTCCAAAACCTCGATCATGACAGGGAGATAAAATGAAGAAAATGCTGATAATTCTGATAATTCTGTCCGGTATCGCGTTCGCCCAGAGTGAATCCAGAACGGGCGCTGCGCCGGCAGCCGGTGAGGTAATAGAAACCACCACCACAGTCACTGAAACAGGTGCTCCAGCTGAGGAAGCGGCTTCTCAGACATGCATGGGCGGTGGAGGGATAATGAGTTTCCTCCCGATGATAGCCATTATAGCGATATTCTATTTTCTGATGATCCGTCCTCAGCAGAAGCAGTCCAAGATGCTGAAGCAAATGCGGAGCGCACTCCAGCGGGACGACAAAGTTGTAACAAGCGGTGGAATACACGGTATTATCACGAACATCAAGGGTGATGACGTAGTTACGGTTAAAATTGCCGACGGAGTAAAGATTGATGTTGACAGGAACTCCCTGCAGATCGAAAGCCAGAACCAGACCGAGTGCGGACCTGCCTGCAAATAAACGAAAGAGTTTTACAGGGATGTAAAGGTTGGCCATGTCATCAAGAAAACTTCAGTATTACGGTTCTGCAATACTGAGAAACAGTTCGAGAATAATTGATATCTCATCGGAGCTGGAGTCTCTTCATTCCCTTTTTTCGGATATGCTGGAGATACTGAGATTTGAAAATGGACTTGGACTTGCAGCTCCGCAGGCCGGGGAGAATGTAAGACTGTTCATACTCAACTCCGAGGAACTCAAACTGAGCGGTCATTCAATATTCGTAAACCCCGAAATTACAACATCAGGACCTCTGCACAAGGATGAGGAAGGGTGCCTCAGTATCCCGGGTGTATTCGAGTACGTCAGGAGACCTTTCAGCGCGTCCGTTACCGCGTACGATCTTGCTGGCGAGCGGTTCACTCTTGATCTCGATGATTATTCCGCAAGGGCAGTTCAGCATGAAAATGACCATCTGGATGGGATTCTCTTCGTAGACCGGCTCAGTCCTTTAAGAAAACGGCTCGTTAAAAAACATCTTTTCGACATAAAGAGGGAATACGGTCCTGACAGCAGGATTCTCTGATGAGAGTCATCTTTATGGGTACTTCGGTCTTTGCTTTGCCATGCCTTAGGGTACTTCTCGAATCGGAAAATAATCTCTTGTGTGTTGTTTCCAGGCCGGCCAGACCAGCCGGTCGCGGTAAGAAGCTGCGCCAGCCTCCCGTAGCTGAGTATTCGCTGAAGAATCGGCTTGAAATTCATCAGCCGGATAAACTCACTGGAGAGTTCATTGATACCCTCAAGTCCCTCAAACCGGAGCTGATTATTTCTGCAGCTTACGGTGCCTGGCTTCCGAAGAAACTTCTGGAGATCCCGCAAATGGGTGTGGTCAACGTTCATCCATCCATCCTGCCCGAATACAGGGGAGCCGCCCCGATCACAAGGGCTTTGCTCGATGGCAGGGAGGAGACAGGGGTGTCTTTCATGCTTACGGACTGCGGATGGGATACAGGACCTGTTTTAGCCGCAATTCATGAGAGAATACTCCCCTCGGACACCACCGGCTCATTGCAGGAGAGACTCTCAATTAAAGCTGCAGACAACCTTATCGATGTTATTGAAGGTTATTCCAGCGGACAGCTGGTTCCGGAGAGTCAGCCGGAGGAGGCTCTTTATGCCGATAAGATAACAACGGATGAGACCTGGCTGGACTGGAACAGAACTGCCCGGTACCTTGAGCGGAAGGTAAGGGCTTTTCAGCCATCTCCGGGGGCAAGAACACTGTACTCTGGAAAACTTCTGAAAGTTTCTGCTGCGCGTGTATCACTCTGCAAAGCGGAACCCGGTGAGGTAGTTCTCAAGGCAGGTCTGCTTTACGTGGGATGCGGGGGAGAGGAGTCTCTGGAGATTCTTGAAATCCAGCCGGCTTCCAGAAGCGTCATGAGCACAGCTGAATTCCTCAGAGGCGCAAAGATGAAAACCGGTGATATACTTGGAAAAACTTAAGAAAGCCTCACTGCTTTTTCATATCGGCCTTCTGCTGTTTTCCATCGCTCCTGCACTGATCGTACTCCTTCTGCTCCTGGTCGCAAGCGTTGGATTTGCACTTTCAATGGCAGCGGCGCTGCTTACAATCGCTCTGTTTCAGTTTTACGGATTACTCTTCGTGAAGGGGGCAGCAGGCAATCCGATACCACTCAGGCTTTCATTCTGGACACTGAAAATACTGCAGTCGGTTCACACATTACCCCACCATACACCGGAGAAAATGGTCGTGTCCATGAACAACCGCAAAGCTCTTTCTGAAGCTGGCAGGAAATTCAGTTCCGATGAAGTTCTGATCCTTGTACCTCATTGCCTTCAGAATCACGAATGCCTCATCAGGCTTACGTTCGATCCCGATTCCTGCGAAAGATGCGGTAAATGTCCTGTCGGGAGCCTTCTTGAAATAAAAGACAGGTTCGGTACTCACTTCGCTATAGCTTCGGGTGGAACCTCCGCCAGAAGGATAGTAGAGAAGACCGCTCCCTCACTCATTGTCGCTGTGGCCTGCCCGGTTGATCTTTCACTGGGAATTCTTGATGTGCATCCCATAACAACGGTGGGCGTTCTTAACGAATGGCGCAACGGTCCATGCTTCGATACCTGGGTCAATACCGAAGAACTGGAAGCCGCCCTGGAACTGTTCGTCGACTGAAAGAACCCGTTGGATTTTCCACAATCCCATGACCTGCTCACAAAGCAGCCCATTCGTTCCAAGCATACGGATTACTGTACGAAAAGGGTGTTACAGACAATCCGATACCCCTCAGGCTTTCATTCTGGACACTGAAGGCACTACAGTCAATTCACAATCTTTCCCGGTATACTCCGGAGAATATTTGAAACGGGGCCAGGTCTTGCATTTGAGCATTATGTATAGTTTATTTATAGATTCTATCTATATATCATGGTCATATTCTATATTTTCGTTTTCCTGTTTCTATTGTCCTGGTTTCAGTTTTCTTCCCGTTATTAATTTCAAGATAGAATGACTTTGCTGTTTCTATAGTGATGTAAACAGGATCTTCGATCGTATTTCTCCGATTGCAGACGATGTCAACAGGCGAATCACCAAATATTATGTTTCGGACTCCCATTTCCTCCAAAGAAAGAAGATTCCAGTGAATGGTATTTGCAGGAACATCAAGTGTAATGCCGATATAGTTCTCAATCAGCTGGGCAATCGGACCGACAGCCGACCAGCCTACGAAATCAGGTTTAGCAAGGTCGCCTGGTTCTGCGGTTTCAGGAGAGTAACTTTCCCAGACAGTGCCGGTATCCCTGAAGACTGCCGAAATATTGTCCAGATGATTACAGACGATTTCTCTGGCCAGTTGATGACGGTTATTTGCTGATAATCCTTTCACAATCATGTGATTGGTAGGCGCCCATACGCTGCCCAGCCAGTAGTGACCGGTATTTTCGTATTCCGGATGGTCGGCGGATAGAGTCGGTACCCGGTGTTTCCGATTGAACGAATGTGGATCATTAAGGTGAGATACTGATTTTTCGACCTGATGATTATCAGTAATACGTGCCCAGAGAGGCCAGAACGAAGCTATGGTTTTAACTTTCAGGTACGAATCATCTTTATCCAGATCCCAGAATATACCATCCTCTTCACACCACATGGTTGAGTTTATCAACCGTTTGAGTTCATTGTATTGAGCCTTGAATGCCTGCCCGGTTGCCGTATCACCTGCAATTCGAGCCAATTTTATTAAATAGTAAGCAGATAGAGCTTCAATCGCGTCGTAATCGATCCAGCTGTAAGGCGGGTAAGGCTTGTCAGAAATACTTCGTGGTGAGTTATCCATGCCGCTTCCCCATCCTGACCACCAGTAGTGCCCGTTAGAATGGCGACGGTTCTGTCGTATCCAGTCAGAATACTTTTTCAGAATTGGCAGTATGGCTGGAATACGAGAGGCATCACCTGTATGGCAATAGTACTCGTATTCAATCCATGAGAAAAGATTGTTGCGCGTGAACCAGCTGGTACCTGTGTCCTGATCATCCGTTCCGTCTGATTTACGTATCACACCGGCAATAGCTCCATCTTCATGCTGCTTGCGGTAGAAATTATCCAGACTGACTATACTCGGCAGTGCTCCCTGGGAATATTTAGCCCAGGCGACAGAAAAGCATGTATCCCATTGGAAAATACGTTTATCAAATGCAGCATCAATGTATTGTTCAACAAATCCGTTTTCCGGCGTGCCCTTCTCCGTTTTGCTCAAACCGATCTGCCAGCATCTTTGATACATTGCAATTAAATCGGGTCGCGAAGGAATGAGAGGTTCAGGTACTGTCTTTAATAACTTGTCTGTTATTCTGTGCTTCAAGATTCTAATCCGCCAGGTTGATTCGACTCGAAAGAAAACAGCATAGGCTGTGGTCGGGAGGCGGCGGAAGTAATCGTTCCGCCGCACCGATTCTGCTAAATACTATATTATCTTTTCCAACTCCTCAAGTGTATTCTCCATTTTCTTAAGGGCTAAATTCACGGGTTCGGGAGTCGTAAGATCCACACCTGCTCCTTTGAGAAGTTCAAGAGGCGGTCTTGATGAGCCGCCCTTGAGGAATGCAATGAAACTATCGATTGCACCGGGTTCACCGGAGAGAATTCTGGAGGATATATCAATAGCTGAGGATAGACCGGTTGCGTATTTATATACGTAGAAGTTGTAGTAGAAGTGAGGAATTCTGGACCATTCAGTAGCAATGAAATCATCTTCATCGTCCCAAGCAAAGGAATCTCCGTGATACAGCTTCGTCAGATCGTAGTAAGAACTGTTAAGGTAGTCCGGCGTAAGCGGGTTGCCCGACTCAACATGTTCGTGGATCATTTTCTCGAATTCTGCGAACATGGTCTGTCTTACCAGTGTGGATTTGAATGTACCGAGAAGGTGATCAAGAAGGTAGGCTTTATCCTGTTTGTCATCCATTCTCTTGAGCAGAAGATCAATAAGGAGCATCTCATTTGTAGTTGAAGCAACTTCGGCTACGATGATCTTGTATTCGGACATGTGATACGGCTGTGATATCCTCGAGAGAAGGCTGTGCATGGAATGCCCGGCTTCATGAGCCAGAGTGAACACACTCCTGAGAGTACCGTTGAAGTTGTGGAGTATGTATGGATGCGAATCGTAACATCCACCCGAGTAGGCACCAGATCTCTTACCCTGGTTCTCGTATCTGTCTACCCACCTGTTTTCAAAACCCATGGCCAGGGCATCAACATAATCTCTGCCGAGGGGAGCTACGGCTTCAAGCGTCAGGTTTACTGCCTCATCCCACGTGTAATCGGCTTTGGATTCAGGCACAATGGGAACGTTGACATCGTACATGTGTGCTGAATCAAGATCCAGTGCATTCTTGCGGAACTGGAAGTACCTGTGGAGTACCGGCAGGTTGTCATGGACGGATTTTATCAGGGAATCGTATACTGAAACACTGACTATGTCATTGAAAAGAGAGGCTTCAAGTGCCGAATTATAGTTCCTCATTCTCGCCCTGAAGATATCAGATTTAACCTGTCCCTCCAGAAGAGCTGCTTTGGTTGCTACATTTCCTTTCACTTCGCCGTAGAAACCAAGGAAGGCATCCTTTCTGACTCTTCTGTCCTTCTTCTGAAGGAATGCGCTGAATTTGCCGCTGGTAAGCTTAACACTGTTTCCATTCTCATCCTCGATCTCCGGTAACCTTGCAGGCATGTCAACGTTGCTGAGTTTTCCGAAGGCAGAGCTGAAACCGCTTATTATCTCGCTTGTATTTGCAAGAAGCACCTCCTCTTTCTCCGAAAGGATGTGCGAACGGAACCTTAGAATATCCTGAAGCCATGTTCTGTATGGCTCAAGTTCCAATTTTTCCAGCCATGAATTAATGGTATCCTCAGGTATGGCAAGGAGTTCAGGTATTAAGAAAGAGTGAGCAGCGTTGAATTCAACGAACCTGCTTCTGATTCTGGAAAGCATTCCACTGTACAGGGAGTTTCCGAGGTCTTCATCTCCCTTCATACTGGCGTAAGTGAAGAGTTTTTCAAGAAGTCTGTGCTGTGACAGTAGCTCTTCGATAGAGGATTGAAGTGTTCCGGGGCCGTTTGCGAGCCTGCCGGTCCATTTCTTCATACTCTCCATGAAGGCTGCCGTCTTGTCGAAGTCCTTTTCCCAGTCATCATCTGTAGCGTAGATAGATTCAACGTTCCATGTCGCGAAAGCAGGGATTTCGTTTCTGGTTTTCAATTCATCAGGCATACTTATCCAATCCGGTCTTTAAGTTTCTTTCAAACAGATATTTTATGAATCTGTCAGGCTGATAATGATCAATGCACTCCAGGGTTAAAAGAAATGAACGGCATTTACAGTAAGCAACAACTAATATACATTATACATCACTGATTTCAATATATCATTTGAAATGTACTGTTCAGGAAACGTCAGATAGAACTAACTGCGATGTCGGAGAAAACTATGAAAATACCAGGAATATTGCTTTTTGCCGCTGTTCTTATTTCCTCAGCCTGCCTGAGTAACTCGAACTCGGACAACTCTAACATGGAATCTATCGTAGTTCTGGAAACCATTGAATCTCCCGGTACGAACATTACCGGGCTTGCATGGGGAGAGGGGGATCTATGGGCAGTGGACGCGGAAAACGATACGATCTTCCGAATAAATACTACCAGTGGAGAAATCATCGGTTCTTTCAAATGCGGCACTCCTTCATCATTCTCTGCAACCGGGCTTGCATTCAGTGAAGAGCACAATCGGATTTTTCTGGGGCTCTGGAATCACTCAAACAATGGGTACATCTATTCCTATTCCCCCTCCGGCTCGTACCTTGGGTCGGTGAGTATGTGCGGGGGTTGAGGTAACCCTGTCTCGTCGGTGACGGGACTGGCAGCACATATGGATTATCTCTATGTCTCTTCAAGATCCCAGAACAGAACCTATCGTTATTCACTTCCGGGTATATCCGGCCGAACGAGCAGCACTCCATTTGGAGGAAACAGCAGAACCTGGGATATCGCTCGTGATTCCACAGGACGCATCTGGGTAGCATCAGACGATTCCGGGATTCCCGTTCGCTGTTGTGATTCATCCGGAAATACAGTACAAGAGATAAGTAACAGCATCATTTCATCCGCTACAGGCATGACAATTGATGATGACGGTCACCTCTGGGTAAGCAACAATGATGACATGACACTGTACCATATTGATGTAACGGAATAAATGCGGAAGGATTATAATTCTCTGACTGTTTGGCTTTTCATATTATAGAAAATGGAGAAATAATGCGTGATTGCATCTATGGAATTAATAGAAAAGTACCCCTTCTTGATGGAACGATGGTTCGTTATGTCAATCTGGATAATGCAGCCAGTACGCCGCCCCTGAAAAATGTTGTAGACGGGATCAATGCGCTGGCGCCGTATTATTCCAGCGTTCACAGGGGAACCGGTTTCAAATCAAGATTGTGTACTGAAGCATACGACAGGGCTCATACTGTAATAGCAGAGTTCGTCGGGGCTGATCTCAGCATTAATACGGTTATTTTCGTGAAGAACGCCACCGAAGCCATCAACAAACTCGCTCACCGGCTTAAGGCCCCGAAGGATCACGTTGTTATAACCACTCGAATGGAACATCATTCAAATGATCTTCCTTGGAGGTACAACCACAGAACTGTCTATGTGCGGGCAACTTCAGACGGCCGGTTCGATGAGGAGCATTTCGATTCACTTCTGCATGAATACAAAGGGAAAATAGCCCTTGTTTCAGTAACGGGTGCCTCCAACGTTACAGGATATATTCAGCAGATACATCAAATTGCCGAGAAAGTTCATGCAGTCGGCTCAAGAATCATGATAGATGCCGCCCAGCTTGCCCCGCACAGAAAAATAGATATGAGACCGGATGACGACCCGGGCCATCTTGATTTCATTGCAATAGCAGGGCATAAGATGTACGCTCCATACGGAACGGGTGCCCTTATTGGCCCAAAATCCGAATTTCTGAGCAGTGCCCCCGATTACTGCGGTGGAGGCACGGTTCATATGGTTACTCCCGATGAAGTCTACTGGGCCGGAATGCCGGACAGGGATGAGGCAGGAAGTCCCAATGTAATGGGAGCGATCGCCATGGCAATAGCTGCGGAAACACTTATGAAAAAGGGATTGGATCATGTAGCGGAGCATGAGCGGGAACTGACCGCATACGCGCTTGAAAAGCTCGGAGCAATTGAGGGAGTCACCGTATACGGCGAGACGGACCCGATGAAGGCTTCGGAGAAAGTTGGGGTTATTCCCTTTAATCTCCAGGGTATTGATCATGCCCTTCTCGCTGCAATTGCAGGTTATGAATTTGGTGTAGGTGTGCGAAACGGCTGCTTCTGTGCTCATCCATATGTAGTTGACCTTCTGCATCTGGAAGATTCCGAGATACAAAAATGGAGGAACCAGTTCAAGAATGGCGACAAATCAGGAATGCCCGGTATGGTCAGGATGAGTTTCGGATGCTACAGTAATCATGAAGACGTTGACCGCCTGCTTGAAGTTCTGGAAAAGATAAAAATGAAAGAATACAGCAGTAAGTATTTCCAGCTTCCGGAAACTGGTGAATTCCTCCCTGAGAATTACACGGATGATTTTTCAGAACACTGGAAGTATCCGGATTCACTGTAAGCCTGAGTTGATATTACAGATATCGTTTCTCCATAATCAGAGTTGATTCTCACAGATGCAAGGAGTGCCAAATGAACAGAAGAATATTAATCGCGCTTATTTTTGCGCTAGCCGCTGCTGGATTAATTGGTGCATGCGGTCGTACCTCTGAAGAGCCGCATGCTGCGCAGGACACAACAGAGGTTGCGGAAAACACAGCATTCATTCTTGCTGACAGTGCTTCGGAGTCCTTCAGCAGCTGCTCGTACAGATTCAGGATATACATGAGCCCATCTTCGGGTTCACCTGAGCTGACGGGAAATATGACAGGTAGAATTTCTGCTGAAACAGGAACACCTCTGCTCAGAATTGAAATGGGACAGGATTCAACACCTCATGACGGTATAGCAGCCGAACTTTCAATGTTCATGGTATCCGGGTTCGATTCGGTCTACGCTTACAATCCCGATGAGAATATTCTTGAAAAGGGCTCCCTGGAAGATGGAGGATCTAACCTCCTGGGACCCGGAGTTTACGCGGTGATGAACGAGTACTTCCTCGATGATCCCTTCGCTGATGAAATAGCTTCCCAGTCAGTGTATGAAGGCCCTGATACTGTCGGTACAGTCGCATGTGAGACCTACCTTGTAACCTATACAGGAGGCCAGAGAGCCAGGTGGTCCCTTGGACTGGAGGATAATATCCCCAGGCGTGTGGAGCGTTTGATGATAGATGGCGATGGTAACGGAGTATCCAGGATTCTGGAAGTCTACGATCTGGATATATCACCTGAAATAACCGACGCTGTTTTTACAATTGTACCCACTGAGGGTACTACTGTAGAACTCTATTTAGCATTTCTTGCAATTGGCACCGATGCCCCCCTCTGGACACTTACCGACCGTGACGGGAATACGGTATCCCTCGAAGATATGATAGGGAGTATCGTTGTGCTGGATTTCTGGGCAACATGGTGCAGCCCCTGCGTTGTCGTAATGCCCGAGATACAGTCATTGTTCGAAAACTACCCTCATGATCAGGTTCATGTTTACGGCGTGAACGTCTGGGAAAGCGGTGATCCCGCTTTATTCATGGATGAAAGCGGATTCACGTACGGGCTGCTTCTTGAGGGTGATGCTGTTGCAGAGGATTACAAGGTAACCGGTATTCCCACCATGTACATTATCGATCAGGAGGGGAGAATAGCTTTCGTCGAAGTGGGAGCAAATCCTGAAATTAGAGAGATGCTCTTTTCCGCAGTGGATAACCTGCTGGAAACCGAATAAGAAAAGTGCTTTGAAGGCTCCCGATCATGACGTTATTCCGCCTTAGTCCCCTTTTCAGGAGGTTGCTTATTTGAAACCAGTTGAATTGGCTGCAGAATTCACGAGAGAACTTGAATCGATGAGTAATTCGAGTACAGCACCGATTAGGAAATTGCGCCGCAGTTATTCAAAGAGGTTAAGTGCTGAAAGCGCATCGTTTGTTCTTGAGGTAGCGAATTTGATACCCAATTCGGGTAAGCATCGATGGGTTGCATACGAACTCATACGTAATCATCCCGGTGCATTTAAATCTCTGGACAGAAAAAGTCTTGAAGTTCTAGGGCGCGGTATGAACAATTGGTCATCTGTTGATTGCTTCTCCAGAACGCTGTCAGGTCCAGCATGGCTTGAGGGAATGATCTCTGAAAGTACAATACGTGATTGGGCGCGGTCGGATGACCGCTGGTGGAGACGTGCAGCGCTTGTCAGCACAGTGGCATTGAACGTGAGAACACATGGGGGAAGGGGGGATGCCGCTAATACACTTGCAATTTGCGAGATGCTTATCAATGATCATAATGATACAATCGTAAAAGCCCTCTCCTGGGCTCTGCGGGAACTGGTTGTTCACAATCCCGGGGAAGTAAAAGAATTTTTACATGCTCATGAAGGTGTACTCGCGGCACGAATTAAGAGGGAAGTACGAAATAAGCTTAGAACCGGGTTGAAAAACCCATAAATTATCCAGGCCGGGCTCTATTCCGATTTCTTTCCTTAAATCTTTGACATCTTCCTGTATCTAAACCAGGATACGCTTTATTCCATCCACTGCGCGATCAGTCAGCTTACGATGCTGTGAATCTACGCTGGCTATAACAATCAGGACAACAGGCTGATCCATAACTTCAAAGGATTGGCAGATGACAGAATCCCCTGATGGTCCGCTCATGGTTATTTGATCTAATCCCTCAAATCCCGTCAGGTCGAGGACGTTCATGTTCATTGTCCAGATGAAACCAGCTAACGCTGCCAGTGAACTGGGATCCAGTTCAGATTCAATATTGACCACAGCAAAACCATCTTCGGTAGTCAGCAGAGCTGCCTTGAAGCCTCCTTCACGAGCAATTTGTTCAAGCTGTATTTTGACAGCCTTCATTGGTATTTCTGAACGATTTTTGCGGCGATCTTTCTTTAACCTCATACTGGAGAAACCTCTTTCCATTTAGAGTATTCTTCGGGAATATTATCTCATTAGTTTCCTTGACTCATCTCCAATTAAAAATATATATAATTATCTGGACAAAGAATACAAGCATGAGATCAGAGTTCTTCACCATAACTGTCCACTTGACGCTTCAAAGGTAGTACTGATACATTAGTATCATTAGTTGTTTCGGTAAACCGGAGAATTCTTTACTGGCTCGTTCTGGTTGAACATGTACTCTGAAGGTTTGTAATCACAATGGAGGTAAACAATATGAATTCAAAGACTGTCTTCAATATAGTTGCCGCATTGACCCTGGTTGTTGCTATCTTTGTAACACCGGTGGCCCATGCGAGTGCGGATGCTTCCGCCTTGCCGGCAACTGCAACCATCACCGAGCGGAACTGGTCCAGCCTGTCGGTCTTTATATCCGTATCCGAACAGATCGAGACAACCCTGCCGTTTTCGCTCAGCAATGAAATCGATCAGAATCAGCCCAATGGACCGACTTACATGGCTGCTTTCAACCAGACAGACCTTGCTCAGTCGTTCATGCAGACGAATGCAAATATCTCGGGTGCAGGTATCCTGTTGCAGACGGGAATCGGCACCTCCGATAATGTAACGATCCAGCTCTGGGATGCGCTGCCCAACGCAGGCGGCACCATGCTCGTCGAGGCCAGCACCACAGGAACCGCTGGTCTGTGGGTCGATGTTTTCTGGCCTGCCGTTGTGATCACTCCGAGCACCACTTACTATCTGGTCTTCGTGGGCAATGCTTCATTAGGAATCGCAGGTGACACCGGTAACCCGTATCCAAACGGACATGTGTTCGCCAATCCCGGCTTCACACCCTTCACCACTTTTGACTTTGCGTTCCGGACTTATTACGACACAGAAGTCCCCATCGAACATCAAACCTGGGCGAACGTGAAGGTCCTGTTCGACTAGAATTACTGCTTTGCTGCGAAAAATCATATCTTCTTTTTGCTGAAGCTTATTGAAGAGGAAGCACTTAACATACTGGAATGCCTGTTGAAAGTTTGAAATCAGGATCGCCTGTATTATATTCAATAGTAATAGATTATGACATCTGAACAGAGGCGGATTGACGAATTCTGTCTGAATAGATGATCTTTCAGCAGCAGAGGAGACTGTCATGAAACAAGTAACTGTTCTTGTAACTGTATTTGTATTCACCTGGTTGTTCTGCAGCTGTGGTGAACAACCCGCAGGGGAGATAGTAACCTCTGATGAAGTGATGATGGATACTCTCGCTCTCGTTATCACCGACACTATCGGTGTCTTCACCGGGGATTCCACGCTGGAGTTCGGGACGCTCATGAAGGTAAGGATAGGTGACCAGGGTGACATCTTCGCACTGGACGGGATGAAGGCTGTAATAAGTGTTTTCTCCCCGGAAGGTGAGCTTATCCGAACGATCGGGCGCAAGGGATCAGGTCCCGGGGAGTTCCAGTATCCCGCAGGATTCGCTTTCCTGCATGACGGTGGTCTGGTCGTGAACGACTTCGGAGGACACACAATATCTTTCTTCGACTCGAGCTTTACGTACGAGTCCTGCATAGCCGGTTTCAACCCCGTTGCACCAGTCGAGCTGACGACCGGACCGGGTAACACCTTCGTGGGTGGCTGTATGGATCTGCAGAGGGGTGGAGAAGGCTATTTCGGAACAAGCTTCCTGGGGCGCTACACAGATGAAGGCATGGATCCCGAACTTGTATACAGGAGCTATCCGCTTGTCATCGAGGTTCGGGGAGAGGGTGACGATATGAATGTGAACGTTCAGAATGCCGACTGCGTCTGGGAGTCCGATGCCGATGGCACCGTCTACTTCGCATTGAGGTCCGACAGTACCTATTGCGTGGAGCTCTTCGGGCCGGACGGGTCAGTTACGGTGATAGCGGAGAAGGAATGGGAGCGGATCGCAAAGACCCCCGAGGAGCTGGCCGAAGGTGTTCTCGCTGAAGGGCTCAGTAGAACCGACGAGGGTGCTACAACCGTACGCCGTGAAGAGGTGGAAGATATAAACCCCTATCACGTTGCCATCGTAACGCTGAGCGTCGACGACGAAGGCGATGTATGGGTTGGCCAGGGCTATACATCTACGCCGACCTTCGAGGTTTACGACAGTCATGGGACACTTCTGAGGATTGTGACGATCCCGGAGCTGGAGGGTGTCAGAGGATTGCGATTCTGCTTCAAGGGCGGGATGCTCGCATACGATTACGCCCCGCTTGACTACGCCAAGATCTACATGCTGGAGTACGACTGACCAGGCCGGAGCGAGGGGAAGTCCATTCCAGATAGGTTTCCAGCTTCAACCGGATCCATTTCCTAGCAGGTCAGGATATCGCCAGGCTGGACCTCGTCCTTGGTCAAATAGCTGATCAGCAGGCCAACATTATCACCCTCACTGGCTTTAAACGTCACCTTTCTGGAAATCTCTATGCCGGACACCACAAATTTCCTGGTAGAGTTCGCGCTCTTGAGATGAACTTCATCGCCAACCTCGATAATCCCACTCTCGATGGTACCAGAGACGACAGTTCCCCGATCATTGATGCTAAAGATATCTTTTACTGTCATAAAAAAATGTGGATCTGTTCCCAAACCTGTGCCTCCCTATCCATTTGACTAACTGCTTAAATAGAATAGTTTTTTTCCAACAGAAAGGCTATAGTCACAAAGACAGGCTCTGTCTTGCGTATAAAGCCGCCCTCCATCAACTCTTCAGCATCGCACTCATCGTCACCGAATACAACTTCCCATCATTCTTCGTAGGAAAACATTGTATCTCAAGAGCAAGAGTTCACCAGTGGCTGTAACTTCTTAGGCTGCCAAAGGGGGAGAAGAAGAGAATACTCCAGGAGGTGAGGGCCATGGGTCTTCTCTTAGAAGCCCAAAGCCAGCAGTGTTCTGCTCTCTAAGCAGGCGAACCGACTGGTAATTCCAACAGAGTCAGGGATGAAGAAGGAGTAGGAATCAGTCCAGTCCCAGGTGCATTACTCTCCGGGATATTGTACCTTCTGGTGATTCAGCCACAATGCTGTACAGACCTGTGGGAATGGAGCTTGCATCCCAATCCCAGACGTTACTGCTCATAGTTGTACTTTCTACGATCCGGCCGGCTGTATCGTAAATGGAAATACGGCAGTTACCTGTGAATCCGGAAGGGGCAATATGCAGAACCTCACCGAATGGGTTAGGGAACAGGTCCAGAGTCATTTCTACAGATGATATCCCGCCACCTGAGATCCCGGTTACCGAATCCCTTGGCACGAACAGGACCTCAGGTTCGGAGGCGCCGTTCTCCAGCCATGCTATCCAGTAGCCGTCAACATCGCTGCAAACTGCGATGTTCTGATCCGTAACCGTTCCCAGACCGGTCTGGACTATGTGGTCGTAGCCATTCCATTCACCGTCGAAGTGCCTGCATCGGAGATCCGAACCCTGGACCCAGGCCAGAAGCATTCCGTCATAATCGGGATGGCAGGACATGGCGGAGGGTTCGTTTCTGGGATAGGAGAAGGGGAAAGCCTCGGTACTCGCAGGCTGGACGTCATCGATGAAGATGGATGTATAGACGTTATCCAACCCGCTCTCTCCCCAGAGAGCAACGGTAATTCCCAGATCTGAACCTGCAGCAATTACACGGGCCCAGTCCGAACTTAAGTTTGTTTCACTGTAGACAGTGTAACTGAAGAGAGGCGGAAGTGAATCTGTGGTTTCAATAGGCATGTCGTAAGACAAGGATACCACGGAGTGATAGTACTCACCACTGAGCCAGTTGAAAGTTCTGTAGACGATGAAGGAACTGCCCATGAGATTGAACGGCCTTGGAGACCTTGTGTAGTCGATGAGAGGGTAGTATTTATAATGTTGCTTGTGATCGATCAGAGCAACATCCTCGCCGTCTTTTATCATAGTGCTGTTGGTAATCCAGGTGTACGTACAGGAGCTGGTGGATTCACCCATGACACATGCAAGAAGATACCTCATCCCGTAGTCGTACCTGGATACGCTCATAATGCGAATGGGGATAGGATTATAGGGTTCTTCAAGAATGCTGTCAGAGATCACTTCCCGAGAAGAAAGGCGTGCCATGGATTGAGCATCAAGCAGGATCAGGGAATCCGGTACTACCTCGTACTGGTCGGAGAGAGCAACAACAAGGCTCGAGACGCCTGTGTCGGGCCCATCCCCTATAGAGATATGACCGTTTTGATAGAGAGGACTGAACTGGATCTGGCAGGATTCGTCCAGGTTCTTCACCACCGGCCCTGAAGGTACGATCCAGCTGACGCAGAGTCCCTGGTCTGTCTTGATTATATCGACGTTGGCATAAGCTGCTGATACTGCCATCAATGTAAGAAAGAAATTTCTCATTGCTCCACCCCTTATATTTAATTCAATATAAACAATACTAACTCGATATACACAAGTAAAGTACTAAATAGCATCTCCTGTCAGAACTCCATGCTTAGGAGTTGAATCAAACTGAACAGCCCAGTCTAGGATTATTCCCGGTATATCCGGAATGCTAATCGACCCGGCTGCATCCTTAAAATGGCTTCAGATAATTCGAGAATTATAGATCGAGAGTACGTGCACTATGTGCCTATTTCGGAGAGGTGCCCCCGCTTATGGTGTAGAGGCGTTCTTTTTAGTGGCGCCTCGGCAGTGTCTCCCAGCGAACCATCCTATGGTATGATACAACTCAATCTAATCAGATAAAACGTGAATCAAATAAGACTTTCAGGAATCCCATCATCATTGCTCGTGAGATGTCCCTGATGATGGAGATGGAAGAATTGAGTCGAGCTGA
>JAUWSQ010000051.1 GCA_030609965.1 Candidatus Fermentibacterota bacterium
CACATACAAACGATTCAAAAACCTGGTAGACAGATGGATTGAGCTTGCCATCATGCATTCCAAGCTTATAATGGATATTGCCAAGAAGAAAGGAGCGAAGTAGAAGAGAACTCGTCACTCTCAAGTTGTATAACATTTGTTATTTAATTCTAATAATCATTTTAGTTTTGCACAACATCTGATCTTGCTCCCGAAAACTGGACATATTCAAGTTTAGGGATCATCTTTTCCGAAGGAGATCGGGGTGGGCAGGAAGAGGTTTTCAGAAGAACAGATCATCTATGTCTTGAAGCTGGCTGAGAACGAGCAATAGGAATCTTGATTATAAACCGTTCTGACAGTTTTCCTGAAACAGCATATTCGTCCCGATAAATCCTCCGATTCCCTCCTGAAAGCGACCATACGGCCTGAGATACCAGCACTCAAACATCGTTGCTGACAAATACGCCCCGGCAACACTGTATGAAGGTACACGCTTCCCATATAGTCGGATTCGTGAATTATTATCCAACCTTTATTTCAGGGGCATCGTCTTTCCAGGGAACGCAGTCTGCACTCTGTCCAGATTCTTACTTCTCTTTTCGATGCGGTAGTGAGTACAATCAACTGTCTTTCATTTAGATGAAATCAAAGATGTTTACTGTCTGAACATCTCCCGAATACTCCATGGTGAAGAATCTGGTTAGATCTCGATTATTGATGATGGGCGCGAATGACGGAGGATTTCTCATGCCCCATAGCACGGAACATAAGAAGGTCTCGGCCTGTACCGCAGGCACAATCGAGAACCTTTTTCGATATTGTTCTCTGCAAAGAGCTGTCCGGTTCAGGAATTCAGCTGGATTATACTGATACTGAGTCTCCAGTGTGTGTTTGCCAGCAATGATGTTTGACAGCAGGTGTTTCGATCTTTATGGTCAGTTTCAGGGAAGATATTGAGAAATTGGGAGAAGAAAAGTCAGCTTTTGAGTAAATTAGAGCATGACGGGTAATCTACTTCCCTATTGCTCTTATCACTTATTGGGGGTGTTTTCATGTTGAAGAAAACAGTTTTGTCAATTTTCATTCTGGTCATATTCGCAAGCGTTGCAATCGCTGACCAGGATACTCTCTACCCGACTGATGACGCCGATGTGTGGCAGGACGTGCCAGATCTTAATAGAGGCACGGAACAAAATTTCCAGGTCGCTTGTATTTCAACCGGGGATTGGCGATTTGTTCTTATTAAATTCGACCTGTCCGCCTATTCCGGGGCGACTATCAATAACGCTACTATACGGTTAATGGTTTTTATGTCATTCGGTGCTTTTCCGACGGATGATGTCTATATTGTCACGAATGACGCTGACTGGGACGAGTCGACTGTAACCTGGAATAACAAACCTGGTTTTGATGAGTTTACTTACATAACCGCACCGTCAATCTTTGATTGGTGGGAAATTGATGTAACGGATTGGGTTCAGGATATTGTGGATGGGACCGATCCTAACTACGGCTTTCAAATAATTCTGGACAATACAAACTATGCAGGTTTTACTATGAGAACGAAGGAGGGTACGATTAGTCCGGAGCTGGTGCTGGAGTATGTACCGGCTTCCCTTGAGTCCGCAACTTTCGGCAGGATAAAGTCTCTATTTAATTAGTGTTGAGTTGAGAAGAAAAACTACGAAAAGAAAGGGTTCCGAAATGTTCGGGACCTTTTCCTTTGAGTTATCTTTCTAAATATTCCGTTATCAGGGATGTATATATTATCATATAAGGGGTTTATGGTATTCATCAATCATCTATAACGTTGACAGAATACGATTCATGAGTAGAGTTTCGGCCAAAGTAGATATTCGATCATATTTAGCGTTATAGCGTTGTCTGGGGGGCAGTATTGATATCGGAGATGATCCATATCTGGTGAGCTGCCAGAAGGTGAAATGAACCATATACAGTGTATATTGAGATGGGGATTCGGAAATAACATCTGTGGTTTATAATACTTGACATACATCTAGTATTACTAGATATATTAGTATGAAATTAAACTGAGGGTTACATAGAGTTTGGGAATATTGGTGAATAGCTAGTATGACTAGTAAAAACGTATCAAAGATAAACCAGGTATTGCAGGAGTGGCCAAAGAACACAATCGCGACTCAGTCATGGCTTACCCTTCTTGGGGTGTCCAGCAAACTGGCAAACTGGCACATGGGATCCGGATGGTTGAAGCGCTTCGGAACAGGTGCATATACCCGCCCGGGAGATCAAGTTGAATGGCAGGGGGGAGTATATGCTCTGCAGACTCAACTGTATAAAACAGTTCATGTAGGAGGGCATACCGCTCTTGAGCTGCAGGGACTGTCTCACTTCGTCCCCCTGGGGCATCAGAAGAGAGTCCTTCTCGTAAGCGATTTTCAGGAGCGCCTGCCAGCATGGTTCCGTAGCCATCAATGGAATGTTGATATAGAACACAGATGCCTGTCGTTGTTTGAACGTGTTCCACAAAAATCAGCAACTGAACTCGAATGCAGCGGTTTCAAAATAATCATGTCCGGCAGGGAACGCGCTATGATGGAGCAGATGCGTCTTATACGGAGCAACAGCGATCTGGAGCAGGTTTGCCTGCTTATGGAAGGGTTTACTACAGCAAGACCTGCATTGATACAGGATCTTCTGGAGAACTGCCTATCAATAAAAGTTAAGCGGTTGTTCCTCTGGAGTTCGGAGGCAGCAGGACATAATTGGTTCGGGCGCCTTGATCTATCCAGCATAGATCTCGGAAAAGGCAAACGCCAGATCTACAGCGGAGGAAGGTATGACAGTAAGTACATGATAACGGTGCCTTAACTGAAGGAACTGCCCGATGTTTGATTCCCGATACAACGCACAGGTCCGACTTCTTCTTCGCTGTCTTCCTGAAACTGGCAGACATCAGTGTTTCGCGCTTAAGGGTGGATCTGCAATCAATCTATTTGTACAGAAAATGCCTCGGTTATCAGTCGATATCGATCTAACATATCTTCCCCTGAAATCCCGTACTGAAGCCTTATCGGAAATACATGCAACACTTCAGATTATAAGAGATGATATCGAACGCAGAATCCCAGGGATTTTTTCGATGTAAAACTCCTGTTGGATGATACAGGTATTACTCCGGTTATACGAAGAGCTTTCGTGATATACCTTGCCAGTCATAATCGACCTATAAATGAACTTCTCAATCCGGGACTTCACGATATCACAGAACTCTACCAGAACCAGTTCATGGGAATGACCCGAATAGATGTATCACTGGATGAACTGCTACAAGTTCAGAGAAACCTTGCTCCCGATCTTGTTACGCTGCTTGATTACGATGAAAAGGAATTCCTGATATCGCTGAAAAGTGGAGAACCTGATTGGAATCTGCTTGGCATTGAGCATCTGGCCCAACTCCCAGCACTTCAATGGAAATTGATCAATATCCGGAAAATGGACAAAACCAATCATGCTGTCAGCCTTGAAAAGCTGAAAAGGATTCTTGAGTAATAAAGACCAATGCTAAAGAACCGTACAGAAGGTAAACTTCAGCCTTGGGCATGAATATCTTTTTCTACTCAGACGGGATATCCTCTTCCTGGATGGTGCCTGAAACGGATACGAACCACTCTCCTGATATCAGGTATTCTGCTGCGGCTTCTCGGAGGTCATCAGGTGCGAGCCGTCAGAACGGGCCTGGATACTGATCGATGAAGCTGTTAATGTCTATCTGTCAGATTTGATTCCATTGATTGGAGGAAGCATGAAAACGCTTATTGCAGTAATGCTCGGTATCTCCTGTGTGGTTCCCGCAGATGAGATTGCCGAGATCAGGGAGTACCGCAGCCAGGTCATGGAACATCTTGATGATGAGTATGGTCTTTTCAGGACCGAGATATCCATCAACACGGAAGGCGGCATTTACCCAGTTATAGGGACTTACCAGGAGAACATTACATTCTACTGGGGCAGTGAAGGTGGTTATGTATGGCTTGTTCTGGTCACATGGACCGGAAAATACGCATCCCGTCGCGAATACGGAGAAGTTCTTTATATGGAGCCTGAGCTGACCTGGGAGAATGGAACTGAGGAGGTGGTATTTCAGTATGTATTATCCCACGGCTGGGACAATAACACTACTGAATATCACTGGTGGCATGCAGGCGGTGAGCTTATTCAGAGTTCTGCTTCTACTGCCTATCCCGAAGAAGTTGTGGAGTTCATTCCCGAAGGTCCCCAAGCGTATGGGTACGTCTACTCTCCAGAGGAACTGCTTGATCTGTTCTATATGATCCACATCTGATGAATATGCTGATCAAGTAAGAAGCACACTGATACATTCAGGGAGTATGTGAAATGAAATTGATCGTGCTTGCGTTAGTGGCTCTGGTAATTTGTTCGTGTGGAGAGGATTCCGGGGAATCTGCTTCGGTCGAGAGGGTCGATGCAGATACTCTTTATTATCTGATGCCCTGCGACTCCATCGGGATTGATATAGGTGATTCCTGCTACGTTTTCGGTGATATCTGGGCCCGATGCGCTTTTCCTGACGGTACAACAGGGGTGCTGGACCGATCAACAGGATCGGTGAAGTTCTATTCGCCCAATGGTGAATACATCCGGGAGTTTAAACCTTTGGGCAGTGGTCCCGGTGAGTTCATGACGATTGACAGACTGGGCTGTGATATGCTCGGTAATATCATGCTTGCCAGCTTCTACGACAGGAAACTTGCCTGGTTCGACCCGGAATTTTCCCTCATCGAAGAGGTGATGTTCACTTCGGGGAACAGAGGAGGACCTATGAGAGTCTATCCTGCGCCTGATACCGGGTTCGTGGTTGTAACATCCATTTTCCAGGCACCTGATTCCGCCGGTTGCGTGGTAGCGTTGTTCAGGGGTTCTGACGAACCGGAGATCATCTACAGGAAGAGATTGACAATTTTCGATCAATTTGGTGAGTATCAGGTTGCAACAAGCATGATATTCAACACTGACCAGTACGGAAATGTTTATATATCTGATAGATCCGAGGATACTTTCAATATTGTGTGTTACTCACCCGGAGGAGACACGCTCTACTGCATCGACCAGCCGTATGAGCCGGTCCGGAGATCTCAGGAAGAGATAGATAACGCTCTTGAAAATGCGAGGCAGAACTGGATAGATGCTACAGGGAGTACAGCGGGTTTTAACTGGGAACCTCCTGAATACCATTCATCTGTTAGTAGCATCATGGTGGATGGCACTGGGAGGATCTGGGTCAAGGGCGGTGGAGTGGATACACTCTACAAAGTTTTCAGCGGGACAGGGGAATACCTGAACGATTGCACACTGCTCATGCCCGACTGGCAGGAGATTGGCAGCTGGTCGGTTAACATCGGTCCTCACGGTATTGTTGCCAGTACTGACAATCCTGAAATGTACCCTGTTGTTTACATGCTTGAGAAAGTTACAGAGGTGATCCCCTCATCTGAGTGAGGGTTCAGTATTCTGTCCGATTCAGTTCCTCACCCGGTATCTGATTGCAGGCATATTGCCCGCCGGACAGACAATTCATCATACTTGTATGTTGATGCAGAATTCTAAATTAAAAGGCTGAGCATTATTACATGCAGCCGGGGAGATGATACTTTCAGGAGGTATACAATGATATCGTATTTCAAAGTCACCATGTCTTTACTTGCAGCCGTTCTTCTGGTAATTGGCTGCAGCAGTGATCCTGCCGGGATAATCTTACCGGCTGAGCACAGCCTGGGCTGGGGTTTGAATCTTGCCGATCCCGTTCGTGACAGTCAGTTCCCCGATGGGGTGCTTTTCATGTTATCATGCGCTGACATCAACGATGAGGGGAAGCCTGAGACCGGTTTCCCGTGGATGTTCTATTACGCTGAACCCTCGGATTCCAGCAATGTACTGATTGTGTTTGTTCAGTATATCGGCACCACAAATTACCTCTGGGAGGATTCAACATCTGTACCCACGGGCTCCCTGCCTGATTATGACGATGCCGGTCCCTGGCTGGACGCGGCCAGAGATTCAATGGGTTCGGTTTACAGCGACTGGGAGGAATACTCCCTGATAGTCCAGAGCAACGATTATCCTGAGTTTCCCGTGGCTCTGAACATAGCTTTACTGCAGTTCGTGTCCCCGGACACTACCGGTCAGCTCACTGTAATACTTGATTCGGACAACGATAATGTGCTGGGGATCATAGAGTTCTGAGTACTTCCGAACCTGAGACTGCAGTATATGACCATGGTCTTGAATCTCTGTCTCCGTAGTCATCATTCTCCGGGGCGTAATGGAGTCCGCTCATTCCGCAGGTAATTTCAGCCCTGAACGATGTGATACGCTGTCCGCCGTGGAAAGAGCCCTCGTAGAGGAATTCGATGTAACCTATGAAGGGAATATGTCTTTCAAAGAAATTCGGATCGTTTTCAACCATCCATTGGACGGCTGCTTCCTCATCACTCTTCCACGGAACATCCAGTTCTGCGTATTCCCCGAGCAATTGCCGGTACTTGGCCATTTCAATGTAGGGGACACGCAATGTTCCGCTGAAATGTCTTCCCGGATTCTGTGGTAGTGTGCTGGTCTGAGGTTCACCTGATTGAAGCACCTGCCATGTAGACCAGTGTACTGTGTCTGGTGAATAGCGCACATAGACATCACCCTGGTAAGGTGTACTCACTTGACCGCTGTTCAGGGTAATTTCTTCGATTTCCGGATGGATACTCACTCGAACCGAGACTG
This sequence comes from Candidatus Fermentibacterota bacterium, assembly GCA_030609965.1. Classification (GTDB taxonomy): domain Bacteria; phylum Fermentibacterota; class Fermentibacteria; order Fermentibacterales; family JCC-6; genus Aegiribacteria. The sequence continues at coordinate 6,760 of JAUWSQ010000051.1, forward strand.
CGGAAGGTGCTCGCCACGAAAGCCCGAGGGCCAGGGGAACCGTCTTTATCCATCCATCGCGCATTGATGCGGGTTCGCCGTCCCATCCCAGACCGTTGGTTGTTACGGTGAGAATATCCGGTTCCGACCAGATTGCCATGATTCCCGCATCAGCAAGGTTTGTGAAATCAATTTCCAGTGTCTTGAAATCGATGATGGAAGCCAGAGATGACGAGATAAACAGACTGAGTAGAACTGGCATTATTGCTCTTCTGAATATTTTCATTGTTACAGCCTTACTTTAAATATTCGCTTTTATCCCTGGGCGGCCGGTTTCCCGGCTTCTGTATAATGGTACATCCACTGCTCCCATATTATTTCATCTGAGAGAGATAGTGCAGGCAAGTATTTTCAGCTCGAAATCATGAGATATGGAAACGGGTGGTTTTGACCTTTCCTTTCTCCAGTTCCAGCTTTCTCCAGCCGCTGTGGTCGTTCAGGCCCTTCCAGAGTCGCTCTTCGGTGTTGTACTGCCAGTCCTTGTCCACCTGGTAATAGAGCTGAAGATTCTTCGTTTCGATGATGTTGAGTATCTCGTTGTTGTGATACTTCGTGGTGCCGAAATCGGTTATGGCAATCTGTCCCATCTCCGAGTAGACCTCATGCAGGTCAAGAAGGAGATCATGTGTTTTTGAATCCATCTCAACGGCATTGAGCCCTACTGCCTGGGCTTCACGCATTATGATGGGATAGGAGTGGGAGGGATACCATGAGTTCAATGCATGGGAAATCTTCTCGATTGCTGCAGCATCCTAAATATGAAAACTGAGAATGTCCCTTGAGAGTTTTACGGAAAGGGAGTTGGACCTGTCCGCATCACCTATCACAAGCGGGTGAATGTGCCCGAACAGCGACTGGTAGGGATTGCCGGTATGGGAATCTTTCTCGTCCCTCCAGAGTTTGATGACCCTGTTGAGGGCATCAAGACTTACACTGACGCGGTTGTTGTCTCTGTCTATGGGTGAAAGCTTATGGGTTATCGAGGTATCCACCGCCGTAAGATAAGCCATGGGTCCCATTATTATCCTGTCCGCTCCAAGGGCTATCATGGTTGCCGCCGAAGCGCATTCCAGGGGGATCAGGGCAACCAGCTCATCGCAGTACCTCCGCAGGAGACTGACTATTCTAAGGCTGGCCTGACCGTTGCCTCCGTTGGATTTCAGGAAGAGGTAGAGTTTCTTACGGGGTCCTGTACGTTCCAGCATCTGATAGAAACCCATTACATCATTGCTGCAGACACTGCCGTGAGGATTGTTCCAGTACGTTATCAGATCTCCATCCAGCATATTGTCGATCTCTTTTATCAGCTTCTGCGTTCTGCCCCACAGCACCGGAGGCTGATTCAGTACCGGGGCTTTATTCTCGGGCGTCTGTGCTTCGTTTTTTGTCAAGTTAATTACCCTCTTTCAAAACTGCAGTAATTCACGTTGTTCCCCGAATTGATCTCAGGGCGAGTAACCGTAATACTCGGCAGCCTCATAATCATCCTGGGCTCCGGAATCATCTCCTGTATTCTCTTTGGCCTGTGCCCTCCAGTAGTAGATCTCACCATCATCACTCTTCAGCTGAATAGACCGGTCGTAATCGGTTATTGCTGCTTCGAAGTTTTCCATCATTGCGAACACAATCCCCCGGAAGAAGTATAGCATCGGATCTGGGTCACTCATCTGTATAGCGCTGGTATAATCCTGGACTGAGGATTCGAAGTCATACATCTGAAGGTAGACCCAGGCTCTGTTGATGTAACCATCGATGTAGTCAGGTGCCAGCTGGATCGTCACGTTCAGGTCTGCAAGGGCGTTTTCGTATTCCTGGAGATCACCGTAGACGAAGCTGCGAAGCTCGTAGGTTTTGTAGTTATCGGGCATCAGTTCTATGGAGGTGCTGAAATCATTCAGTGCCAGCTGATTCTGTCCAACCTGGCGATAGAGAGATCCGCGGTAGCTGAATCCAAGGTAATAATCCGGAGTGGACAGGATCGCAGCACTGTAGTCCGAAAAGGCTGCATCGTAATCACCGAGTACATATTGCTGAATCTGTCCCCGTTCACAGTAAGCTTTGGTCAAGCTGGAGTTAAGCATGATTGCAGCATCGTAATCCTCAAGAGCAGTTTCGAAATCGCCCATCAGTTTATTCATCAGGCCTCTGTAATAGTAGTGCTCAGCATAGTTCGGATTTATCTCGATTGCGGTTCTCATGTCATTCAGCGCGGGTTCCGGGCTGCCCAGCATCCAGTTAGCCCTTCCACGTCCTGCATAGGCCAGGCCATCATCAGGATTGATTTGAATAGCCATGTTGAAGTCGTTCAGAGCGCTGCCGGGTTCGGAGAGATTCAAATAGAGGGTGCCTCTATCCGAGTAGGCCCACCATGCGGTTTCCGGTTCAAGTTCCAGTACTTTAGTGTAGTCATCCAGAGCCTTTTCTGCATTTCCTATACTGGCGTATGCATCAGCCCTGAAATAATATGCCGCTGAGTAATCCGGCTGGATCTCGATTGCTATGTTGAAGTCCTCGATAGCATTCTGATATTCACCTGTATCGTTCCAGATGAGAGCACGATTGTAGTAGGCTTGAGCAGAGTAGGGATTCAACTCGATGACAGCACCGAAATCACTGATTGCAGCTTCTAAGTTACCGACCTCCTGATTTATAATACCTCTATCGTTGTAAGCTCTTACAAATACAGGATCGAGCTCAATAGCCTTTGTGTAATCTGCAAGAGCCTCCGTAAGATTGCCTGATTTGTAGTATGCGGTTCCCCTGGATGCATATGCATCGGCGTAATCCGGGTCTTGTTCGATGGCTGTTGTTGCGTCAGCGATAGCAAGATCGTACTGGGTAAGGGTTGTATAGACAAGGCATCTGTTTACGTAGGATCTTAGATCGGTTTCATCCAGTTCAAGCGCTGTATTCATATCCTCCAGGGCTGCCTCGTATTCTCCGAGGGCCATCAGAGTTCTGCCTCTGTCTAGGAAAAGAGCGGCATTATCCGGGATGATCTCGATTGCTTCATCGAAGTCAGCCAGAGCCAGTTCTAATTCATTCAGGTACTCCAGGTAGATAATGCCTCTTCTGTAGTATGCACCGTACCTGTCGGGTTCCAGTTCGATAACCTTTGTAAAACCATCGAGAGCAAGTTCCATCTCACCAAGATTATCCTGGTACACGATAGCCCTGCCGAAGTATGCCTCTGTGTAATCAGGATCAAGCTCAATGGCTTTATCGAAATCGTTCAGAGCCTGTTCAAACTGAGAGGTTTTCGAATACATGATTCCCCGGTTTAAGTAGGGAGAGGTTTGATCGGGATCGAGCTCGATACTTATACTGAGATATTCCAGTGCGCTCTGGAAATCCTCATCGTAACCATATAAAACACCTTTAGCAAGGTAAGGAAGGTAACTATCGGGTTCCAGTTCAATTGCCCTGTCAAGGTCCGCCATGGCAAATACCGGCTCATTGAGCATTTCGTAGTAAAGAAGACCTCGGTATGCGTAGGCATCGGATCGATCAGGCTTCATTTCAATGGCTCTGTTATAGCTCTCCATAGCAGCTTCTGCGTTGTCCAGCAGTAGATGGTAGACCCGGGCTTTGTAACAGCTTGCGGAATAGCACTCCGGATTTATATCCAGGGCTTTATCATATTCCACCAGAGCTTCATCTGCCATTTCGAGAGATGCATAGATCGATCCTAAAGTACTGTACGAAAGTTCCCAGTCCGGCGCAAGTTCCAGCCCGATCTCTACAAGTTCCATGGCTTCATCATCATCACCGGAATCCATGGCCAGCCAGGCCATGCCGATGTAGGTTCTTCCATAATCCGGATCCAGCTCCAGAGCTTTCTCGAAATCCTGGAGACATAACTCATCGTTGTTTTCCTTGAAGTAAGCCCAACCTCGACCGAACCAGGCTTCCGTGCATTCCGGATCCAGCTCTATGGCCTCCGCGAATGTGGATATTGCAGTCTCGGAATCTCCGGACAGGATTTCTTCTTCACCCTGCTGACATAGAGCTTCCACCTCTACGCTCATACCAAAGGCTATTGAAGAGCATAAAAGAACCAACATGGTAAGTGATAACCGCGTTATAGAATTGAACATTTTCCCCCCCCCGATAATTTACTTCGCTATTGAATTTATTATTCAGGGCAAATGATACTACATGATTTTCGCATTAGTCAACCATTATTCTGTATGACAATAGGCTGGATTTCTGAATCAGAGTGTTTAAAGAAGCGTGGTCTCCCGCTCTTCGATGATATTCAGTATCTCACTCTCGTCCTGGGCCATAAGGAGAGCATCTATGAAATCCTGTGACCTCAGCATCCTGCTCAGTCTGGCCAGAATGTGCAGGTGCTCCTTGGCTACCGGAAACACCAGAAGGAAGAAAAGGGCTGTAAGCCTTCCGGTTTTCTCTCCGAAAGGAAGCGGATGGGGAGGGCGGAAAAGCATCAGCAGACTATGTTCAACATAGAGTTTCGAGACATCCAGCGGGTGAGTGAGCGCTACACCGCATTTGAGCGCGGTTGAAGCTGCCGTTTCGCGCTGGACCAGCTGTTCCAGAAGGGCTTTATCATCGTAAAGAGCCCCTGTTCCACAGGCTTCCGAGGCAATGGTTCGGAGCATGCTGGCTGCTGTGCCCACTCTATAAGGCAGGATTATTCTGCTGAACAGCATCTCCGTTACAAGAAGGGCAGAGGGATCTATACCAGCGGTTTCAGCGTTGGAATGTTCCGCAGCGGCGAGCCTGTCCGCCGCCAGACTGCCGAACTTCCTGGTAAGCCAGTCGATGATGTCTGACCGCAAGTAGCACTTCCTGCCCTGGTAAAGAACAGTTTTCAGATCGGCTCCGCTGACTTCCCTCGATGCCTCCCTGAGGCTCATACCGAGACACTTTGCCGCATCCGTAAGCGAGAGATAATCCTCCATTTCAACCCCCTATAGCAGCTTGTATTATGTAGTGTAGAGAACTGCCGGGACAACAGGGGGTTCTGAGTGGGATAAAAAGTCATTATCTTTCTCTTACCTTACTTGACAAACTAAAACAGCCGGAGATTCTTATGACTGCAGACAGCATCTCCATAATCGGGATCAATTGCGCGACGCAACCCGCCAAAACTGGTCTTGTCCATGCAAGGTACGAGAACAAAAGTATAAACCTGGTTTCATATCTGAATGCCGGATCCATTGATGATTACAGTGTCCTGCCCGATCACAGATGGTACCCTCTTGTAAAGAAATGCCAGGGCTGGATTGGCGATCAGGAGCGTGTTCTGTTCTGCATGGACTCACCTCTTGGGTGGCCGAACACCATGCGGGAGATGCTGCAGAAGCATGAAGCCGGTGAGTTTATCGGGCTGGAAGCCAAGAACCTGTTCAACAGAACCACTGACCTGTTCATTGATGAGACCATTCAGAAGAGACCGCTTGAAATAGGTGCCAACCTTATAGCCAGGACCGCGGTTGCCGCACTTGAGCTGCTTACATCCCTTCGGATGATGCTTCGAAAGGATCTGCCCCTGCTATGGGAACAGGGACCTTTGAAGGACTCCGGTGTTATAGAGGTGTACCCGACGGCAACCCTCATCGGAAGGGTAGGCGCCGGAACCAAGCTGACTTTCAAGACCAGGACGGATATTCTTCTGCCGATCCTGGAGATGGATTTCGGTCTTGAGTCCATCGATCTCCTGGCTACCTCTGACAGCCATTTGCTGAACGCAGCATTGTGTGTGCTTGCAGGTGTTGATTTCATTGAGAAGCGATGTCATGAACCCCAAGATCTCAGCTCAGCCAAAAAGGAAGGCTGGATCTGGTTCTCAAGCTGACCTGACACATTGCCGGAGGAAGCATGAAAACACTTTTTGCGTTAATGCTTGTAATCTCTTTTGTGGTTCCGGCAGATGAGATCGATGATATCAAGAATTATTACAACGAAGTTAAAGAACATCTTTATGATGAGTACGGTCTCTATAGAACCAGTGTATCTATAAATACAGAGGATGGAATCTATCCGGCAGTGGGTCACTATCAGGAGGAGATAACCTTCTACTGGGATAGTGAAGGTGGATACAGCTGGATTGTTCTGGTTATCTGGTCAGCGGAGTTCTCGGTCCATCGCGAGTACGGGGAGGTTCTGTTCAGCGAACCTGAAGAGCCCTGGGAAGGTGACACTGGAGAGCTGCTCTTCGAGTTCGTATCATTTCACAACAGTGATGGCATTCCAACTGAATCAAGATGGTGGTATACAGGAGGGGAGCTTCTGCAGAGTTCAGGGCAGACTACCTATCCTTCAGAAGTGATCGAGTTCACTCCGGATATTCCCGGTGAATACGATTACGCACACAACGCCGCTGAGCTGCTTGCGATGTTCAACTCAATTCACTTTTGATCCCAGCGGTATATTCCAGCGGGAGGCAGCCGCTGCAGCGCTGATTCATACCGGGTATCATCAATTCAGGGTATGAATGAAGGGAGCGCAGGATGAGAAGCACAGCATCGAGAACAGCGGCGCTTGCCCTGATGCTTTGCACCACAGTATTCAGTGCGACAGCCTCCGGGATTATTGAAACAGACAGCTTCAGAGAGATATTCGATCATGTGTCAATACTCTCGGAGATATACGGAGCTGAAGGGGTTCTCCTCGTTTTCGATATAGACAACACCCTTCTTGCATCAGATCAGCCTCTTGGCTCTTCTCAGTGGTATGACTGGCAGGACAGCCTCATAAAAGCCGGGTCCAGCTCCCCTATGAGAGCAGCGGAGGATATCGGTGAGCTTCTTGCAATTCAGGGGATCATATTCACCCTTGGGAGCATGCATCTTACACAGGATACAATTCCTGAACTGATAGGGCAGTGGCAGGAAGAAGGGCACTGCTGCCTGGCATTCACAGACCGTGAGCAGTATTTCAACGATGCCACACAAAGGGAATTGAGAGAAGCAGGGCTTGATTTCTCTGCAGCTCCGCCACCGGTGAACCCTCAATTCTGCAGTGTGCAGATGCCCTACACACTGGATGATATCGGGGCTTCGGGGCTTTCCATAACAGAAGCAGCCGGTTTCGAACTGGGTGCTCCAAGAGAAGTAAGATACGAGCGGGGCGTTTTCATGGTTGCCGGTCAGAACAAAGGTGCGATGCTCCTTATCTTACTTGCCCACTGTACAAGGTATTTCCCTGCTGTGATCTTCGTGGATGACAACAGTGAATATGTTGAAAGTGTGTTTACAGCGCTTACTGACAGAGGAATTGACATCACCGCTTTCCGTTACGGGGAAGAGGACCATGCCGTTGCGGCGTTCAATACCGGGCAGAGGGAACAGGCTGCACAGCAGCTGGAAGAAGTGCAGAACGTTATCCGATCAGTGTTCGCGGCACTTTAAACACGCACTTGAGATAACCGTGGAATAATCTGCCCTTCTGTTTGTACAATCAGCAATAAGAAACACGAACAGGAGGTTGAAATGAGTTCCATTTGCATGAAGGCTTCTGCCTTGCTGCTGATCGCGGTGTTCTCTGCCGGCTGCGGTGAAAGTGATGAGGCATATGATTATCCCGGATCGATAAACGTTACTGGTTCCGGGACAGCCTATGCCGAGGCCGATGTGGCTTCCATAGTGTTTGGAGTGGACATTACAGAGAAGGATCCGGCAGACGCTGTGAATAATGCAGCTGAAATGATGGACGCGGCTTTCGCTGCTGCCTCTGAATTCGGCATTGATGAGTCGGATATGATGACCACTTCCTACAACATGTGGGTTGAGGAAGAGTATGACTACATCACTTACGAGTATACCGGTGAGACACTGTACCATCTTTCTCACTACGCTCAGGTGGATGTAAGGGACCTGGACAGTGTAGGCGACGTATTGGCGGGTCTAGTCAGTGCCGGCTCGAACACAATAAGCAGCGTCACATTCTATGTGGAGGATACCGGGGCACTGATGGATGAAGCCAGGAGCCTTGCAGTTGCAGATGGCATAAGAATGGCTGAACAGCTTGCTTCTGAACTGGGCCTGGAACTTGGCGACGCTACATATGTCAGCGAGTGGGTCGACTATTACCCGGTGAACAGAGCATCCACTGTCTGCGGTGACTTTGCTGCAGAAGTATCTGCGCCGTCGATCTCTCCCGGAGCGCAATCGGTTACACTCAGCGTACAGATCACATTCGAAATGAACTAGGATCCTATGGGGCGGGGGAAACCCCGCCCGCCAGTAGAATCAATCTCAGAAAAAGTTCGAATCCCGTTCGGGGTACCATCCGCCAAAATAATAGCATATATATTCAATAAGTGATTTGAATATTGATGCGACTATTGAATAGTTGCATATTGTTTGAAAAGGATTATACTATCAGTACAATAGAGAAAATTAAGGATAGATTTTGTAGAAATCCAATACCAAGTGATTTTGAATGGAGTGATTTTGAGAAACTAATGAGTAGTTTTGGATATAAGCAAATCAAAAAGGGTGGAGCAAGAAGGATTTTCCATAATGAGAGTACAAATCATATCATTCGCATACACGAACCGCATGGAGCGGAGTCGATGATACAGCGTGATATTAGGCGAATTAGAAAGAAACTCGAAGAACAAGGTTGTATCTAGTATGAGAGAGCATTTCAAGTATAAAGATTATATAGGAAGTATAAATGTTGACCTCGAAGAAAATATCCTATTCGGAGAGATTGAGTTTATCAATGATCTGGTTACATTTTCTGGAAGTACCATTACGGAGTTGCAAGAAAGTTTCAAAGATGCCGTAGATGATTATCTAGAAACATGCATAGAGATCGGAAAAGAACCTGATAAACCCTTCTCAGGAACATTTAATATTCGCATCGGGCAAGATCTACATAGAGAAGTAGCTATAAGAGCTAAAATGGACGATACATCAATAAATGATATCATTAAACTCGCAGTAACTCAATATTTAACGCAACCTGAGCAGATTATCCATAAGCATTTTCATGTTGATTATTCATCAATCACTCACAAGAATCAACAGAAATACTGGTATGGTAATGCATATATTCCTAGAACGGATGAAGTCATACAATGGAAAAACCAGATGTAATCAAGAGTATTAACTTAATCACTTCAAGAATGATTAGCTCTAGTATTGCCATCCCATCGGAGATTAAACAAAAGGAATTTTCTCTATCATTCAATTTTCAACTAGATGTGAAGCCAACACAACAAACGAAAGAAGATACGAAGTATTTAATTCAGGATATTCATGCAAATCTTATTGGAACTGCTGAGAACGAGAATGTGAGTGACATAAAACTAATCGAGTTTCAAGTGCATTCTCAAATGATATTTAGGGTTTCTGATCAAGAATTAGATATAGACAATGTTTTGAGAGAGTATCAGTGGTATTTTGAAGCACTTGCATCATTCTATGTAAGTGAGATTCTAAAGGAAAGGTTTAACCGCACACCATTCAGTAATATGTCATTACCAATTAATATCTAATCACCATAAATCAAAATCACTATTTTACGAAACTTCCAAACTACCTGAGTGATGTAGAGGTTGTTTAGGAAAGTAAGTAGTTAGGGAACTGATTCGTTCAAATTTTATACACTACAGGGTCAAAAGTTCTAAGAGTTCCACTACGGGGTACTAGATCTTCATTTCAAACGTGATTCCCACCAGTGAGAAAAGACATAATGGTTGGACCACCACGTCTGATTAGGGTACCTTACCCTTGTCGGAAAACTACAACCAGAAGGGTGGTCCATTGTGTTAATAAGATATGTCGGTTTGGATGTCCATAAGGACAGCATCAAGATTGCAGTAGCGGAAGAGGGCAGAGACCCTGCTCGATTTTACGCATCAATTCCTGGTGAGACTAATAAGCTCATCGCCCGGATTAGAAAACTTGGATCAAAGAATAGTTTGAGATGCTGCTATGAAGCAGGTCCTGGTGGTTACACCGTTTACCGAGCCTTAACGGCGGCAGGAATTGACTGCAAAGTAATAGCTCCCTCAATGATTCCAAAACAGAGCGGTAAGAGGGTTAAGACAGACAGAATTGATGCAGAGAATCTTGCTCATTACCTACGATCCGGTGATCTCACAGAAGTATGGGTTCCGGATGAGACTACAGAGAGCATAAGGAACCTTGTAAGGCTTAGAGATGATGCCAGGATTGCTCGGCAAAAGGCAAGACAGCAACTGAATCAATTTCTTCTTCGCAAAGGCCGTGTATACCAGAAAACTCGCTGGAATATTCATCACATCAGATGGATCCGCTTTCAGAAATTTCCAATGGAAGGGGACAATGTTACCGTTGCCGATTACCTGAGGCAGGTAGAGTTGCTTAACGAAAGAATTGCCAATATTGAGGAGAATCTCAAGCTCTACAGCAGACACTGGAAACAGAACTGGCTGGTTGAGCGCCTGCAGTGCTTAAGAGGTATCGCTTTCATATCAGCGGTGGGAATAGCAGCCGAGGTGGGTGATCTGAAAAGATTTGCCACAGCAGGTAAATTCATGTCCTACGTAGGTCTCGTACCTTCTGAACACTCTTCTGGTCAGAAGGAGAGACGAGGCTCAATAACCCGCTGTGGTAACGTCACGGTAAGGAGACTCCTTGTAGAAGCTGCTTGGCACTACAGATACCAACCCCGCAGGTCCAGAGCAATAGCGTTCAGGAATGAAAAACTGCCACAGCAAATTTAAGACCTTGGCTGGAAAGCCCAGGAAAGGCTGCACCGCAAGTATATGAAGCTACTGATGGGTGGCAAGCCGAAGAACAAAGTATGTGTGGCAGTAGCAAGAGAACTTGCAGGCTTTATCTGGGCAATAGGGCAGAGCGTGTAATGAACGGATCAGCAGCAGGTGTAATCATCAGGTACGGGAAATCCTCGTTCGAACTTTGTGCGCAGCAATATCTGTATGCACGATAAAAGATTGAGGTAACCCCAGACGAATAAATGAAATGCGGTAAACAACCCGCGGATATCAGTATGATCAGACCGTCGATTGACTGACACCAGCTGCTGATCCCTTGAGAGAAGGGAAGAACAAAAGAGAAAAGCAAAGAAAAGGTCTATTCCCCCTTGACAGGTCCAACCATATCAGTTCTAAGAGTGTCCACTACGGGGTACCAAAATTCAGAGTTTAGAACTCAAGTCCAGCATTAGTAACGGTTCAAAATACCTCCACCAGGGGGTACCAGCCCTGGCATTGGAAACTCTCACCAAACAATTGATACAATAATGAGACAATACATGAACTGAAAGGCTGTTATTATGGTGAACCAGTTTCATGTAACCATTCATCAATTTCAAGTTCTTCGGCCCGTATGCTGTCCGCTCTTGCCTCGTCGGCATTCCCGAGTTCACTGTGTATGTAGCTTCTCAGTAAATACGCATCAGCATATTCCGGGTTTCGATCAATTGCTGCGGACAAATCATCGAGGGCCCTGATGTGTTGTTTGCTAAGGAAATACACAGTGCCTCTAGCGTAGTAAGCGGAGGGTGAGCCGGGATTGTATTCGATAGCTCGAGTGAGATCCGATATTGCCGCATCGATATTCCGGAGGAAGAAGTGTGTTATTCCTCTATGGAAGTATATCCCGGGATAGTTCGGGTCCAGCTCGACGACTCGATTAAAAAGTTCAAGAGCTTGCTGATCATTTTCCGCGTCCGATAGAATTACACCTAGCATCTGGTATGAACCCGCATTCTCACTATCGAGTTCTATCGCTTTATCGAAATCTGCCTGAGCCTCTTCTATTTCCCCGATTCCATATCTGTAGAATCCTCTGTAAAGCAGCGCGTCTATCATTGTGGGATCCAGTTCAAGCGCCCTGGTGAAGAGATCGATGGCCTCCCTGTTTGAATTGGCATCAATACTGTCTATACCTTCATGAAAGAGCATAAGTGCTGCATTTCTGGAGGTTACGGGTACTCTGACAAGCCTGAATCCGATGCTGGTGTCCCATATCTCCGGAGGTTGAGGGTTGCGGCTTCCCGATCTGCAGCGGCTCAGGTTTGTAAGCCAGCTTCCTCCCCGGTGTACACTCCATGTGTTCATCTGGTAGGGCCACTGATCATGGCATGGATAGATGAAGGGTGTTCCATCGGTTGGAAGGTAATCGTAATCCGAAGAGTAGCGATCCATACACCATTCGGAAACATTGCCTGCCATGTCAAAAAGCCCGAAGGGATTGGCTTCAAGCGAGGCAACTTCAACGGTTCCGTACGTTTGAGATGCTGTGTATGCCGGATCGAGTTCATCCACTCTGAAGCAGCAATAACGATCTGCCTGATCAGGATTCCCCCAGAAGAAATCGGTATCGGTTCCCGCTCTGCAGGCATACTCCCATTCCGCTTCTCCGGGCAGACGGTAAATGTAGGTGGAGTCGAGTTCGTTCATTCTGTTTATGAATTCCCTGCAATCGAACCAGGATACCGCGTAAACAGGATAATCTGAACCTCTGCCGCACAGGTCTGTCCAGAGGAACGGTATTGAACTGTTGTCGTTTTCAATCAGTTCTTCCCACATGCCCTGGGTTACCTCCGTAGACATTATTTCGAAGGAATCGATCTGAACGAGTCTTTGCGGAACTTCGTCGAAGGATCCGATGCCCGAAGTTTCTGAACCTATCAATAACTCACCTGCCGGGATGGAAACGAAGTGCATTCCCGGGAGAGGTCCCTCTGAAGCTGCGTCCGTTGCAGAACCAGATGCAGCAAAGGTGAGTAACAGGACTATGAATATCACATGCAGCTTCATAACGTGCCCTCCCTGGAGTTTTCGTTCGGTCAAACATATCAGTACTGTCCGGCAAACAATTCTTCGTATCTCTCGGCTCCGCCGATATCCTCGTTGTTGATCTGGATTAACAGCGGCAGATCGCTGTAAGGTCCGTCGTATATATCAAGTTTGAGTGTTGGGTAGGTTCCCCTGAAGGCTGCTCTCAGGTTACATTCATCATCCATGCATGTATAGATCAGCGCAACGTCCCTCGATGCCCATTCCAGTTTGCAGTCCGGCACGAAAATGATGAAAATAAAGTTGATGTCGTAATATGCAGTCCAGAGAACGTAGGGATCGTGATTACCCGCTGAATCCCAGATATCAAGTGTTACTTTTTCTACTTTCGCTATGGTTCTATCGGGTCTGAAATAAACTCTGTAGACAGATTTGTTCTGCACTCCGTATTGATGAAGTCTGTCCACAGCTGTTATCCAGACCTGAGAGTTTTCGTTCGGTCCGCAACCCGTGAAAAGGTCATTGAAGAGTTCAAAGGGCAGAATATCCTGCTCTGAGCAATCCGGATAGCCCCCCAGCTGCGGCTGGATATTAGTAAAACCGTGGTACCAGTCCGGTGGTGCAGGGGGACGATCTGTCCCGGAGAAGACCTGTTTGTAGTATTCAACTTCCAGATACTGGGTTTCCGAATAACAGCATCCGCTGATAGACTCTTCCAGACCTTCAGCTGCATCTCTGAAGAGAACGATGTTGGTCAGTTCTTCAACAGTGAATCCAGGATCGAATTCGGCAGGAGTTGTGAAATCAGGATCGGGAAAGTACCAGTTCTGGCTCTGGAAGTATTCAGCAATCCATTCCGTTGAGAAAACATAGCCATGCATAGCATATATCTCGTTGCGGAGGATTGTGAGTTCGAACCAGTTCAGGAGACTTACTTCCTCCTGTGAGTAGGGCCTGTGTTCGTACAGCTGAACATTCGATGCCTGTGCTGCCATACAGATCAAGAAGATCGTGATGTATATTTTCATTGTTTTCCCCTGTTTTTCCTGTTCTTAGTTTTCACTCACAGAAAATGAATCTCAATATTTATCAGGTATTCATACAGTTTGTATTTTCTTACGTATCAAACTTATTGAAGTTTTTTCGTTTATACAAGCTGAGATACTCCTCTACCAGGCAGCTCATTTTTATACATGGATTGCCCTTGACCTGATACGTAAACATCCGTATACATAGATCAAGAATGATGATGAGCCGATCATGAATGTATGCTTCACCTTTCACCGGTAGGTGATTGGTGGGCGCTTACAGCGTATACCCGGACGAATACAGACCCAGGCATCTGAAGAGCACCTCTTTATTCAGATTACTGGATTCCCATTACGAAGAGTTCCGCAACGTGTATGACGAACGCTTCTCAAAACGTTACGGCTTCTGGCGTCCTGTCACAGATGAGGTTGTAGGGAAATACAAACAATGCGGTGATCCTCATTTCGGCTTTGCCAGTATCCGGTGCAAAGAATGCGGTGCTGAATACCTGAGACCCTTCTCATGCAAGTGCAGGGGGTTCTGCCCATCCTGTTCGAAGAGAAAGTCACTGGATATGGCAATTTTCCTTGAGGAGGAGCTTTTCAGCCCGGTTCCCCACCGTCACTGGGTATGTAGTGTTCCGAAGATGCTCAGGCTGCATTTTCTGCATCACAGGGAACTCTTGACAATACTCTGCAGATGCGCGTGGGATTCTCTTACAATGTTCCTTCATGAAACACTTGATCGCAAAGATGTTTTTCCCGGTGGAATCATCGTACCCCAGACCTTCGGGGGCATGGCCAACTGGAATCCTCATGTTCACGCCCTGATCACCGATACCTGCCGGGACAGGGAAGGTAATTGCTATCCCATGCCCGAAATAAACACTGCAAATGTTCAGGGAATTGAAAAACTCTTTGCCGGTCTTGTTTTCAGGATGCTTCTCAAAGAGAACATTAATATCCCACATCCCCAAAAAGGGAGCGAAGCAGGTCATATACTACGGTGCTTACAGCCAGGCATGGGGTGCTTGACTATGTCAAAAACACCTCGATCTCTGGGAAGACGCAAGACCCCCACCTGAACCTTTGGAACTGGTATGTGAACCTTGTGCAGACTACGTTCCCTGGAAAGACGTTGTTCCTGAAATAGAGGTTGGATAATAATTCACGAATCCGACTTCAGGGGGGGGTGTACCTTCATACCGTGTTCCCGGTGCGTATTTGTCAGCAACGATGTTTGACCGGGGATTTCCGGGATGTCCCGGGAACCACGACCTTCGGGATATGCTGGTTTCTCAGGCGGTATGGTCGGTTTCAGGAAGGAATCGGAGATCTCTCACAAGATGAACTTGTTTCACTCCTTGGTGTTCCTGCTTGCCATATAA
>JAUWSQ010000053.1 GCA_030609965.1 Candidatus Fermentibacterota bacterium
AGGAGGATCAGATGTTATATAAGAGTCTATATCTTCCGGATATGATCAAATGGGAGGAAGATTCTCTCTCCGATACATTCGGCAGGCTTGAGATCACCCCACTGGAAAGAGGTTTCGGACGGACACTGGGTAATGCCCTCAGAAGAGTGCTCCTCTCTTTACTTGAGGGTTTCGCACCCGTTTCTCTTTCAATCGAAGGAGTTGAGCATCAGTTTTCCACCGTTCCCGGCGTAGTTCAGGATGTAACTGAACTGGTTCTTAACATAAAATCTTTGATTATCAATCTACAGGGGGAGGAAGCGGGTACCATCAGGCTGGATGTCTCTCAAAAGGGAGAATTCACAGCCAAAGATCTTACATCGGACAAGCATGTGGAAGTTGTTAATCTGGATCAGGAAATAGCACAGCTGGACGGTACCGGAAAGCTATCCATGGAGATAATAGTTGAGAAAGGGAAAGGCTATATCCCTGCCGATGAGTGGAGTATTCACGGAAAGGAAGAGAAGGCGGGAACTATTCTTCTGGATTCCTGGTTCTGCCCTGTCAGAAAGGTTAATTTCCAGGTGAAGAGTGCCAGGGTCGGAGACAGAACCGATTACGATCATCTTATCATGGATATAAAGACAGATGGAAGCATCGACCCCAGGGAAGCGGTAAATGAAGCCTGTGCTATAATCATTAAGCATCTTCAAATGATACCAGGCGGTCTGGAACCGGAGGAGAAACCGGATCTTATTAATGAGGAAAAGGACAGCAAGAACGATTTCCTGTCCTGTGCAGTTGATGATACTGACATTCCTACCCGGATAGCCAATGTGCTTAAATCGGCAGGAATTCAGACTGTAAGCGATCTGCTTGAAACAAGAAGCGAGGAAATCCTGAAGATCGGCGGGTTCGGCCCCTCTTCGCTGGATACCGTAAACGAGGTTCTCAAAAAGCAGAATCTATCAATAGACGACTGATATCCAGTCGCCGGGAGAACTGACATGCGTCACAGAAAAAAAATCGCTAAGCTGGGAAGGAAACCCGAAGCAAGAAGAAGAATGCTTCGTAACCTTGTTACTTCTCTGATAATGGAGGAGAGGATTACGACCAGCCTGGCACGGGCAAAAGCTGCAAGAAGTGCTGCGGAGAAGATAATAACAAAGGGCAGAAAAGATTCGGTTCATGCGAGAAGGCAAGTAGCGAAATACGTTTACGGAAGCAAAGTGGTTCAGAAGGTTTTCAATGAACTTGGACCCCGCTACGCAGACCGTAATGGTGGTTACACACGTATTTTCAAGCTTGGCCCACGAAAGGGTGATGCTGCTGAAGCATGCATTCTTGAGCTGGTTGATTCGCCTGTTGAATTCTCTTCAGACAGCAAGTAGCGTTTGCGGCGAAAGCTTGAAAAAAATAGCCGTTCTGACTAGCGGGGGCGATGCCCCTGGAATGAACGCCTGCATAAGGGCCACGGTAAGAAGAGCTCTTAACCGTGGCCTTTCCATATTCGGTGTCAGAAAAGGGTACGAAGGCCTGATAGACAATGACTTCGTTGAACTGAAATCTTCAGATGTCAGCAATATCATTCAGCGCGGCGGAACCATACTGCATTCTGCAAGAAGCGAGAGGTTCTTCACCCTGGAAGGCCGTGCCAGCGCTGCAGCGAATCTAAAAAAACACAAAGTAGAAGGTCTTTTAGTAATAGGCGGAGACGGCAGTTTCAGGGGAGCCGATGCCCTTGCAGCCGAATATGCGATACCTGTTGTGGGTGTACCGGCAACTATTGACAACGATCTGTGGGGTACTGACCTGACCATCGGGTTCGATACAGCGGTGAATACCGCCCTCGATGCGATAGACAAAGTGAGGGATACCGCAGCTGCCCACGACAGGCTTTTCATAGTTGAGGTGATGGGAAGATCGGCGGGATTCATCGCTCTGGAAGTTGGCGTGGGGGCAGGTGCCGAAGCCGTTCTAATCCCGGAAACCCCGACTGATCTTTACAGAATATGCAGCAAGGTGAAAGACAGGATCAGCAGGGGCAGAACATCGAATATCCTTGTAGTGGCAGAGGGGGACGAAGCGGGGAACGCGTTTGAGATCGCCCGGAAGATCGAAGACATATCAGACCTTAAAAGCAGAATTACCGTACTGGGACACGTGCAGCGTGGAGGGTCACCCACCACTACAGATCGCGTATTGGCTTCCAAGCTGGGCTGGGCAGCGGTTGATGTGCTTCTAGGCGGAGCATCGCCCTGCATGGTCGGAGAGATCAGCAGCTCCATAACGAACATCCCGCTACAGGATTCCTGGACAAAGCGCAAGCAGCTGGACCCCCTGCTAATAATCCTCTCAGAAAACCTATAGTGAGCTCGAAATGGATCTTGACTAATCCAGAACCAAGTAGTAAATATATACATGTGTGTTGTTATTGAATCGTAATATCTCTATCATCCAAATGGATGGAAAAGTGCGCATGCACATTCAAAAGAAAGGAGTCCTAGAATGAAAAGTCTTTCTTTCATTCTCGTTCTTGTTATCGTTGCGGCGGCCTTTGCCGAAGATCCCAGCTATACTTCGATGAACACCTGGATTCGAAGCAACCCTGAAACTTCCACACCAACCCGCCATTTGCAGAATACCGATGCGCCGATGTACTACACAAATCTCGCTACCTTCGAAGCCGCTAATCCGGGCCTTACTCCCGAGGACTATTCAAGTACCCTCGTGCCGCCCAACGGTGTGGCATCCGATACCGGTCCTCTGGACTACTACACCAACAATAGCCTTTTCGCACTTAATACCATCGTTGACGGCATATCACTCGATGAGCAGGCCGGGGGCCTCGCGGTTGTTCTGACGCCACCGTTCGCTGGGTGTACCAGCGTTTCCGTTGGTCCGAACACCTTCACGGATAACGCCGTCTATAATTTCACCCTTCCGACAAGGGCCTTCGGATGCTTTATCGTAATGCCCAACGGAGGAGCCCTGGTTAATATTGATGTGTACGGAGTGGGCGGAGTAATTGGCACTACCAGCGCTACCGGAGGCACAGGAGCCGGCACCTTCTGGGGTGTGAGCTGCTACGATGAGGACATAGTAAGCATTACATTCAACTGCCCGGGTGGTGATGGAGAGCTCTTTGCCAACGTTCAGTTTGGCCTCCCGACAGCCCTCGAAAGAACAACTTGGGGTGAGCTGAAGGCCAGCTTCTAGTACTTCGTAACGGCAATTTACAGATCAAGAAAAACCCCTTCCTGCATTGGCAGGGAGGGGTTTCGATCGTACACCCCGCAGGGCGCACCGAATTATTTCCTGTCTTCCGCCAGCTTCTCAAAGGATCGATCCCAGGTTCTTTCTGCTTCGGCGGAGAACATGCAACCCGTGAATTCTCCCAGTCTTCTGTGATATGCGATGCATTCCCTGCAGTTTCCGTGTCTGGGGCATCCAGGGTACGTGCAGGGACACTTCTCATTTCTGTCGGTCACTATGTTTCACCCCTTTGAATTCACATTTTATTATGCTGCCAGCTTCTGAATGTTAATAACTGATGTATACAGTCATTAGTGAAAGAGGACAATACCATGGTTGAAGCGGTGATTTTCGATCTGGACGGTACACTTCTCTCCACTCTGGAAGATATCTGCGATGTTGTGAACGGTGTCCTTGAATCTAACGGCATGCCCGGCAAAACTATTGATGAGATCAGGTTCGCCATTGGCCGGGGGATTGAAGAGCTGATGCGGAAGGTTATCCCCTCCGACCGAATAACAGGTGAAATCGTCGAGAAACTTTCGGTTCAGGTAAGGAAGACATACCTTGAACAGGGTTCGATAAAGACACGGCCCTATCCGGGGATAACAGACCTGCTTGAAAGACTCCAGTCGGAGAGTGTACCGATGGCAGTTCTCACGAACAAGCATCAACTTTCCGCGGAAAGACAGGTAGAGAAATACTTCGGTGGGATTAACTTTGCTGTTGTCAGTGGCGCAAAACAGGAATGTCCCCTGAAACCATCCCTTGAAGCAGTCGCCCCGGTACTTGAGATACTTGGAACTCTACCCGGGAATACTCTGATGATCGGTGACAGTGACGTTGATATGAATACAGCTGTGAATGCCGGTATGATTGCCGTAGGAGTATCGTGGGGATTCAGGGAATCATCTCTTCTGCTGGATCATGGGGCTGAATTTATTGTTGACAGCCCCATGGAAATAGCAGACCTTATTCTATAATCCGATATAGGATCCGATCTTCACAAAAGGACCGGAGAAGTCCAGCTCGTAGTCGTCCGCTTCTTCATCACTGATTTTCACGCTGTTCATTCTGTATCCGCCCTCAAGACCGAACATGAGCGGCAGGCAGCCCAGCTTGAACGTTGATTCCTGATCCAGCCTTAAAGAAGCCACAAAACCCAGTCCGCTCCCGCTCCCGGAAGTGGCTGTATTCGGGGAATCAAGTTTTCGAGTGGCAAATGTATATATCGGACCCGCTCCGGCAGATACTGACATTCCTGCAGTCCGGGAGAGGACATAGTAAGCTTGAGCTTCAATGCTGATTGCCTGATCGTTCAAATCGATTACATGATCCTCACCGTCCCCGGAAAACAGACCCAGGGTAAAAAGCACCAGGAATATATTCTGCATGGCATTGTAGTCCTCAGAGTAGCCTCCGCTGAAATTTGTGCCGCCCACGCTTCCTCTTATCCTGAATTTTTCACTTACATCTCCGAGAACCTCGACAGACCCTCCCCAGGCTGTACTGCCAAGTTCAAAATTCAGTCCCGCAGCTGTGTTCATGTCAGCGAAATCCTTTTCGCTCTGCATGGAAGGAAAGGAAGCCATGAATGTGAAACCTATCCTGAATCCTGGAGAAAACGAATCGGTACCGCCCTCGGACGGCTGCCCGATTGTGCATAGAAGCAGCATTAGAAGCGTCATTGGTACACCTCATACATCTGTGTCTCGATTACATCTTCATCGAGTATGATCCTTATGTAGTAAAGCCCGTCAGGAACTCGTATAGCGCTGGAGTCCAGAAGATCCCATGATGATGTATGACTTCCAGACGATTGTGCGGTATCTGCAAGAAGAGTCCGTATATTGTTCATGTAACAGTTCAGTACGATCAGATCAACTACACCTTCATTGGGAAGATCGTAAGTAAAAGTGAACTCCTCGGTTACCTGCTCAAACGGGTAGGTGCTGTCATTGCAGCCAGCTGATATCAGCAGTAAAGCAGGCATTAGAAACAGTAATAATTTCCCCATTATTCCCTCCTATCAACATTCATCAAGGTTTACAATCCAGTATATTATGTATGAAGGGAGTACATAATGCAATCCAGTGCCCAGTGGCTGCGAAGCTATCTGAATAATATTCCGGACATAAGCGATGAAGAAATGAATGCGGCTGGAGAAAAGCCCTCGGAAGACCTGTACGTCCGGCTTGATAAAGTAAATTCGCTGGTCATTCATCATTCGGCAACAGAAACCGGAAATGCCAGAGTTTTCAGGGCTCTTCACAGGGCCGTTAACGGATGGATCGATATCGGGTACCATTTCGTGATAGGTAACGGTACGCTCTCCTGCGATGGGGAGATAGAACCCGGAAGACCGGTCTGGGCAGTGGGAGCGCATGCCAGGGAGCACAACAGTGATTCCATCGGGATCTGTCTGGTCGGGAGCTTCTGCCGAACATCACCAACCCGGAAACAGATTGCCTCCCTGAAGGATCTGCTGAGAAAACTGCTGGAGGATTTCTCTCTCTCCAGATCAGGTATATTACTTCACAGGGATGTACCCGGTTGCAGTACTGAGTGCCCCGGAGACAATCTTACCTTAAAGAAAGTTATTGACGCACTTTGATAGAGCTCTTACAACGTTTTAGGGCTTGCCAGGCAGCCTTCTGTTTTGTATATCTGCGTACTCTGGAAAGGATTCACTTAATATGATTGCTATTATAACTATTGTGCATTTTGTGATTTGTATTCTTCTGGTTGCTGTCGTACTGCTGCAGAAATCCAAAGGAGACGGTCTTTCCGGCGCTTTTGGAGGCGGCGGTGCCCTGACAGCCTCATTTGGAAACCGCGGTGCTGCAACTATGCTGTCAAAGGCAACATCGATTCTAGCAGTGCTGTTTATGGCCACCTCATTCCTTCTGGCGATATTCTAGCTTCAAAAATCAGTGCCGGGGTGGTGGAATTGGCAGACACGCTAGGTTAAGGACCTAGTGGGCAATAGCCTGTACGGGTTCAAGTCCCGTCCCCGGTACCATCAGGGACGGAGGTAATTAGAAAATTCAATTACCTCCGTCCCCTTTTCATATTGCGTTTCCATGAATCCTCCTTAACCTTTTACTTCCATAGGTTGTTTCCAGTCATTATTTCATCCATATTTGTTATTCAATGAAAATAAAGAAGTCGGGCAATTCAATCGGATCATTGCGTTTTCAGGTATGGAAACAATTGATACTCGCCATCATGTTCATTACCGCAGTTGTATATCTGTACGACGGTTACAAGAGAACAAGAAGATCAGCCCTTGAGAGCTATTCCGCACAGCAGATGATATATGCCAGCCAGATAGTCAATGAGGTCCATTTCAGATTTGAGCTTATCAGAAATGTTCTGGAACTCTGGGGCAGCTCGGGGGAGATCCTGCGGATGACCGATGAATCGCACCCCATTATGCAAAGAATTCTTACCGCCCACAGCAGCTACATATCCGGAGTAACCAGGATGGATGAAAACGGGATCATACGATATTCGGTTCCGTATTACGAAGGCACTATAGGTGCTGACATATCTTATCAGAAACATATTCAGCAACTGATGGAGCTTCATTGCGCGGTCCTGAGCGATGCTTTCATGACGGTTCAGGGTTACTGGGCAATCGCATATCATGTTCCCTGCTTTGATAAAGAGCATTCTTTCCGGGGTTCTCTAGCTTTCCTTGTACCCTTTCATGAAATGTTTCGGATGCTCTTCACCCAGCTTCTGCCGGAGGACGATACAATTCCATTGGTTCTGGGAAGTGATGGTCTGATACTATTCTCACCGATAGAGGAGCATGAGGGAAGACATTATACAGAAGTGTTTTCCGGTTCCAGTGGCGAGTTGATTCTGGC
Organism: Candidatus Fermentibacterota bacterium; assembly: GCA_030609965.1. GTDB lineage: Bacteria > Fermentibacterota > Fermentibacteria > Fermentibacterales > JCC-6 > Aegiribacteria. The sequence goes on from JAUWSQ010000053.1 coordinate 7,110, forward strand.
AGATGCGGCTTTCGCCGGCATCACTGGTTACATGCTGACAGATTTCAATACATATGTGGTGGAAGAGGATCAACCCGAGAGCATGCTCTCCACGATTGTTCCTTTCAATTATCAGGGTGTTTCATGGTTCCTTATTCTGTCTGTGCCGGAGTCTGCCGTAATGCAGAACATCTCCGGATTAAGCAATAGATGGCTTTGGGGCATGCTGGCCATAATTACACTGGCGCTGGTTTACAGCACACTTAAAGTCAGAGTATGGATCACTTCGAAGGAAGAGAAGAAATGGGAAGACATCGCTCATCTCAAGGATGTCCTTATAAGAACTGTTAACCAGGCCCAGGAGATTATCGTTATCCTCGATAACAAGGAAAGGGTAATTTACGCAAACAGGGCAGCTGTGAAATTATCCGGTTTCGGAAAGGAATTCCTGAACAGGAAAATATCAAAGATTCCATTCCAGAGTATTGAACCAGGCATAAGCGAGATAAGGAAAAAGGTTTTCAGGAGCGGCACCTGGAGTGGCGTTTGCAATGCCAGGGGTGTAAAAAACCGCTTCTTAAAGCTTGATCTGACCGTTTCCTCAGTTATTGACCGGGATGGAACCATTACGAATTTTATTATCATCGCCAGAGATGTTACGGTTCAGATGGATATGGAACGGAGGCTTTTCCAGCAGCAGAAAATGGAGGCCATCGGCCAGCTGGCTGGAGGAATAGCGCATGATTTCAACAATCTCCTTGTTGGCATACTCGGTTACGCTGAACTCCTGAAGGAACGCTATTCCTCAGATAGTAGTGTGTCGAACGCTGCAGATGTAATCATTGCTGCTGTTCATCGGGGGTCCGAGCTTACAGGACAGCTTCTTGGATACGCGCGGATGGGTAAGCATCAGATCAGTCGGATAGATGTCGGTCAATGTGTTAAGAATGTAAACGATCTGCTTAAAAGAACTCTTGATCAGCGAATAGATGTTCTATTCGATCTTGAGGAAGGGATCTATGTAAAGGGTGATTCTACCCAGATAGAACAGGTTATTCTGAACCTCGCAGTAAACGCCAGGGATGCCATGCCGGAGGGTGGAAAATTGAAGTTTTCACTCAAACGGAAAACTGTACCTCCTGAAATAATAGATGGGCAGCGATCAGGTATTCCAGTGGAACTTGCCCTGCTGGAAACGACCGATACCGGCAGTGGTATTCCAGTTGAGAACCATGAAAGGATATTCGAACCGTTCTTCACTACTAAGGATGAAGAGGGAACAGGCATGGGGCTGGCAACTGTATACGGGATTGTTGCGAATCATGGTGGCTGGGTTGATGTTGACAGTCAGCCGGGCTGCGGGGCGGTGTTCTCCGTTTACCTGCCCCTTTATAAGGCAGATGAAAATATGGAGAATAAAGAATCCTGCCTGCCTGAAAGAGCATCAATTGGACAGGGTCATAACATTCTTATTGTGGATGATGAATTTATTGTTATGGCAACACTGACCGAACTTCTCTCTGAGATCGGTTACAGTGTTGTATCGGTTCCTGACGGAAAAAGAGCGGTTGAAGTATTCTCTGCAGATCCAGACGGATTCGATGCTGTGGTGCTGGATCTATCCATGCCGGAAATGGACGGGAAGGAATGCTTTGTAAAACTCCGTGAAATTGATCCAGGGGTTCAGGTTATTCTCATTACCGGATTCAGCAGAGATGGAAGGGTACAGGAACTGCTTGATATGGGCGTGAAGGGATTCCTCCAGAAACCATTCCGTCTGCAGAAACTGGCTGCGGTACTTTCAGATCTGATAGATTCATGACAATTACAACCTGTTCTGCATAAAGACCTTCAGAATAATGAAACTGACGAGGTAAGGCTGGGTGGATATGGATACCAACAACAGGATGCTTACAGAACAGGCTCTTAAAGAAAGCGAAGAACGCTTCAGAACACTGGTAGAGGCATCCATGGATGCCATATTCCTGGAGTCCCTTGAAGGAGATGTGCTCGACTGCAACGAAGCAGCATGTGAAATGCTGGGTTATGGGAAAGATGAGCTTATCGGGTTGAACGTCATCGATCTTCTGCCTGAAAATTTCCAGCACCTGCTGCCGGAGATAGTTGGAAAGCTTCTGTCAGACGGAGGATCATTCATGGAGGGTGAGAACATCCGGAAGGATGGTACCACCGTTCCCGTTGAAACCCGGGCTCGTGTAATAGATACTCCCGCGGGAAAACGGGTTGTGGTTTACGTTCGGGACATCTCAAGAAGGAAACAGTCTGAAAAGGAGCTGAGTGAAAGCGAAAACCGTTTCCGTTCCTTCATGAACCAGCTGCCAGGCGCAGTATTCCTGAAGGATTCGGACAGCAGGTATATCTATGTAAATCGCTTTATGAGGGAAGCATTTAACGCCGATGATAGCTGGATAGGTAAATCGACCCTGGAATGCTTTTCACCTGAAGAGGCGCAAGCACTGATCAGGAATGACAGATCTGCCCTCAACAACGAATACAGTGTCGATACGCAGAAAGTAGTTGATGCCAAGGGAGAAGAGCGTTGTTTTCAGACACATAAGTTCAGGATCTCCAAGAAAGAGGATGAAAAGTTCATGCTGGGCGGTATCGCCCTTGACATCACGGAAAGAGTAAGCGCTGAGAAGGCCAGAAAGAAACTTGAAGAGCAGATTCAGCACACTCAGAAACTTGAAAGCCTCGGTGTTCTTGCTGGGGGGATAGCACACGATTTTAACAATATCCTGATGGCTATCCTGGGCTATGCCGATCTGGCACTTCTTGATACTGCTCCGGGAAGCCCGGCGGTATCCTCATTACATGAGATAGAAAAGGCCACACGGAATGCAGCCGATCTGTCGAAACAGATGCTGGCATATTCAGGAAAAGGGACATTCCAGGTCATCAAACTTAATATTAATGAAATCATTCAGAATATGACACACCTGCTTGAGATTTCGATATCGAAGAATGCCGTTATCAAGTACAATCTGTACGATGATCTTCCTTCCATTAATGCTGATCCGTCTCAGATAAGACAGATTATCATGAATCTGGTAACCAACGCATCCGATGCAATGAATCGAACGAGCGGTGTAATTTCAATAACAACTAACGAGATGGAATGCGATATGGCATATCTTTCCACTGCTTACATGAACTCTAAGCTTCCGGACGGTAAATATGTTTATCTGGAAGTGTCCGATACAGGCTGTGGCATGGACGAAGAAACCCTTTCAAAGCTCTTCGACCCCTTCTTCACCACTAAGTCTACCGGCAGGGGGCTTGGACTTTCAGCGGTTCTGGGAATCATCCGCGGGCACGGGGGAACTGTAAAAGTGTACTCCGAACTCGGTAAGGGCACTTCATTCAAAATATTCATTCCCTCAGTTGAAGGTGAACCAGAATCGCTAGCTGTATCAACTGAAAGCGAGCAGGATGCTGAGCGGAAAGGAACATTACTCCTGGTAGATGACGAATCATCCATTCGTGATATCGGGAAGACCATGCTCGAGAAAACAGGCTATACTGTGATCCTCTCGTCTGATGGAAGGGAGGCGCTTGATATCTTCAGGGAGAGACACAAAGAAATAGACTGCGTCATCCTTGATCTTACAATGCCGCATATGGATGGTGAAGAGACTTTCCGGGAAATGCGGAGGGTGCAGAATGATGTATGCGTAATCATTTCCAGTGGCTACAACAAGCAGGATGTTACCCGGCGATTTATAGGTAAGGGCCTTGCTGGATTTATACAGAAACCGTACAGACTTTCGGAGCTGATAGCTAAGCTGAAAGAAGTTATCAGCTGACAGTTGCAATATCAGTAAGTCAACTGTCTGGAGGGTTCTCATTTTCCTTATCTTTGCTTAGATTATCTTCATTGCTGAACATAGTTCTTAACCGCCCTGAAAAGGGCAAAAAGGTCTTCTCGCATCCACTTTCAGACTGAGTGATATGGGGAGATTAACTTTCATCTGGAGAGGAGTCTCTGATGTCTGGTGATAACTTCAATCCATTCAGGATGGCACAGGAACAGTTCGACAAAGTTGCTGATTACCTGGATCTTGATGAGGGTTCAAGGGGTTTACTGAGAAACCCCATGCGGGAGTATCATTTCAATATCCCTGTGCGTATGGATGACGGTTCGGTCAAGGTGTTCAGGGGTTTCAGGTGCCAGCATAACGATGCAAGAGGACCATGCAAGGGTGGAATAAGATTTCACCCACAGGAGACAATTGATACTGTAAGGGCATTATCAATGTGGATGACCTGGAAATGCTCGGTTGTGGACATTCCTCTCGGCGGTGGAAAGGGAGGTGTCATCTGTGACCCTCATAACCTGTCCATGCGTGAGCAGGAGCTTATCTGCAGAGGCTGGATTCGCCAGCTTGCACGGAACGTTGGACCACTCCAGGATATTCCTGCTCCCGATGTGATGACAAGTGCCCAGCATATGCTCTGGATGATGGACGAATATGAGGCTATTACCGGTGCTCAATATCCGGGTGTGATCACAGGAAAGCCTGTAGGCATGGGCGGGAGTCTCGGACGAACAGAGGCTACGGGTTTTGGCCTGATTTTTACAGTGAGGGAAGCTCTCAAGCAGCTGAATATCAGGCCTCAGGACACAACGGCGAGTATTCAGGGATTCGGTAACGTTTCCCAGTACGCCATCAAACTTTACAACCAGCTGGGTGGAACTGTGATCTGCGTATCCTGCTGGGACCAGGCTGACCAGAAGGCGTATGCCTTCCGCAGAAAAGACGGAATAGACCTTGACCAACTCCTCTCTATAACCGACAAATTCGGCGGTATCGACAAGCAGAAGGCTGTTGATCTCGGATACGAAATACTTGATGGGGATAAGTGGATAGACCAGGAAGTGGATATTCTTATGCCTTGTGCTCTTGAAAACCAGGTCAATGGAGAGACTGTCAACAGAATAAGCAGCAGGGTTAAAATAATCGGTGAAGGGGCCAATGGGCCTACTACACCCGAGGCGGACAGGGTCATCGAGGAAAAAGGTATCTTCAATATTCCCGATTTTCTTGCCAATGCCGGTGGAGTAACCTGTTCGTACTTCGAGCAGGTTCAGAACAATATGAACTATTACTGGACGAAGGATGAAGTACTGGGCAAACTTGACCAGAAGATGACTGAGGCATTTGTTGCCGTCAGTGAACTTGCCTCCAAGAACAACCTTTACATGCGTGACGCGGCCTACATAATAAGCGTAAGCAAGGTGGTTGAGGCCTGCAGGGCCAGGGGCTGGATCTAGATCCCACTCTTAGATAGAAAAGGGCGCCTGTTTACATCAGGCGCCTTTATTCTATTTATGGGTTAATATGGCACATTGTTTATTCTGCTCGGATCTGCATGGAAGAACTCACCGTTACGGAGAACTGTTCCGTGTGATAAGGGAAGAAGAACCCGACGCAGTTTTTCTGGGAGGTGATCTCCTTCCAGGAGCCATTCAGATCTTCTCAGCGAATTTTCCTCATAAAAATTATGTAAATGACTACCTCGCAGCCGAACTCATGCGTATCAAAGAAAATCCCGGGATAACCTATCCGGAGATTTTCCTGATACTTGGAAATGATGACGGACGTTGTGAAGAAGAGGCAATACTTGATGCGGCGGAACGTGGGTTGTGGCATTACGCCCATAACAGGAAGCTCAGTATGGGTTCATTTCATATATATGGTTACTCCTTCGTACCTCCCACACCATTCAGGCTGAAGGACTGGGAGAAATACGATGTGTCCAGATACGTTGATCCGGGGTGTATCCACCCCGTTGATGGGATTCACACTGTGCCAGTGTCGGATTATGAAATGCGTTACTCCACCATCAGTGATGATCTAGAGATTCTTACGAACGGAGATGATCTTTCTCAGGGAATAATGCTGTTTCACTCTCCGCCGTACAGGACGAATCTGGACAGGGCTGCGCTGGACGGAATGAAGATCGATCATGCTCCCCTGGATGTCCATGTGGGGAGTATTGCCATTCAAAGGTTCATAAAGAAGAAACAGCCTCTCATAACTCTTCACGGGCACATCCATGAATCTTCCAGGATCACAGGTAACTGGATGGACAGAGAAGGCAGAACGTTCATGTTCAGTGCTGCTCACGATGGCCCTGAACTGGCTCTCATCAGGTTCGATCCTGAAAAACCCGAATCGGCATCGAGAGAGCTCCTATAGGAGCCTGTCCTAGCTCTTCTTCTTCATTTCCAGCGGGCGGGCAGGATCAGCTACCGAACCTATCTTGATGGCGTAGGACTGTTTCTCCTTGATGTCTCTGTCTGTAATAATATGTACATCAAGAATGTGTTCCGTCTTGAAGCCGGTTCGGATGTAGTTTATCTCACACAGACAAGCATCCCATCCAACGAGGTACGATACCAGCAGCTCCCGAGCTCTATCGTCACCGCCTGCATGAATCAGAAGATCAATATCACTGCATGGACCCGCAGTTGCGTTTTTTGTACTTCCGAAGAGATAGATTCCCTTGACTCCGTATCGCTCCGGATCGATCTCCGAAGCCAGTGTTTCAGCCATTCGCTGTCTCCACAACCAGTGTTCATCAGGATTGGAAGCAGCGGTTAAACGGGTGCGGGGAAGCAGAGCAGACTCTTCCCGGTTTGAATCATCATGCGATGCGAGATATCCAATTGCTTCACCTTCATCTCCGCTCATCGCGATTCTCAGAATTCTGTCACCGGCACTTGCTTTCAAATCGATAACCTTCACCACATGGCTTAAACCTATGCAGTCAGGAAGAAGCTGGCCGAGAGTATTTTCACTCTCTTCAAAGAACTCTTTATTGAAAATCACATTGCTGTCATCAGGATAGAGGGGCAGGTACCTGATGCCCGCCTCCACAAGATCCTGAAAGAAATGTGTTCCGAAGGAGAGATCCGGTACGTAGCTTCCCTTCCGAAATGCCATCTCTATGAGGGCTGCAGTGTTGTTGATATCGGAGTAAGTTACCTGAACTCCCAGCTTTATATCACCGCGGCTGCCCCATCTTCCAGGCCCCATAAGGACAAAGCTCTTCTTCGACAGGATACCGTTCAGCCTGCCCACGGTTTTTCCAACTGCCACAAGATCCTGCATTTCTTTCAGGTTATCGTATTCCTTTGGATCAACGTAGACAATATGAGTAATTTCGCGAATGAATCCGTCTGAGACATACTTATCAGCGGTGAAGAGTATATCATCCGGTTCTGGACGTTCCGTAAGATGCACAGCTTCACTCCGCTCCCAGGAGCTCTGAGCCCTGCACTGGAGCAGGTAGATATTATCTCCATCGGCAGCGAACTCTATATCCACCGGGAAGCCGCATTCCTTTTCCAGAAGCGCAAGAACGTGCCTCATCATTTTGAGAAAACCTGTTTCCGGGCTCATCAGCCCCTCAAAGGTGGGTATTACGTACTCATTCTCAAAATCCGTGAGTTTGTTGACCTGTCTTATCATTCCGTCTTTGCAGGAAGAGAATATTTTTGCAACCTGAGGATACCGGGATCCATATTCCGTGATAATATCCTCCACCTTCACAGTTTCAATCCGACCTTCTTCCAGATTGATCACATCCATGAATTTGGGAGCATACCTTATTGTTTCATCTACGCTGGTGTTTACCCTGAGCCCGGGCTGTCCCGGAGCCGCCAGCACCGGAAAATCATCACCCAGGCGGTCCACTGCCCTGGTTCCCAGCCCCGGCACCAGTCTTATCAATCCGTCTTTTGTCCTGATCCTGGCGGACCAGCGGAATTCGTTTCTGCTGAAAGCGACGCCGCCGTAAGCGGGAAAGTAATATCTTCCGACCCTGGTGCCCACCACCTGCTGGATCAGGATACCCATCTCCTCCTGGAAATCCAACAGGTTCCGCTCTTTCCTGTACTCGATGGCGTCCGGGCCGAACATGGAGGCGTACACTTCGGCAATGGCGTCCATGAGGGCTTCCAACCGTTCTTTTTTTGAGCCCTGATTCGCGATAAACAAACTTTTGTATTTCCCGCTGAAGGCGGCTTCTATGCTATCCTCCAGGAGGCTTGAACTTCGTACTATCAGGGGGTAATCACCGATCGAATCAAGGGTCATGGAAAGTCCCTGTGTCATCTCCGGGCTGAAAGCGCAGTTCTTGAACAGCTGGATCAGGTTCGGGTACTCCAGTCTGATTTCACCAAGATACCTGTATCTGTATTCAAGGAGTTCTTCAAGACGGTTGTGATGGACAAAATCAAGTATTCCATCACTGCATACATACCATGTGGCGGGTGTTCTGATGCCTGCGAGCAGAGGATCATCACTCCCTGCATTTTTGATTATTTTTTCAGCCATGAACAGACCTGCGCCCTTCCCTCCAAGCTGACCGTGGCTCCTGGCAGGAAGAATGAGAAAATTCGTCAGTTCGTAGAAATCTCCGATTGAGATCAATTCCTTAAGGCGGCTTATATAATCAAGCCTTCTGCTTACCAGTCTCCTTATGAGAGATACTTTCAGAGCATTCAGAACCGGTTTGGAAAGGGTTGCTTCCTCACTTACAATTCCCCTGTGGTCGTCCATGGCCTGCAATATTTCGGTAAGAGAGCAGGCGTGGTCGTCCAGTACGTTGATCAGATGTTCTATCCTGTTCTCACCGATCCACCTCTGAAGCAGGTTGAGTATCTGCTCATTGCTCAAATCCCTGCCTGCGATAGCGAATATCTCTTCCACAAGTTCGTAGCTGATTTCGAACTGCTGCCTTGGCAAAGGCTGGTTTATACCCAGATGATCAAGATCATTATCTTGAGTGGACGTCTGACCCGCCAGCCTGTTCAGGAGGGCGGTAGCATCAGCTATTCCTATGAAGCTCATATAATTCAGAAGTCTTCTGGAAAGCGTCTGGTAGAGCTTCTTGTCTGTGATTAAAAGTAGATCCAGGATGGCTCTCCAGGATTCGGACCCGTCTCGTAAATCAGATTGATCGGCATCATCATCTTCGAACATCTGGGAAAGGCTGTCATGGAGAATGGTGTGGCTTATTCTTCTGGCCAATGTTCTTATCAGCCTCTTCTCCTCATTAAGGAAGGCCTCTCCCTTCTCCAGCTCAGGTGCATTTGAGGGGTAAGAAACAGTTATTATCCCGACGATGCTGCCGTTGATAACCAGATCTTCCGAGAGTTCAGGACCACCTTCATCGAAAGCTGTTGATAAATACTCAATGTTCCTGTAAACAATCCTGGCTTTGCAGTGCGCAGGGCTGTACCATCCATATGGTATCGATTCTGTAACAGCCTGGAGTTTATTCTCCAGAGGGACATCACTCATAAGAATTTCGTCAACCATGTAGAGACAGTTGAGTTCTTTCGCTCTCTCCCGGAGGGAGTTCACCAGTTTGTGAGAGTCAATTCCCTTTTCTATCATTTGAGGACCACCCCCAGTCCTTTTCTGCCGTCAATCTTTACAGTCACTCCCTCTGGTATTCTAAGACAGCGGACATGCTCGGTCTCGTGTACGATTTCACTTCCAGCGCTGATAATGTCAAGGTTCACAGGGCCGTCAAGCGGTTCGCTTATAGAAAGGTAACCCACGCCAAAACTGGACAGGTTGTGGAAAAAATGTGACCCCTGGCTTAGTTCCACCCGCATTCTGGGACCCGAGATCTCAATCATCGCCTTTGCACATGAGATATGCCCCCAGGTTACAGGTATGCCGAGCCATGGGTCGGAGCTTCCCCAGCGGCCGTATCCGATTAACAGATACCCGTGCTTTTCCTTTGACAGCCTCCTGTTAATGTCCGCGACCTCCGTCGCGATCTGCCTGGTTTTTGAAGTGCTGAAAGACTCAGGCTTAACGTATACAACCTGCTGTATTTCCGTTATGCCGTTACCAAGAGCACGGCGGGAGCGGGCAACAGTTCTTTCCCCATGCAGTTCCGCTTCGGATATATCCACCTCTTCACTGAATGCGGCTATTGGACGAACCTGGAGCAATCCAAGTGATGCGGCTTCAGATTGTCCTGGTCCCATGACAGCGAATTCAATTTCCACAGGACCATTCGCTTTTTCTGTACATAGATCAAGAACTTCGCGTACAGTATCATTCAGGGGGATTATCCGGTCATCAAGAACCGGGGCGAAGTTTACCACTTTCGGACCTTCTCTGCCGGTTCCATGAACAAATCTGTCGGATTCAGGCAAATATGTCGAAGCTACGAATTTAAGCGTATCGTCATAGTCAGCGTCTTCCAGTCGGGATGAGATCATATACTCGGTTTCTTTAACTGGATCGTAAACAGTGATCCTCTCCATATTAACTGCCCAGAAAGTGCTCTGGGTTCCTTTGAGCATGTCACCAGCCGAACCGAAGGGAGGAGGTGCCTTGGGACTGGCGGGACTGTAGCTCCAGCAAAGCCCTCCATCAACAATACTTTTGCCAAGACCAAGGGCCAGATTCACAACTCCATCGGATGGTTTCGCCTTTCCGAATGCATAGTAGTTGAATGAGCGTGCCACCCCCGATATCAACGGATAGAACCTGCTGCCGTATCTCCTTCCGACTACTTTCTGAAGAATTACAGCCATTGCTTCCTGGGAGGCTGAACCACCTATCCCTCTGTGAAATTCCCGGGAATCACTGAAGTAAGTGCTGGCCCAGACCAGTTTAACAGCTTCTATCAGTTTCCTGAATCGCATCTCATCCGATGGCTGATTATTCGGGATCATCTTTGTCTGGTAGATACCGGCCAGGGGAGATTTTAGTTCATCCTCACGAAGGCTTGAAGACCTGACTGCAACAGGTTCGTGAGTTTTTCCGACGAACTTCCAGAGCTCACCTGTCAGTCTCGGCGACATTTCACCCCTCATGAAAGCCATGGCAATCCTGTCATCGGGATCATTACCTTCAGAATAGGTCATAAGATCGTTGCGCTGAACGAAATCCAGAAAGAACTCCGTAGTTATTACCGAAAATTCCGGCACGGAAACGTTCATGGGAAATACTGTGTCGCACGCGCGATTGAGCAGCCCGTCAATTATGCTTACAAGACCGGTTGCTTTACCTCCGATTCTGCTGTCGCCATAAAATTCCGGACCTGGAGCGTTGTTCATTCCCGCTATCCTTTCATGTTAGAGCATAACAGTAGGGAAAGTATAACAGGGATCAGATTGGGAAAAAAGGAAACCCTTTTTTTAAGAAGTTATCATATATTCATCTATACCATGCTGTCTTCTCGAACGGGTGATGGAAATACATATGGAACAGAACCGTCCCCTTGAATGTATATATTGTTAATGAAACAATAGAAACCGATTGCATTGCTGAAGTGAAGGGGGAAAATCCTTGATTGGACAGGTACTCGGTCTCGTTGTCCGGGCCGATATTGTAACGAAACTCATTCTTGTAATTATTGCTGTTCTTTCCATCGGATCCTGGGCTGTAGCCATTGCAAAGATCCGGGAATTCAAGACGATACTCACTTCTTCTCGAACGTTCATGAATGCACTCAGAACAACCGGAAGGGCACCGGGTGGTGATTTCTGGAGCCGGAGCAGCGAAGTCGGACCCCTTGCCAGAATGTACGCCGAGGCGGGCAGGTTCCTTCAGAGAAGGCTTGACAGGGGGGTAACCGAGCCACTGGAGGCTGAGGAGGTGGGCAGTCTGACAAGTGCCCTTGAACGTGAGGCCGGGGAAGATCTTGCACAGCGCGAACGGAATATAGGGCTGCTTGCCACGGTAACAAGTGTAGCGCCCCTGCTTGGGCTGCTTGGAACCGTATGGGGAATACTCACAAGCTTTATTGGTATGAAGGAACTTGGGGTAGCAGACCTCAGCGCAGTTGGAGCGGGCATTGCAGCTGCGCTTACAACTACCGTCGCAGGGCTTCTTGCGGCCATACCTGCAAACATCTTCCATAATTTCGTTGTTGGAAGGCTGAATTCTCTGGCGGGAGACATGGACAGATTTCTTTCCGAGCTTGTTGATGTATGCAGGAGGGGAAGCCTGGAATGATCAAAACCAGGTACAAACAGTTCTCCAGCATCAATATCACCAACCTGGTGGATGTTACCCTTGTTCTCCTGGTGATATTCATGCTGACCTCACCGGTTATGCAGAGAAGCGCGGATGTTTCTCCACCTTCATCCGACGAAGGAAGAATTTTAAACAGCCTTGACCCGTCTGAATCGCTGGTGGTTGAAATAGACGCATACGGTAATCTGTCCGTTTCGGGTGAAGCGGTTCTGATGGAGGATCTGAATACTCTGGCAGAGGCTGCGTACGCATCTGGCAGATCGGAAGCTTTCGTAAGGGCTGACCGTGAAGTAAGGTATGAAGTGGTAGCCAATGCTCTTTCGAAACTGGGCAGCGGAGGGTACCTGAGCATCGGACTGGTACAGGAAAGCACGGGTAACAACAGTGAGATTCACTGACACTGAGAAGCAGGATTCGAACAGATATTCACCTCGCAGGCTGGATTACATTCTTGCCGGTGCAGGGCATCTGCTTATTCTGGTGATCGGTCTCATCACATTCTCAAGCGGTGCTCAAACGCTTGCTGCAGGTGATGATGCCATAATGGTAACAATGGTATCCGCAGCTTCCTCTGAAGAAGTTTCTCCAGCCGAGATTACCGATCCTGCTGAAATTCCCGAAGAAACGACTGAGATCTTGACCCCTGCCGAGGTACTCGTCGAGGAGGAG
>JAUWSQ010000009.1 GCA_030609965.1 Candidatus Fermentibacterota bacterium
CATTTCTTAAATTTGAGCGACTTCTGGAAACTTATCTTGCGTTCGCTCCGAGAGGACTCCACTCATATCTGAAATCCATGCCCCTGTGGCTTAAGGAAAAACTATGGATGGGTGATCTTATCAAGAAGAGCCTTCCGGGATACGAAGGAGATATTACATATCCTGAGCATCATCAGTCACACGCTGCCTCAGCCTTCTTCCCGTGTCCTTTTGAGGAAGCTGCCATAATTACGATGGATGGTGTTGGAGAATGGGCTACTGCCTCCTGGGGAACCGGGAGAGGCAACAGGATAGATCTTCACAATGAGCTGCAGTTTCCCCATAGCCTTGGGCTGCTCTATACGGCATTCACCTACTACGTCGGTTTCAAAGTGAATAACGGTGAATACAAGCTGATGGGACTTGCTCCATACGGTAAGCCGAAATATGTGCAGACCATACTCGATAATCTTATAGACCTCAAAGAAGACGGCAGTTTCAGGCTGGACATGAGCTATTTCAACTATTGTCAGGGTCTTAGTATGACATCTGATAAGTTCCACAGGCTGTTCGGTGGCCTTCCCAGAAAGCCGGAGAGCAGCATTACTCAACGTGATATGGATCTTGCCGCATCCATTCAGTCGGTAACAGAGGAGATCGTGCTTAGAACGGCAAGGTATGTCCGGCGGGAAACCGGTCATAAATACCTCTGCCTGGCCGGGGGAGTCGCCCTCAACTGCGTAGCAAACGGGAAGATCCTGAGGGAGGGTATCTTTGATGACATGTGGATCCAGCCGGCGGCAGGAGATGCCGGGGGCAGCCTTGGCACGGCTCTGTTCATATGGCACCAGGTACTCGGAAATAATCGTGATGTCGACGGCATTCATGACCTGCAGCAGGGATCCTGCCTGGGTCCAGCCTGGAGTGATAACGAAATAGAAGGCTGGCTAGAAGGTGCCGGGTATCCATACGCGAGAATGGATGATGAAGACCTGATCAATGCAGTCTCCGACAGTATCAACGGCGGCAGAGTGATAGGCTGGTTTAGTGGAAGGATGGAATTCGGCCCGAGAGCTCTGGGCAACAGATCGATTATTGGAGACGCCAGAAGCGAATCGATGCAGTCCACCATAAATCTTAAAATTAAATACAGAGAATCCTTCCGTCCCTTCGCCCCATCCGTTCTCGTAGAAGATGTGGGAGAGTTCTTCGAAACGGATAGAGCAAGCCCCTATATGCTACTGGTCACTCCGGTGCGGCAAAGCCATCGAAAAGAGCTGTCGGAAGAGGAGGAGAAACTGTTCGGAATGGAGAAACTGAGAATCCCCAGATCGGATATTCCAGCGATAACCCACGTTGACTATTCCTCCCGCCTGCAGACTGTAAGCGCGAAGGATAACCCTAGATACCACGCACTGATCTCCAGTTTTAAGGAAAAGACAGGATACGGCATAGTTATCAACACAAGTTTCAATGTCAGGGGCGAACCGATAGTATGTACACCAGAGGATGCTTACCTATGCTTCATGCGGACAGAAATGGATATTCTCGCGCTGGGGAACTGCCTTCTGAAGAAGGAAGAACAACCCCCTCTCGAACAGAAGGATGAGCAGCGCTCAGAAAGACGTAAAAACTCCGAAGTAAAAAGCATAGTGGAGTTAAGAAAATTCGGTCTGATAATGACGGGAGCGTTTGCCGCATTATGTGTACTGCTGTATTTCAGGAATAGCATCCTTATGCCGTGGGCAGCAGCTTTACCAGGTTTCTTTCTTATCTCAGCTCTCCTGTATCCCCGGCTGCTGCTCCCGATCGAGAAGCTGTGGATGAAGCTTGCTTCCGTTATGAGCTATATCATGACAAGAGTTCTCCTAACTCTCGTATATCTGCTGGCCGTTATCCCCACAGGGCTGATCATGCGTCTGCTGGGAAAAAAACCGCTGCAGCTTGACTTCAACGGAAAAATGAAAACATACTGGGTAGATGTTGATCCCGAGGGCCCTTGCAGCAGACCGGAAAAACAATACTGAGATGGGATAAAATATGGGACGTATTAAAGATATTTGGGGCTTTCTGCGAACAAGGAAAAAATGGTGGCTGATCCCGATAATCACAGTGCTGCTTCTGCTCAGTCTTGTCATTGTGCTTTCGCAGGGTTCAGCACTTGCACCTTTCATCTACGCGATCTTCTGACATTTCAGGGTAGTTCGAATGAACCACTGGTATAGATTTCAAGAAAATTACTTATAGAAGTAATTGAATATAAATTGTCTTATTTGCCTATTTTCTCCTTTTCTCCCCGGAATGGCCGGGAAGAACTTCAATCTGACGTCTTTTGTGCGAAGGCTTTCGAGCTACGTAAATCTGCAGGCCGGTTTCAGGATTGATACCGGTATGATACATTGCCGTTGCCATGGTCATGGGTGTGGGAAGGAATACCTGAGACTTTTCCGGCCGCATGCTCTGGCGTCTCAGTTCATCCGCTGTCACGTACATGTGATTCAAATCGCAGCCCGGAAAGGCGACAAGTATGTACGGTTCAATGTACTGTTCCCTGCCGGCTTCTCTTGAGATTCGGTCAAAGAGTTCCTTGAATTCCCTCCATAGATCGGGGGATGGTTTCCTCATCAGTTTCAGAACCTGGGGAGCGAAATGCTCCGGGGCGATCTTCAGGTATCCTGGCACATTATCATTAACCAGCTTGTAGATGAAATCCGTATCCCGTAGAGCTACGTCGTGGCGTATACCGCTTGCAACAAAGACATTCCGTACACCGCTGATCTCCGCAACGGCATTTAGAAGTTCGATATAAGGTTTATGATCAGTCCTGAAATGCTCGCAGATGGCAGGATAAAGGCATGAGTACCTCCTGCATTTTTCAAGGGCTTTACCTCCAGTACAACCGAGGCTGTAAAGATTCGCAGTCGGTCCGCCAAGATCGCTGACAGTTCCACTGAAATACGGTTTGCTTTTCAGCGTCTCTACTTCCCGCGTAACAGAAGCGGGGCTCCTGCTGCTTATCAGCTTACCCTGGTGCAGCCCCAGGGCACAGAAACTACAGCCCCCTGCGCATCCACGGACAACTGATATCGAATTCTGTATCATCCTGAACGCCGGGATCTCATCAGTGTAAATCGGATGGGGCTCCCTTGCGTATGGAAGTTCATACACCCTGTCCATCTCCTCTGTGCTAAGTGGATACTGTGGCGGGTATACAATAATCGCACGGGTGTCAGCCCTCTGAATCACTGTGGAGCCTGAATAGGGACTGATCTCATTTTCCAGCAGCTTCGTCATTTCCATGAATGCATCGGGATTGCCTGAAACCTCCTCATGGGAAGGCAGTTCGATATGCTTTCCGTAATCTATTCCGTCCAGGGCTTTTATGCTGGTATAGACTGCGGTTCCTCTGATTCCTGGAATATCTCTTCCGGAGGAGAGAGCGTCGGCAATTTCAGCAGTTGCCCTCTCACCCATTCCGTATACAAGAATATTCGCTTTGGTATCAAGGAGGATCGATTTTCGAACCCTGTCGCTCCAGTAATCGTAATGGCTTAACCTTCTCAGGCTGGCTTCAATACCTCCAATTACAACCGGAACTCCAGGCATCGTCCTTTGAGCAAGATTCACATATTTCAGCAGTGCCCTGTCAGGTCTTTTTCCTGGTTTTCCACCTTCGGAATAGGCATCGTTCGAGCGAATTCTGTTCAGAGATGTGTAGTGATTCACCATGGAATCCATTGCCCCTGCAGTTATTCCCACGAAAAGCTCCGGTATGCCCAGACGCAGGAAATCCTCTGAAGAGGAGATATCAGGCTGCGGAATAACTCCTACCCTGTATCCCATACTCTCCAGGTACCTGCCGATGAGAGCAGCTCCGAAGGAAGGATGATCTACATATGCATCTCCTGTAATCAGAATGATATCACATGTATCCCATCCCAGGGATTCCATTTCCTTTCTCGTAACCGGTAGAAAACGAGCCGCATCTATCATGAGTCCTCCAGTCCAATCCCGACGAAAGTAAAGTACTTAAGCCAAGTATCATGTCAAGCATCAAATAATGTATCTTGCTCGTTCTTTGACGCTCCTGTTGCGTTACGGGTTCAGTTACATAGCCCTGCTATGCGCCATCACCCGTGCCTTGCAGGAACGCCAAATAACTTCGCAGTTTTACACCATCTGATACCTGACATGATACTGCGGGTATTGACAAGCCCCTTCAAAAAGCGGACACTGGTAGTGTACGGATGTTTACCTTGAAAGGAGCAAAGAAATGAGTAACGAAAACACTCCACTCTTCAGCGAAAGGGTTTCAACCGGAAGAACAACTTACTTCATAGATGTAAGGCAGGCAGTGAACGAAAAGTTCTACATCTCCATCACTGAATCCCGCAGAGTATCGGATTCAGGCTTCGATCAGAACAGGATATTCCTTTTCGAGGAAAACCTTGATGAAATCAGCAGCATGCTATCGAAAGCATCTGAAGACCTTAAGCTGGCAGTCGAAAACAGAGGTGAGTTACCGCAGGAAGGCCCATCGGGTAAGTACGAGCGCAGCGGAAAAACCTGGACGGAGGAAGAAGAAGATATCCTGCGGGATGAATTTGCCAAAGGTACCGAACATGATGAAATCGCTCTTTTACTGAAAAGAAGTACTTACGCGATAACTCTCAGACTGGAAAAGCTGGAGTTGATAGAAGCACCTGTGGAAGAAAAAGCGGTTGTCAGTTAACCTCTGCTGACCCTTTTATAGTTTCAACCCATTTCTCAAGGTCGGGAACCAGCCACGCGGCGGAATCCGTTCCCCCTATATCATTCCTGAAATCAATTTTCAGGAGCTTCCTTCCCTTCGTCTTCCCCAGAAAACTCTTTGGAGTCTCGACTGCTGTTATGCTGCTAAGCGGAATCATAAGTTCTCTTCTGGGCAGAAGCATCCTGAAATAAAGCTGAGAAGCTGTAAGAATAAGAATGCCGTTACCCCTTATCTGTTTCATTCCTCTGGATTGAATCCCGAAAAGGTTCGCCATGGGGGAGGTAAGAATACGGATATGCTCAGGATATTCAGCATACACCTCCGCCTTGGCGGTCTTAAGGAGATTTCGAAGCATAAATACAAGACCGGCAGCCAGAAGCAGCGCACCAACAATAAAATAATTCAAAACAGGCATGAGTTCTATCCCCCCTGTACTATAGCTGGCTTCGGAGTCCGCTACATCTCGGTTATTATCCAGTCACCTTCCGAAGTCCTGATCATTTCCATATCGTCAGAGGTAACATCCGTTTCTCCGGACTGGATCTCCTTAATCGTAATAGTGTATTCCAGTTCCACCTCGGTACTGTCATGCGAATACTCAATCTCGTCAATTGTAAAGGATACGATCTCTATCCCGGCAAGTGCAGCCTCGTTGATCTCATCCTGCATTTCAGGTGACATGAAGGTGTACATTTCATCGTAATCACGGGCCTGCGCAGCTTCGAACATTCTTTCTGCAATATCCTCCGGTCCGGCGGGTACTTCTGCTCCGCAAGATATTGACAGAGCGAAGACGGCAAGTGAGATCAATGCTATACTGATTCTGAACATTTTGCCCCTTTCTATGGGTATTTCATCAGAGCATGCTGTTTGGGAATAAAAGGGAGTTTCAGCCTTACTGAAAACCTTGGCGAAATCCCGTTCCCCTGTTAGTGTCGATACTTAAACTTTTATGGAAGATAATATAGAATGACTCCGATTAATGCAATAATACTATTCCTCGCAGGTATTGCCGCCGGATTCGTCAATGTCAACGCCGGCGGCGGTTCCTTTCTGACAATACCTCTTCTTATAATACTGGGAGGACTTCCTGCGATCTCTGCGAATGCTTCAAACAGGGTAGCTGTACTGCTGCAGAACATCATCGCTGCACGGAACTTCAGAAGACACGGATTCAGGGATATAAGGCAGGGTGTGAAACTGGGTTTATCCGCTATGGCCGGCGCTGTCATAGGATCATTAATCGCAATGGACATACCTGAAGATGTTTTTCGCACTATCCTTTCTGTAATCATGGTTCTTGCGCTTTTAGTGATCCTCCACACGAGCAGAAAGAAACACACCGAATCCTGCTCAGAGCAGCTGCGGCATCCCCTTCTTCAGATATTCATGTTCTTTTTCATCGGCATCTATGGTGGTTTCATCCAGGCTGGAACAGGCTATCTGGTGATTTATTCACTTTCGATTATCGGAGGTCTTTCACTAGTTAAAACTAACAGTCTGAAGATCATAATCATTGCAGCCTATCTTGTTCCTTCACTGCTGGTTTTTCTTCTCAACGGAGAAATCCGCTGGCTGCCTGCTCTGGTCCTTGCAGCGGGTACATCCATAGGCGGATGGTTCGGTTCTACTTTCGCCATAAAAAAAGGTGATAAATGGATAAGGGTTATTCTGGCTGCAGCAATTCTTGCGATGGCTGCCAAGATGGTCGGGTTATTCTGAGGAACTATCGTCCCTGACTGTGAGAACGCTTTTTATTAAAGCAGAGAGATCCTGTATGCGGTAAGGTTTCTGAAGGAATCCTGCCAGGTGCTTACCAGCGAACCTGGGCATTACATCCTTCCTGCTGAAACCGCTTGAAATAATCACGGGGACATCGTTACGTATACGGCGTATCTCACGATATACTTCGTCACCGCTCAGGTGGGGCATGGTCAGATCCAGAATGACAAGTACTATATCCTTTGCATTCCTCCTGAACAGATCAACCGCCTTCAGGCCGTCTTCAGCTGAAAGAACTGTAAATCCAAGATGCTCAAGCATATTTCGCCCAACAGCAAGAACGGTATCTTCATCATCGGCGAACAGAACGATTCCCTCTCCAGTCCAGACATCTTCTCCGGTCCCCCGGCCGGAATGGTCGGTTTCAGAATCATCTGTATGGTATACTGGAAAAAGAACCTTAACAGTTGTCCCCTCACCCGGTTCACTGTAAACTTTTATTGCCCCTTCATGACTCCGAATTATTCCCAGGACTGATGACAAACCCAGCCCTCTTCCAGCGTGTTTTGTAGTGAAGAATGGTTCAAAAAGCTGCGTCTTGACAGAATTGTCCATACCGCTTCCTGTATCAGATACTTCAACATAAACGTACATACCCTCACCGATCTCAGAAGTCAGTTCAGTAGTACGCAGATATGCGGAATCGCAATACAGCGCCCCGGTTGTTATTGAAATTACACCGCTTGCGGATGCAATAGCTTCCGAAGCGTTGGTGATAAGATTCATGAGAATCTGCCTTATCTGAGCTGCATCCGCCATTATCAGAGGAAGCTTATCAGCAAGCCTGAATTTAAGAACTGCCTTTTTGGAAATGCTTACTTCCATAAGATGTGTGAGTTCAAGTACGACCTTGTTCAGATCAAGGGGCAGTATTTCGAAATCACTTCTCCCCGAGTATGCAAGCATCTGCCTGACGAGGTCAGCTGCAGTAGTCGCTGCATTTACAATATTATTCATAGAACCCCTTGCCGGGCTGGTTTCGGGGACAGCCATCAGCGCAAGATCAGCGTTTCCAAGAATTGCCATCAGGATGTTATTGAAATCATGGGCTATACCACCTGCAAGAACCCCCAGACTTTCCAGTTTCTGTGTATGCTGAAGCCTGGCCTGCAGTTCAAGCCGTTCGTTCTCAACATCTCTCCGAGCAGTAATATCACGGACAACAGCTATAACGTTTTCTTCACAGTATGGCGCAAGCCTTGCTTCGAAGAATCGGTGTCCCGATCCGATATCAAGATCGTATTCCACCGACTGGACTTCCCCGGTTTCAAGTGCCTTTTGTAAGCAGTCCAGAATCTCCCGGAGTTTTTCCTCATCAAGGTCGAGTTCAGAGATATTGCTTCCGATTATCCTTTCAGAAGGAATGGTCAGTTCGATGTCATCCTCAACCCAGAAGTCAATGTATTTCCCGTCGCGGTTAAGCACAAATATTATGTCAGGCATCGTTCTGAGAAGGATCTCCAGATTCTGCGCACTCTTGCGGAGTTGTTTCTGGGTATTCTTCAGCTCGGAAATGTCAAGAAAGGAACAGATACTCGTAGAAGTACCCGGTATCAGATCCACGTTGAGGTGTACATCCTTCAGGTTGCATTTTCTATCGATGATGCAAAACTCGTACTCATTAGGTGAATGTCTTTCCTTGTTACATCTATCTTTATGATGCTTCACCATTCTCTCCAGGTCTGCAGGTGCGACGAATTCCATCCATTTCATCTTTCCACAGACTTCATTGACTGAATAACCGGACAACCTTTCAAATCCCCTGTTCGCCAGCAGAATGGTCATATCGTTGTCCACAATGGCCGTAGCGGCACCGGTGTTCTGGAAAACCACCCTGTACCTTTCTTCGCTTTCCCTGAGTGCTTCCTTAAAACTATCCCACTCAGTGATGTCTATTGCTATGCCACCTATCAGGGGTTCCTTCCCATCCCTGTTAATCCGGAACGAGTGTATTTCAAAGATGGATTCATTGTCATTCTCAATTTTAAGCCTTTTCTCGTAGACATTGGATCCATCCATCAGGGTTTTCGCATCCTCCTCAATCATCTTCCGGGCAAAATCATCCGGAAACAGAAGGTCAGGTGTTTGTCCTACCCAATTCTCCTCCGGCCCGAAAAGGTCTATGAAGTATTTGTTTACATGAAGGTACTTCGAATGGATGTCCCTTATAAATGCTGCACCTGGGAAATGGTCAAGAAATGCCTGTAGAAGTACCTCTGAGTTGCTGATTGACTGAATGGATCGCTTTTTCTCTGACATTTTCCTCCGGTGGATCCTGTCTGAATCATGTAATTAAGCATTGAGTATATTGTATACTGATAGGATGCTGCAAGTGCGAATTCGGAATCTATGATTCTTTTGGAGGGAATGATGTATATCAGACTTTTATTCTTGACTCTCGCAGTATATGCCTCATGCTGCGGAAACCCGGAGAGCACTGTCATTCAACTTCCCGATTGTGTACAGGACAACGGCATCACGCTCGTTCAGGCTATTGCTCAGAGACGCTCTGTAAGAACTTTCACGGAAAGCAGCATCACTCTTTCAGAACTTGCAGGAATACTTCATTCCGCACAGGGAATCACATCTGAGTGGGGTTTTCGGGCTGCTCCTTCGGCAGGAGCGACTTTCCCGTTATCCATCTTTGTGATAGCGGAAAATGTGGACGGACTTGAAGCGGGGATATACAGATTCAATCCCATGGAACACTCTCTGATGACCGTGAAGGCCGGTAACTATCTGCAGGATCTGGCCCTTGCAGCCCTGGGACAGCCGTGCATCAGCAACGCACCTGCTGCAATCGTAATCACAGCTGACTACAGTATTACAACCTCCGTATACGGTGACAGAGGCATCGTGTACGTACATATGGAGGCTGGTCATGTTTCGCAGAATATCTATCTTCATTGTACCGCGCTTGAGCTGGGAACGGTTGCTGTTGGTGCATTCACCGATGATGCAGTTGCAGATCTGCTCAGCCTGGAAGAAAATGAAACACCTCTGTACATCATGCCGGTAGGAAGACCCTGAAAAGTGGTATTCCTGAAAATCCTGTTCAGAAAGCTGTTTCCCCCTCTTTTCACAATCCGAATAAAGGGCGGAGAAGCTTGTCTCAAGAACGGTAAGCTCACATCTTCTTTTCTTGGGGACTGCACGGATATCGCCCGGAAGGGTAGAATATCTTCAGGATGGATATGGGGTCACAGCTCGTCCGCTGGAGTAAGGATGGAATTCTCTCCAGAGATAAAAAAAGGGGACAGACAGCGTTTCAGGAATGCGGCTGGAGTACACAGACTATGAAAGAATCCATGTATCGCAGGATATACTCGGTAGTGAGTATGGTTCCCCCCGGCAAAGTTGCCACTTATGGACAAATAGCAAGAATAGCGGGTGGATGCTCTGCCCGGAACGTGGGCTACGCGATGTCCTCCGTTTCTCCCCAAAGTGATGTACCGTGGCACAGGGTCATCAACAGCAGGGGGAAAATAAGCGTCAGAAGCTACGGAGAAGCCTGCACGGCCCAGAGCAAAATGCTGGAAAATGAGGGCGTTGTTTTCAATACTGCAGGAACGGTAGATCTGGAAAGATTCGGCTGGACGGGACCGTTACCCGGTGGAGGATCAGATGGCAGATAAGAGAAGAGATTGGTCCGAGAAGGATCTGAAGAAGCATATAGTCGATCAGAGAAAATACCTCTGGCGGACCAGCACCATTGAGAGAATCGCATCCTGGCTTGATCTGAGCTGCGGCATTACTGCGGTTGATGTCGGCTGCGGGCTTGGTTTCCTGGGGTGGACCTTCTGGCCGCACTTCGGAGGCGGCAGCACCTATGTCGGCATAGACTGCTCACTGAAATTACTCCGTGAAGCAGAGGAAATGCAGCCGGAATGGTCAGAGGGCGGAACTGCCTTGTTCGCGAATGGCTCGGCCTGCAGCTTACCTCTGCCGGACAATTGCGCAGACTGGACCATGTGCCAGACGCTGCTTATGCATCTTGAGTTCCCTCTGGACGCCTTGAGCGAGATGTTCAGGATAACGAAACCGGGTGGTGTTATCATGTGCATGGAACCCGATAACATATCCTCATCGCTGAGCATGCCCTTCAGTTCAGTAGACTCCCCTTCGATCAAGGAGAAACTCGAGCAATTCAAGATGCAGATGATATGGGCTGAGGGGAGAAAAAAACTTGGAAAGGGTGACTGGGGAATAGGGGCGAAGGTTCCAAAGATGATGGCCGATCTGGGATTAATCAATATCGATGCCCTTTATAATGACTCTTCCCGCTTCGTTCACCCACCCTACGAGACGGAAGTCCAGAAGTACGGTATTGAGATTATGAGGCAAAGCATCAAGGAAAAAGATGAAGATACAAAGAAACTGCTCAGGAAGGAGTACAGGGAGTGCTTTCTTGCCGGAGGGGGTTCACTGTCCACCTTTTACAGACATATAAAATCCGGTGAGGCGAAACGGGAACAGTATGAGGCGCTCATTCTGGATCAACTTGAGAATAATACCTTCTATAGCGGCATCAACGGCTCTAACTTTTTCTGCATAAGGGGATTCAAGCCGGAAGAAGAATAATGTCGATCATGGTTCTTCTACCATGTACACTTTCTGAACACCGCTTTGTGGATCTTCCTCCCAGGCAAGTATGCCTTGGGATTCAATGTGAAACTTCCAGCTTAAACCCTCCATAGGGAAACGGGCTGAGAAAAGATGTTCTCCGTTCATATCGAATACGTCTAAGACCGGCATAAGCTCAGTCCCTCTCTGAACCCAGAGCCTCCCATGCCCGTCCACACCAAGTCCCGCTATCATCCATCTGAAAGGTTCCGGATCCCATTCTACAGGCATGCCTCCCATACCACCCATTCTGGCTATCCAGCTTTCCATATAAGCTTTTTCCTCAGCCATCTCCTCTTGTGTCATTGGAACCGGAGGTATATCGACAGTGATATGGAGCAGCTCTGTACCGTCGCTGAGGAAACCTGTAATTTCATAAACATCGGTTGATCTTCTGGAGAAGAAAACGCTACCCTGCCTGTCCCCGGTGAAGACTATAGAGTAAAGCATATTCTTAACGAGTTCGCTTAGATCACTCAGGTCCACCGGGAATTCATCAATATGGTAGGAGTATTCTGGATTCTCTTCCCCCATCCGAAAGCGTCCCAGGGTACTTACTCCTGTCAGTACTGCTTCGGTCTGATCCATCTCGAACTTCAACCCCAGATACGCGTTACCATCCAGACCCCACGGATCCATTGGCGGGTTGTTGCCCCACAGGGAAACTTCTTCAATGTATGAATAATCCGAACTGTCATATAGCTCATAGCTGTTGTACATGGGATCAAGAATGAATATCCTTCCATCTTCCAGGCAGGCAAGTGACAGGGGCATGGAAAGTTCTCCAGGTCCGCTGCCCCGGCCACCGATGCGGGTGATGAAATTCCCGTCACCTGTGAAAACCCTGGCGTGTCCACCTGCCTGATCCAGAACCAGTATTTCACCGGTCGCTCCGAAACAGACATCTCCAACAGCCCCGAATATGTAATTACTGTCACCGTTCTCAACACCGATACTGTCTGTTATCTGCAGCTCAATCCTGTCAGGCCATGGCTCAGATGTTACTTCTCCGGATCCATTCTGTGAGCATGAGGCAATCAGAACAACCGCTGTAAAAACAGCCAGCAGTCCATTCCTCATCATCCGCTCACCAGCATGGTTTTGGCAAGCTTGCCATGAAGCCTTCCCGTCATTTTTGCAAGGTGCAGTGTTGAAAGAAAAAGTACAACACCTCCCAGAACAATAAAGGGTATAAGCCAGATGGGGGTCCACCATACATCAGGAACATCGAACAGAGGTATTTCCAGAACCAGCTCAAAGATCGGATCAGCTATCATAGCCAGCGATACAGCTAAAAGAGTGATGAACACAGTGAAGTACAATATACCAAGAGGCAGCATGAGTATAAGGTATATGAAAGAAGACCAGGTACTTCCCGTTGAAAATATACCCTTTATACTTCCCCACCATCCTTCGCCCTTGCTGATGAAGATAGCCCTTCTCGGCATTCTCGCACCGAGCAGAGCTTCAACAATTCTGCCCTCAACGAATGCAAGCGCTCTGAAGGAAAGAAAAAACAGCCAGGCCAGAGGCACTCCTATTATCAGAATTATCAGACTGGCTGAAACTGAAAAACCTGTAACAGCCCATGTGAAGTAAACTATACCTGTAGCCAGTGAGAGGATCATGTAAAGCAGCGCGGCCCAGGCGGAAGGATCGGCAATTATCCCGCAGAATGCAGAAATACCACCTCTTGTTCGCTTTTCTGAGAAGAGAGCAGGGGCAGTGTACTTTTCAACATTCCGATAGTGTTCCGCAACTTCTTCCGGTTCACCGTACCGGCTGATGATACTCCGTGCAGCCTCTTCCTGTGTTTCATCAGGATTCTCAGACACCTCTGTATCAAGGGCTGAGCTCAGGTGATCTTCAGCATCTGACAGTGCATCCTGAATCGTTGCCCTGTCGCTCCCCTTCAATTCTTCTCTGAAGGCGTTCAGGTAATCTTCAATCAGCTTAATCATCGAGGACACCTCCCAGTATCTTTTCAATCAATCTAGATGTTCTCTTCCAGATCGTCACCCAGCGCCCAAGGGTGTAGCGGCCTTTGTCTGTTATTTCATAATAACGCCGCGGCGGCCCAGCGACGGATGGTTCAACTCTGCTGCCAAGAAGATCGTTCCCCTCAAGAGACCGGAGGACAGGATACAGGGCTCCATGTTTTATCAGAGGCATGCTCTGCTTATCATCCTCCTCCATCAGTTTGGCTATCTGGTACCCGTACATCGGCTCATCCGCGCGATTGAGAACACTCAGCAGGGCCAGTGCAGTAATACCGGCGCTCAGCTCTTTTCTGAATTTTCTGTCTGCGGTTTCTGCAGTCTTTTCCTCCGCGTTCCCGGACAGGGATGTATCAACCATTCCATCAGTCCCTTCGGGCAAAAAATACATCTCATTGCAAGTCAATACTACTAATAACTTAATACTATGTCAAGATAAACTATAGCTGATTAGAGTTATATTGATACAGGACCGTCAGTTAGAATTCTGCTGAATCTGAACACAGAGGAGGTGTGCAGGAAGCGGACTGCCCAATCACTCCTCCTTTATTATGATACCCTGCAGAAGCAAAGAATTTAATTTAGAGCAGGGGGCATCATGACATCCGCAGGTAAGGAAAACAGTGTTGATTTCATACGGGAGATCGTAGAAAGGGATATAAGGGAAGGAAAACATGGTGGAAGGGTACATACCAGGTTTCCACCGGAACCGAACGGTTACCTTCATATAGGACATGCAAAGGCTTTCTGCATTGATTTCGGTATCGCGGAGGAGTACGGGGGTTTGTACAACCTTCGATTCGACGATACGAATCCCGTGAAAGAAAATATTGAATACGTCGATTCAATAATTAAGGATATCAAATGGCTGGGTTTCGATTGGGAAGACAGGCTCTATTACGCCTCGGATTACTTCGAAAGGATGTACGCATACGCGGAACAGCTGATTGAGAAGGGTGCTGCCTATGTGTGCGACCTGCCTGCCGATGAAGTCCGTGAGTACAGAGGTACCCTGACGGAACCAGGCAGGAACAGTCCCTGGAGAAACAGGTCTGTGAAGGAAAATCTGGATCTATTCCAAAGAATGAAATCGGGTGAATTCCCTGACGGAACCAGAACCCTCCGGGCTAAAATAGATATGGCTTCACCCAACATGAACATGCGGGATCCCGCCATATACCGTATACTGAAGAAAAGCCACCACAGAACCGGGGACAGATGGTGCATCTACCCCATGTACGATTATGCCCATTGCCTTGAGGATTCAATAGAGGAGATCACCCACTCCTGCTGTTCCATTGAGTTCGAAGACCACCGACCGCTTTACGACTGGTTCCTCGACCAGCTGGATATTTTTCACCCTCAGCAGATTGAGTTTGCCAGGCTGAATCTGACCTATACGATCATGAGCAAGCGCAAGCTGGCAATGCTTGTAGAAAATGGGCTGGTCTCAGGCTGGGACGACCCAAGAATGCCGACCCTCTCCGGTCTGAGAAGGCGGGGTTACACACCCGAGGCAATAAGGGATTTCATAGGCAGGATCGGCGTTGCGAAGAGGGACAGCACGGTTGACATGGCTCTGCTGGAATACTGTATAAGGGATGACCTGAATAAAAGAGCTCCCAGGTTCATGGCAGTCCTTGATCCCCTGAAGGTTACCATAGAGAACTACCCTGCAGGAAAGCATGAGGAACTGGAATTCATAAACAATCCAGAGGATGAATCCGCGGGAACCAGGATGGTTCCATTTTCAAGAGAACTCTACATAGAGAGAGATGATTTCCAGGAGGAACCACACAGGAAATTCAGACGGCTGGCACCCGGAAAGGAAGTCCGTCTCAGGTACGCCTATTTAATTACATGCGTTGATTTTGTGAAGGATGAGAATGGAAATGTGAAGGAGCTTATCTGCCGATACGATCCGGAAACCCGGGGAGGCAGCACACCGGATGGACGAAAGGTAAAGGGTACACTTCACTGGGTCTCTGCGGAGCATGCAGTACCGGCGGAAGTCCGGCTTTACGACAGGCTGTTTACAGTGGAAAACCCGCTTGCGTCCGGCAGTTTTACCGATACAATAAATGCTGAATCTCTAAAGGTGCTGAGCCGTTGCAGAATCGAACCTTCAGCAGCGGATCTTGCAATCGGTGAACCGGTTCAATTCGAGAGAAAGGGCTATTTCTGCAAGGATCCGGATTCGACTGAAGAGAAGCTCGTCTTTAACCGGACCATCTCACTGAGGGATACCTGGAAGAAAATCCTGAAGAACCAGAACTAGAAGGCACAGGGATAGAAGTGAAAGGAATCGGTAATCAGGAAACGAAACTGACGGAATTCAGGCATTGGCTGCATAGACATCCGGAGCTTTCGGGCTTTGAAGATACCACCTCCGCTGCACTTGCGGATCACATTGCCCTGTACGAACCTGACAGATTGGTTACAGACCTTGGGGGCAGGGGCATAGCCGCTGTGTTTGCAGGATCAGAACCCGGACCGAGAATCCTCCTCAGGTGCGATATGGATGCCCTTCCGATAAACGAGGTTACGGATATCCCCTATCGCTCAGCTATCGCTGGAGTATCTCATAAATGCGGTCATGACGGTCATATGACTATTCTGATGGGAGTTGCAGCGCGACTTCACGAAAACCCTCCTGCCAGAGGTTCAGTCGTTCTTCTTTTCCAACCCGCTGAAGAGACCGGAGAGGGAGCCCGCAGAGTCATCGCCGACATAAAATTCAGAGATATAGAACCCGATTTCGTTTTCGCGCTGCACAACCTTCCCGGATTCCCCCTTGGGAGCATCGTTCTGAAGAATGGAGCTTTCTCTTCAGCATCAAGGGGTATCATGGTTGAACTCACGGGAACATCCTCTCATGCATCTGAGCCTCAGAATGGAAAAAGTCCTGCTCTGGCGGTTGCGCAGATAATCGAAACCTTCACCAGTCTGTCAAAATCTTCGATTTCAAAGGATGATGCACCAATGGTAACTGTTACTCATGTCAGGGTGGGTGGCCGAACATTTGGTATATCTCCGGGAGAGGGCTGCGTAATGGCTGTACTCAGAGCCCGTACTACTGAGGAGATGAATATCATTTCCAGAAACATTAAGAAAATAGCTGAGGTTATTGCCGAAACCAATCAGCTGGAATGCAGTATCGGCTGGATGAATGAATTCCCTGTAACCGAGAACTCCGGGAAAGCTGCAGGTGCAATACGATCCGCAGCAGGGAATCTGGGTCTGAGGATCGTGCAGCCCGATGCCCCTTTCCCATGGTCCGAGGACTTCGGTCATTTTACAGAAAAGTACTCTGGAGCTCTTTTCGGAATCGGTGCCGGTGATGATACTCCTGCACTGCACAGTCCTGAATTCGATTTTCCCGATGAACTTATTCCAACAGGAATTAAGATCTTCATTGAGATCATAAACGTCCTGCAGAATTGTTCCGTTACAGCATGAAGTAAACCGAGTGTCCCTGTCTCAATATCAGCAGCAATACATCGTCAGTGGATGAAATCAGCCTGTTGAGTTCTTCAGGAGAAGTAACTTCAAAACCATCAACCTCGATAATTACATCTCCGGGGTTTATTCCCACACTGCCGGCCCTGCCGGACTGACTCACATCAACAACAAGAACACCTTTGAGGGATGGATCGCCTATGGCTTCCGCAGTTTCTCTGTCCAGTTCTTCAAGCGTCCAGCCAAAATCATCCGAAGCATCAGGTACTGGGGAAGCAACAGCTTCATCGGCAGCCCGCTCTCCGAGTATTACAGGAATTGTTACATTTCTTCCATTCCGGAAAACCACTATTTCAACAGTATTTCCCGGGTCTATATATGCAATCATATTCCTGAACTCGGTTATCGTCCGGAATGTTTCACCATCAATGGTCAGTATGACGTCCCCTCTGTAGATACCGAAATCGCTTGCCGGAGTATCGTGGAGTACCTGTGAAACAAGAACACCGCCATTACGAATCTCCAGGCCGAAATGATTTGCCATACCGGGAGTAAGCTCCTGTATAGTAACGCCCAGCCAGCCCCTTCTCACGTATCCGTGGGTAAGCAGATCTTCCATAACATCAACGGCTACGTTGACAGGTATGGCGAATCCTACCCCCTGATAGCCGCCGGATCTGGTTACGATTGCGGTATTGATCCCCACAAGTTTTCCATCAAGGTCAACAAGGGCTCCTCCGCTGTTTCCCGGGTTAATCGCGGCATCAGTCTGAATGTATTCCTCATATTCAGCCAGTCCAACATCGGACCGTCCGATGTAGCTGATGATTCCCTGGGTAACAGTCTGACTCAGGGCGAAGGGTGAACCCACCGCAAGCACCCATTGTCCAACTTTCAACTCATCGCTGTCACCGATTGCAACAGCCGGAAGATCGGATGCATCTATTCTAATAACCGCAAGATCAGTTTGCGGATCTGTTCCCACGATCTCCCCGGTATACCTTTCCCCGTTCTGAAGCACCACTTCAATTTCATCAGCTTGGCCAACAACGTGATGATTGGTGAGAATCATCCCATCAACCGATACAATGACACCGCTGCCAATACCGGTCATTGTATACTCCTGTTCCCCGGGCATCTGGAAAGAATCTTCCCAGGGGTTGATCATATACGGTTGGGAAAAATCGGGAAATGATGGTACCCTTCCAACTACGGTAGTCTGGGATGTTATGGTTACAACGCCGGGCCCTACGAGCTCTGAAATTGCAACAAACATATTACTCAATATATGAGGATCGAATACCACCGATGAATTCTCCAGAGTGGTTTCTGCAGATACTGCTGTGGAAAATAAACCAGCAAGTAATATTGATACCAGAATGACCTGCGCTGTTCTTCTGCTGTTAACTTTTCTCATGCTACTCCTCCGGGATCAGAAACATAAAGCATATTAGAAGCGTATATTTTCATTCATCAGGTATAATATATTAATTGACGGAGGTATAGTTCCTCACTCTGGCAGCCTTGAGAAAGGTTCACTATGAAAATATCTATTTGCATTGCTTTCCTGCTGGTTTCTATTTCAATCGCCTGCACCGGATATGCGGTGTACGCTGATAAAACATGGTACGGGATGAATTTTGATTATCCTCCTGAATCGGATATCAGGTTTTCAGTTTCCGATTACGAGGGTTGCAGCATTTTCATGATGCACTTTTTTAACAACGACAGGATGTTCTGGGTCCCAACCGTCGGTATGAATGAACATGGCCTCTTCTCATCCCTTCAGTACCAGTGTCCCATGATTGAGGGTACGCCACACCAATCACCAGGTGAGCTCTACATCTATCAGCTTTTCAATACTGCCATCAATGACTGTTCCCTGCTTTATGAGCTGGAATGTGTCATTGATTCGGTAGAACTAATTAATCTCTATGATCTGACGCTGCACACTTTGATAGCAGACACGTCGGGAAACGCGCTGATTGCGGAGGCTGGAGAAGGTGAGAATCTTATAACAGGGATCAACGGTAACTGGATAGTAATGACGAATTTCCCGAATGCGGACTTCATCAATACAACTCCTGCGGAAATAGTCGGAGTGGGAGACGAAAGATACAGAAGAGCCTTTGCGTATATAGAGGAGAATTACAGCTCCTTCGGCCTGCCCGAAGCGATAGGAACACTCGAAGCCGCGGTCAATAACGATGCCGAATGGGGAACAAAGGCATCCATGGTATTCGATCCTCTGGAAAGAAAGGTGTACATTGGAATAGATGGTGATTTTCAGAGGATATGGAGAATATCCATGGACGAAAGAATAATCGAAACATGGTCCGGCTTCATAAAGTACAGATCCGCCCTTATGGGGGTTAACGGTATAAACGTGCCGCAATTACGAACATGGAAATAGTATTCCCCAGTCCCGGAAGGAATTATTACTGATTGATCCGGCTGGACTCTTCTCAGCCCACAGGTGTGGCGAACAGTGTTATTGCCAGAAGAATCAGAGCAAGCAATATCATACAGATCTTCCTGACAGCACGCTTCGCAACAGTTAAGGCCACTATGCACTGCATCATGTAGTAGAAGGCAAAAGCCCGGGAAGCCAGTGCGACTATCTGAAAAGTACTCGCGCTCCAGGTCAGGATTATCGAACCTCCACCCAGAATGAGGTAGGCGGCTTTATGGCTTATTCTCTGCCTGGTAGCCTCAACCATATTGCCTTCTCCCCCAAGCGTATCGGCAACCGAGGCACTGAACTGACTGAGAACTGCGGCAGCTATGAGAGGTATGGGGAGAATCATGGATGCTTTTCCGGCAAGGATAATAAGGGAATCATCTCTAACGGGTCCGGTGAGGTAATGCATCAGAGGTATGGCAACGGTAATGAAAACAAGATAGACAGCGGTAGCGATAATCTGCGAAAGGCGGCAGGATTTGACTCTCAAATCCCTGCTGTACTCTTCACCTAAGTATCTCGATGTTTCAAAACCCTGAACGCAAATGAGTGTGCCGCCTAATACAGCCAGTATATGCAGCAGACTGTGCCCGGAGTTTTCCGGGAGCTGGATGCCGGCTCCGGAAACAAGAGAGATATCATGCAGACTGAAACCCAGAATCATTACCACAATTATTGCCATAGTGACCCATATGGCCCAGTTCTCAAGCTTCTGCAGATCCTTGAGACCTTTTATGAAACCTATGGTGGTTATCAGCAGAATGATTGCGGTTGTTAATAATCTCTCGTTGAACTGGGTTGCCAGCCCAAAGCCGTTCATCAGAAAAGAGCTGAGTATTCGCAGATAAAGGCATAC
Source organism: Candidatus Fermentibacterota bacterium (assembly GCA_030609965.1). Classification (GTDB taxonomy): domain Bacteria; phylum Fermentibacterota; class Fermentibacteria; order Fermentibacterales; family JCC-6; genus Aegiribacteria. Next base: position 19,911 of record JAUWSQ010000009.1, read on the forward strand.
GGAGATAACGTATGCGGGAACAAGCGCGATATCTGAGACGCGATCAAGATAGAGGGTGCTTCTCATTGATTTGCGAGCATCGAGCAGGGGCTCAACATTGACAATGTTGTACCTTATTACCCATCCAATGGAGTATGCAAGTGCACAAATCGCAATCATGGCGAATAAAGAAAACCTACCGGTTGCTCCTGCAAGTATGGGAACGATAACAAGGAAACCGCTTCCGAAGATGGAGGAGAGAGGAGTGGCTGTGGCCCGGAATAATTTTGCTTTGTTTATAATCTTCTCCCGTCCGGCATCTGGCGCTCTTTCAATAAACAGATTATTGTACCGGTTGAATCTAATACCGCAACTCTGGAATGGTGAGGCTTATGGATTGGAATAGAAACGGATTCAGTATGAAGACTGGATTCCTTACCGGGGTGATAGCGGTAACTCTGATACTTTCCTCATGCATTGATGATCCGCCTACCCATCCTGAGGTCAACGATTATCAATCATATGTTACTCTTGTATGGGAGCTGTTCGATCAGAAGTACGTAGGGTTCGATGTGAAGAATGTTGATTGGGTTGCTATTCATGATGAGTACAACCAGCTTGCTGAAAACATCAGCTCTCATGACGAACTCCAGGATCTGTTAATCGAGATGGTGGGAGAACTCGATGATCATAACGCCTTTCTCCAGGACTTGGATGATCCTTATAACCCCTCTTTTTCCCCCACATACTCACCTGACATCGAAATCAATTACGATGAGTCGGTACTGATGGAACTCCTGGAACCGTGGGATTTCCAGTGGGATAATCCTTTTTATGCAATGTGGGGCAGCTGCGTTATCGATTCCATCCCCTACTTCGCTATAAGACATTTCGACGCTTTCTTCACTTACGTGTGCTTCAGCGACGAAATACAGACTCTTCTCGATGCCCCTGGCATGATAATCGACATAAGGATGAGTGATGATATATCACTGATTCCTGTAATGCAGATATCTGCAGCCTTTGCTGACGAATACAGAACCCTGTTCTTTACTCAGTATAGAACGGGTGCTGCGCACAGCGATCTTTCAAATCTTTCCAGACAAGCCGTTATCCCTAGAGCGTGGGCTTTTACGAAACCTGTTATTGTCCTTACGGGAGAACAGGTTACGGGTGCTGCTGAAGCCTTTGCGTCCGCCATGGAACAAATGCCTCACGTTACATTGATCGGTGATACAACCGGTGGAGGAGGGAACATCCCCGGGTATTTCGATCAGATATACTGGCCATTGTGGGAAGATATTTCAATGACCTGTCCCTTTGCCAGAGTGTTCACAGCCGATACAGTATCAATAGAAGGAAAAGGTATACTGCCTGATATCTACGTTCAGACAACACCTGCCGATTTCCTGGCCGGGCACGATCCGGTCCTTGAATACGCAATCGATTGGATGTCGGAAGAAACAGCTCCCTAGTGCCATGACACTAATCCGATGTAAGCACAATAAGATACTCTCCAAAAGATGGCGCAATAATATCCCTGGGAAATCCATCCAGATTGATAACGGAAACCAGTTCAGGTTCCATATGGGAAAAAGGGAACTCAAACACGGATATTACTGTATTTCCCGAATCGGTCCTGCTCATAACGTAGAAAGTACCCGAATATCCTGAATTATCGTTGTAACACATTTCTATCGGGTGTCCTTCTACATAAACCTTGGTGGTTAGCTCGGGCACAACAAAACCCTGTACAAAAAAGACGAACCCGTTCGGACTGGTCCACTGGGGACAGCATATCATGTAAACCGAATCCTGTTCCATGGGAATGACGCTGGAACAGGGAGAACCGGCATATACTGTAAGAAGCCTTGCGGTTTCCGAAAGGTCAAGCCAGATGCCGTAGATTGAGCCGATATCGTTCGAACTGACAGCCACTATATGACGCCCGCCCGTTTTCTCGATCATTACATCGGCAAGGGGATATATGGTATTGCTGGTAAACTCGGTATGATTGTTGCTGGTCCATATTTCACCAATGTAATCCTCTACAGAATCGGTGAAATAGAGTCTACCCATGGTTGTAGACGCGCAGATTGAACCTGGCTTAGATCCCGGGGAGAACTGATCTTCTACCGAATTGGTGGCGAGATTTACTTCTATGACTTGTGACCCAGGACCAAGTACATAGAGGTTCCCGTTTGTGGCGATTGCAGCGTCACCGTATCCTGCACCGGAACTTCCTCCGATTGAAAACGAAGTATCAACGGTCATTTCCTCTGAATTTATCCTGCTGAGAGTTCCATCGGCACTTAGCAGAATAATTTCATTCGATCCGCCAGAGATAAGAACTCTCCCCTGCTGCAGACCGCCCATGGATCTTTCCACCTGAAAATCGGAAGAACGGATGAATGTAATCCGGGATTGATCATTGCTGCCGAATTCCATAACCTCATGACACCCGAGGATTATCATCAGCAGTATTGAAATGGGAATAAAGACGGACTTCATTGATAATTCCTCCAAAATTCCTAGAAGTATATATCAAGGCTCAGCAGAAAATGCCTTGCCGGTGAATATGCACCCGGATTATGCATTATGCCTCCAGGCTCTCCCGTGCTCTGATAGTAGGACGTATCGAAAATTCTATCCACATTAGTTCTGTTGAAAAGGTTGAAGATGGTAATACTGGCTCTGAATTCCAGAGGATTCACCCAGAAACGGCGTGACAGCTTCGCATCGGTCTGCATAGTCCAGGGGTACCGTTCAGTGTTAACCCTGGGTATAGCGGATGATCCGGAAGGAGGAGAGTATGGAAAACCGCTTCCGTAAGCCCAGTCAATGGCCATTTCAATTCCTTCCAGGGGGTACACGCCGTAGAGCCTGGGGCCGCTTCCTCTGGGAACTGCGTAATTAACATGTGCTGAAACGGTATGACGCTGATCCCAGTCGAGATAGTTATCCTCCGTAGGAGGAATGGTATCGCCCAGAGCGGAATACTCGAACTGCGAAGTAGCCGAAGAATACTTCCCTTTGGCAACAGAATAGGTGTAATTGATGTTTCCTGACAGATAATCTCCAGGAAGTCTCAGAAAAGTGACCTCCACGCCGCGAATCGTACCGTGGCTTTCGTCGTTGGTGTACTGAAAGTATTCCCCTAGACTCTGATCATAATGGTTTGATGTTCTCACGAGCCCGGTGATATCTTTGTAGAATCCTGACACAGCCAGCGAGAAACTGTTTGAGAAGCGGTGTCTCAGACCGGCTTCGTAGCTCAGTGTCCGCTGGGCATCAAGATCCGGGTTTCCTACGATGACAGCAACTTCATTTGCGTTGTAATCTGTTCCAAAATACATCTGATTCATATTGGGCATCTGGAAGTAATGACCGTAAGTACAGAAGAAAACGTCCCTGTCCGATATGGGATTGGTCATTCCTATCCGGGGACTTACCTGATACTTGGCTGTAGCTGCATGAAGTTCGAGATCATCAGGGGAAACCATCTCAGCGTTAGGCTCAAAATAGTCGAAGCGAAGACCGGCATTCAGAACGAGGCCACCGGTAAAACGGGAAGATAATTCAGCATAGGCACTTCCGGAATAGGGGTACGCCTTCCAAAGGTTTGCGTACGTTGTAAGCCAGTTTTCAACGTAAGCGCTATAGTCGTAAAGGTCGTAGTAATTAGCTTCGAGTCCTGTGCTCAATTCCACAACAGGGTTCAGCTTGCTCGTATAATCAAGTTTCCCGGTTGTGACATAATTGCTTGATTCAAGCCATACATCAGGATGGATCCCTGAATGGTAAAATCCTGTTGAATCGATTACTCTAGGTTCAATTGCGGTAAAGAAGATCCAGTCAGAGGGTGAAAATCCGTCACCGAGATACCCTCCATCGGAATCTCTGATTCGCTGCCACTGGCAGAAACGGTTCCAGCTGACCTTGAAATCAATGAATGATCTTTCTCCGAGCATCTGGGTAAGACCTGCTGTGACACCGTAATCCTCTTCGAACCTTATGGGAATTGCGTAGTCCGGGTTTTGTGCCAGGTAGGGTTCTTCTGTGATGTAAGCCGGTTGGTCGTAGAGGGACCAGGTCCATTCATCCCAACCGTTCTGTCTGTAGTAATAATGGCCGTTCGCCCAGATCCTTGTCCCCCCGGTCGGCCGCCATGTAATTTTACCGCTTCCGTTAAGAAGATTCTGCCAGTTATTCTCCCAGTTGCCGCGACTGTCTTCGAGGTTGTAACCGCTCCTGATCCATTCGCATGCTCCGAAGAATGTTACGGAACCGGGCAGATCGATCCCTATTGCCGGCAGAATGTAACTTGTTATGGGTTCAGGTCCGCCAAATGCTAGTTCACTATTGATGCAGTCACTTCGATAATTATCATTCTCTGAGGGCTCGGAGTAATTGCGTGCTTCATTCTCGTAACCGAATACAGACATGTCACCGTAGCGGACATGAAACTCTCCTTCGTAGCTGGAACCACCTTCCTTTGTGACCAGATTAACTACACCGGACATTACATTGCCGTAACGGGCGCTGAGTCCGCCGGTAGTTATGGAGGCTTCAGAAATGGCAGAAAGAGGAACGCTTGAAACAAATGCGTTTGTAACAGGAGAACGCATGGAAACACCGTCAAGAAGGAAAGCAACTTCTCCGGACCTACCCCCCCTTACATGAATCTCCCCCCCCTGTGCTGTAATCCCTGGCTGCCGTTGAATAATATCCAGCACTCCGGCAACAGGCATGGTTTCGATTTCGGAGCGATCAATCACATGTATGGTTGAGGGAACATTCTCAAGAATCAGGCTCCTCTGATCGGTTACCTGAATAATCGTTTCTCCAGTGGTGAATTCCTCCAGGATGAAGTCGATCCGTGATATCTGACCGGATACTACGACCACTCCCTCTTTTGTTAAGGAACCCATACCCATCATTCTGGCGGTAACAGTGTACGTGCCCGGGGAAAGGCGGGGAATATAGTATTCTCCGTTCGCATCAGTCATTGAACCGAATGGAGTGTCTTCAATCATTACGCTTGCCCCTACGATCACATCACCCGAACTGCTGCTGACAAATCCCGCAACAGTACCGATGGTAGCAGCTGAAGCTATTCCCGAGATCAGCAGAAGGCATGAAATGACAGGGAAAAACAGTGCTGAGCGCCTGAAGCAGAAACTTTTCTCAAATTGATTTTCATGCATACGATTACCGGCCCTTTAAGAATTACAATGAGAATGGCCATCCATTTATGGAAAACCACAAAGCCGAGAAAGAGTCAGCAGAACTTACATCGGTTAAACTGCTCTGTCCATAGGGCAGCCTGATTGAATTGGCTGAACACGGGAAGAGAACTCACTGTAATTCCTCCAAATCGATTTTTCAGAAGAACTCCGCTGATCCAGTCACCCGGATTACAACGGCTCATGATGGCACTTCAATCAAGGATAGTGTGGTATACCGCTCACAGGAGGGCGCTTATACGGGCAGGAACCACGTCAACTTTGTAAAAACAGTGAATTCCGGTTCTCCAAAGTCTCCTGTTTGCATGTCCGGATCTGCATTCTCGCCGATCATGAAGAAGAACATGCTTCCAGGCCTGAATTGCCAGCTGAGAAGTACGTTCATCCAGTGATTGTAATCCCTGCTGCTTTCTTCAGCTTCCCACTCGGTGGCAAATCTTGACATCTGCGAAATCAATCTGAAACTGAAGTAGTTGCTGAGCATCCAGTTTCCGCTGAGCTGCAAAGAGCGCCAGTCCGTGTCCCTGTTATTCCATTCCTCCAGATTCCAGTTGTATTTACGTGCATCCCTCGTCTGGTTCCAGCTGATATCAGCCTCTAATGATACTCTAGACGAAGGTTTGTAGTTGATCCAGGTTCCAGCATGATTGCTGGAGCCTTCACAGTAGGAGCTGGTTCCACCCCATAGATATCCATACAGCGCTTCTCTTGAATCACTTGAACAGCTGAAACTGAAATTCAGTCCGCCATCGTATCTGATGCCATCGGGTCCTTCGTACCTGTCGGTCCTTGAGCCATCGAATCCAAGGGCTATATCAAAGTGATACCTGTTGCGAAAGACAATACCGGTATTGAAATTGATACCTCTTCCGGTAACTGGACCCCCGGGAACGTAATCGTACCAGGTGTTAATGTTGCCCCATGTATGCTGAAGGACTTCGCTCTCAGTAAAGGGATGATACAACCCGCTGCTTACCCAGGTATTAACATCTCCGGTGGAGGATGTGTACCCTATCATATTCGCATCAAAGTTTTCTTCTCGAAATGAAATTCCGCCATCGATATCGAATCTTTCATCCTGGTATGCGTAAAAAACTCTATAAGCAAGATTGTCAGACCAGCGATTTTCATATGAATTCCAGGTACCCGCAACGGCCGAGTTGATCTTATGATTCGCAAGAAAGGTAAGCTGAGCGTCCACCGCCCCGGAACGACCATAGGAATAAAGGGATTCGTCATCAGCGGGAACATCGGTGCTGGTTCCACTGAAACCGATGTATGTTCCCTCACCGAACTCACGCACAATCCTTCCTGCAGCGTAGTTCGTCGGATGCATAAGAGCACTGCCGTTATCCTTTATACTTCCAGTGTATGCATTAAGGAAACCCGCGCGGAAACCGTTGAAGGAACCGGAGAGCTTAACTCCTCCGAGTATCGGTATGATCTCCCCGTTTGGCGCTACCGAGCCTACCCGCCTGGAATAGAAGAGTGAAAAGGGCATGCTGAACATATCCGAACCCTCAAGAAAGAAGGGTCTTTTCTCCGAGAGATAGCTTTCCCAATGAGAGAGATTTGCTTCGTCAGGGTCAGCTTCAACCTGGCCGAAATCAGGATTTACGGTAAGGACCAGAAGCAATTCTGAGGAAAGACCGATCCTTGCATCAATACCGGAATTTGCCCATGGATCCCACTCCTTTTCGGCATCGGGCAGATACTGGATCCGACCGGCACCGTAGGGCCTGAGTTCTATCTTCCTGCTGGAGGGCAGTGCACTCAACCCGCACAGATCACCGAAATCCTCAATTCTAACGTTACCATTATCCGCCATCCGGAAGAGGAACGCACTCTCATTTGTACGCGTAATAGTTCTTTTGAAGTTAACACCCCATAACTGTTCTTCGTCATCAGAATAACACAGGGCAGAGAAGGGAATCGAAAACTCTGCGGTCCAGCCGGAATCTGAAGACGCGGTAGCGCTTGTCCAGACTCCATCCCAGTTCATATCCCATCCGCCTACCTCGCATAACCTGCCATCCTGCTGCACATTATCAATATTGATGAAGAAGAAATAGGCATTATTATCATCGTTGTATGTATCAAGCCAGATGCCTGCCCATTCGCTTGAGAAATCGTTGTCCCTTGGCGCAATCATTCTGGTGAATTCCTCCGGGTGGCTGTCGTGCATAGTGAACTCGCAGTACAGGCATTCATCATCATAAAGAAGCCTGATTTCGGTCGGCTCTGTCATCGGTTCACCGCAATCCGGCCTGTGCTGGATGAAATCCTCCTGAATGGGAATTGCCAGGTTCCAAATTTCATCATTCGGGATACCGTCAATTACAGGAGATTCGTCTACTTTCACCACTTGAACCGGCATTTGAGCGAAACTGAATCCGGTAACGATCAGAATAGAAATAGCGCATGTGGTTTTCATACTGATTTCAACCTTCCGGAAAAGAACTGTAACATGGTCTTTTCACCATGGTGCATATATAATGAATGAACCCAGAATTCCATGAAATTCAGTAAAAAATAGCCAGATTCTACTGGCTTATCCCGGTCGTTGAATGTAAAACGTACTGAAAAAGCGGGAGCGGATATTCCGCTCCCGCAGCCCCTGGTACAGGTATCAGAACAGGTGTTTCGTCAGTAAATGATTACAGCATTTCTTTACCGAAATTCTCTACAATGTAATCAATATCCTTGTCACCCCTGCCTGACAGGTTTAAGAGTATAGTTTTATCTCTTTCCAGGCTGCCTGCAAGTTTCACAGCGAAGGCTACCGCATGGGCGCTCTCAAGCGCGGGTATTATTCCCTCAAGTCTGGAAAGTGAAAAGAAACTCTCAACCGCCTCGGCATCGTTGATCGTACGGTACTGCACTCTTCCCGTATCCTTCAGGTAACTGTGCTGAGGTCCAACTCCGGGATAATCCAGACCGGAGGCAATCGAGTGAACGGGGGATGGTTCTCCGTTCTCATCCTGCAGCAGGTAACACCTGAATCCATGTATGATTCCTGGAGAACCCATTGTCAGAGTAGCTGCATGCTGTCCATTTTTGAAACCGATTCCAGCGGGTTCAACACCATAGATATCAATTTCCGGTTCGTCCAGAAAAGCCGAGAACAGACCAATGGCATTGGATCCTCCCCCTATACAGGCAACAAGATTATCAGGAAGTTTCCCGGTCAGTTTCAGAAACTGCTCCCTTGCCTCGATACCGACTGTCTGCTGGAAATCCCTGACCATCATCGGAAAAGGATCAGGCCCGACAACCGAACCTATTGCGTAGAACTGATTGACAGGATCTTCCATATATGCTGCGAAGGCAGCGTCTACGGCCTCTTTCAGGGTTCCTAAACCTTCGCTTACAGGAATGACCTCGGCACCAAGTATTTTCATCCTGGTTACATTGGGATGTTCTTTCTTCATATCAACGGTGCCCATGTATACAGAACATTTGAGTTTTGTAATAGCAGCAGCTGTAGCAAGAGCAACGCCATGCTGTCCTGCGCCAGTTTCTGCTATCAGTCTCTTTTTCCCCATTCTTTTTGCCAGCAGGGCTTCACCGAGGCAGTGATTAATCTTGTGAGCTCCGGTATGATTCAGATCTTCGCGTTTCAGGTATATAGCTGCTCCACCGGCCTCCTCAGTCAGGTTGGATGCGTAGTATACCGGGCTGGGCCGCCCGACATAGTGAGTGTACAGGCTGCGGAGCTCTTTTCTGAAATCGGGATCATCTTTGAGTTTCAGGTAGGATTCTTTGATTTTCAGGAGTATATCCTCCAGACATGGAGGAACGAATACTCCACCGTATTCACCGAAGTAACCCCTTTCATCAGGGGATTGCTTTGTTTCTGTTGCTGTTTGCATCACGTATCTCCGATCTTATCCTTAAATATTCTTTCAGTTATGGAATTGCCCGTTCCAAGCACCTTCGAACCCCTGGTGATCTTGCACAGGCTTATTCCCAGCTCTGTTGCTATTTCTCTCTGCGAAACGCCATTCTGGAGCATCTCCATAAGCCGCCATCGAAGGACAAAATCATCTATTTCAGCCGGAGTGAAAATCTCAGAGAAGAACTTTCTCATAATCGCAGGCTCAGTTATCCTGCAGAATACTTCAACCAGTTTCTTCGCCGATTCCATATAAACCACCTTCAGTATGTTTCTATACATAGAAACGGAAATATATACTTTACCATTGAGTTGTAAAGTGGAAAAGAAGAAGGAGGAAAATGGTTAGTGGAGAGCCTTAATCCGAAGGGATTTTCTCATTTCACTGAGCAGTCTTGAAACCTCAGCTTTTTCTCTGAGCTCCTCGTAAGTGAGAAGTCTCAGGGTTTTGTTAGCCATGCTGAGTCTTCGAGCCAGAAGACTTCCCAGACCGAGATTCAGACTGATAGCCATGGCACTGTTCTTTTCCAGAAGCTCCTTCAGAGTACCTCTTGAAAACATAAGTATTTCAGCATTTCCGATTACTTTTGCGGTGGATACCCTTGGTTTACCGTCAAGGAATGAGCGTTCACCTACGACATCGTTCACCCCGAAGCGGCCCAGAACGAAGCCTCCGGCGTCTTCATCAACGACTACAACCTTTCCCTTCTTGATGATGAAAAGGTCTGTACTCCTGTCTCCCTGGCGGTAGAGAATCTGATTGTCCCTGGCGTATATCCAATGACACATCTCGGACAGCATAGGATCATCCGCAGACAGCAAAGGTCTTTTGTTTCGAGCCCGGATATTAGCCCTGAGCTTCCTGAGTTCACGTTTTCCGGAGAGGTCATTGTCACCTGAGATAAGAACTCTGAGAGAATCGGCCTTTCTAAGCCGCTCGACAATGAGTCTTTCCAGAAACAGAAGGAATTTTGTCCCGGGTATTGCATTCTTCCTGAGGAATGAAACAAATGGCTTCCGGGAGAGCTTCAATACGGTACCGGGAGTGTTCGCGGTAACGCTTGCTGACCGCTCCTCCCCGCCAAGGAAGGCCATTTCTCCGAATACATCTCCCTCTCCAAGTGAATCCAGTATACGGCCTCCCCCTTTATCATCAGTCACTACGAACTGTCCGGACTGGGCAATGAAAAGATCCGTTCCGGAATCTCCCTGTTTGACAAGCACATCCGATGCATGGACTTTTACAGTTTCGAATAGCTCCCTGACGCCACTCTCGGAGAGGATATCATCCGTGTTAAAGAGACTGTCTTTTTTCATGGAAACCTCTCCACCTCTGGTGCTAATTTGTTTGTCAGGCAGTGCGGCAGTGATTCAATAGCCGCAGCCTTCTCATCAAAGAAACAATACTCAGAATAACCCGGTCGTGTCAAATCAAACATGTATCTTTCTGATTCGGCAGAAACGTTTACCGGAAAATGCTAAGGTAGGCACCGGAGTCTGATAGACTTATTCAGCAATACCTATCAGATAGATCTTCTGGAAGAGTTCCGGGTCAATATCATATGCCAGAATCCCTTCATCACAAACTTCGAACTCCCATGTACGGCTCCTCGGCCCCACTCCGGGCAGCACTGCACTCCCAATGAGTTCACCTTCGGGAGACCAGATATCGAAGAAAGGTTCATCCTCCGCACCCCTTCTGGCCCAGAGGTTACCATCCGGGCTTATTTCCAGGTCAGTCACTGGAAGCCTGTGTGTTAATGGATCAGTAAGCTGAACATTATACTGGGGCTCACCTCCCTCCAGACTCGTAAGTCTCATACGGATAAATTCCTCTTCTATTCGAATCTCATCTGCAGTCAGAGGAATCGTCTCAACTTCAAGTTCAAGATCAGTAAGCTGTTCACCATCCAATGTGAATCTTTGAATTCTGTAATCTGTATCAGCATTCGGAGCCAGGTAAACTATGCAGTGGGTGGTATCTACTGCCATGGACACAGCAAGCAGGTATTTCTGGGCCAGGTCAGCGAGTATGGAGAAGTCAACTTCCATCTCAACCCTCCAGTATGTGACCTCGGGCTCAACGGACATTTCGAAAAGACCGACGAAAACTGCTGCGACAGGCGCAGCTCCTTCGTCGAAGACGAATTCGGTTTTTATGGAGATGAAGCTGCTGTCGCTGACCACTTCCGGGTACAGATGGACGTTATTCTGTACTTCCATACCAATGCCCTCATACTCTTCCTCGGAAGAGTAGATCTGGAGTCCATTTCGCCATGGGTCCAGAGCCCCCATCCTGCCATCCGGAAAAAGGAAGAGGCATAGTGGATTGTGCATCTCACCTGGCCCGCTTCCTCTCCCCCCTGCTCTCCCCAGATATAAACCATCAGGTGAATAAAGCCTGATGTCCGCACTCATTCGATCAAGAATGGCAATATTGCCCTCTTGAGTATAACCCAACCCCTCGATCGAGCCGAAAACGTAGGAGGAATCGCCCAGCTCCACACCAATGGAGTCCAGCAGCACCAGGTTCAATTGCGGTAATTCGACCTGCTGATGAAGATCAGTCACCTCCTGACCGCCAGATCCACACGATGCGATCATAAGGAACATGGCCGCGCTTAGTACGACATAACAGTTTCTCACTAAAGCTCCTTTCTGTTTTTTCTTTAGATCGGCAGGTACCAGGTCAGCTTTGCGTAACAGCCGATATCAGGTGTTCCAAAACCACCCTCTTCTCTCTCTTCGAAAAGATTCTCCACAAGGAAGTAGAACATGCTGCCGGGAAGGTACTGCCAGCTGAACAACAGGTTAGCAGTAATATCGCTGCTCTCGGACTCATCGCTGAGAGTGTAATCCATTGAAAAACGTGAGTACTGAGAGAAGAGCCTGAGGTGCATATCAGGATTGAAAATGTATCCAGCCCTGAGTATCAAGGATTTCCAATCGGTTCTGCGTGTGTCCCAGTCGCCTGCTGACCAGTTGTAGTTTTCTGTATCCCTGGTCGAGAACCAGTTACCGGACAGTCGGAGCTCTAAAGCCTGAGAGGGCTTCATCCTGAAGCTTAAGTTGTAATTCTGAAAGGTGCCCTCACAGTCGAACTGACCAGCACCGATATTCCCACTCACGAAATAGTCGTCAAACTGGTTGGTGCCTGCCCATGCATGGAAACTGGTCCTGTCACTGTAGGTGTGGCCCTCCGGCCCCTCGTATGGATCGAAGGTTTCACCTGAATAACGAACTTCACTCCCGAAATATGCTCCGTTCTTAAGCGTTGCATTAACATCAACGTCGATGTTCCTTCCGACTATTTCTCCGGTGTTCAGTTCTGAGTAGTAAACACCGCCGCCAAAGCCAATTCGACTGAAGGTCTCCACCGGGAGAATGGTATTATGAATGTGTCCCCAGCTTTCCCAGCCTCCGGTAACAGTAGTGAATCCTGTGCCGTTAACATCAAAGTCTTCCCCCACGTATTCCCATCCCGCACCGTAGGAGAGGTTACTCCTTACCTTGTCGAAGCTGGCCCTGTAGGCATTGTCAGATTCCATGTCAGTATTGAACGATCTTGCGACCGCGGCATCCACAACATGGTTGCCCGGAATCAGCAGGGCGCCATCCAGAGCATAGGCTCTGTTGTAGCTCTCCGAAAATTCGTCCTGCTCCCAGATATCCTTGTTAACTGCGGAGAGCCCTATATAGTTGTAGGGACCGAACTCTTTCATGATTCTCAATATTCCGTAGTTTGCAGCCGGAGTGACTGGTATGGTGTCCTCACTGACCTCTGCGGTCACAGCATCCAGCAAACCGAAGTGTATTCCGCTGCCAAGTGAACCAGAAAGTTTGATACCACCGATGATGGGAATGACATCCCCATTGGGTGCTACGGCTCCTACCCTCCTGGAGTAAAACATATTGAACGGCATCTGGAAAGTACTCCGGGACTCAAGGAAAAAGGGTCTTCGTTCTGCAAGGAATAGCTCAAAGTGAGAAAGATTCATCTCCGCTGCATCTGCCTCCACCTGCCCGAAGTCCGGGTAAACAGTCAGGTCGGCCGCTATTCCGCTGGTGACGCCAATCTTCACGTCCAGACCAGCATTCAGGTCAGTCTCCCATTCATCGGGGTCAGCGGTATGGTAGAACCTGGAAGAGCTGAAGGGCCTAATTTCAGCGCCCAGAGAACCCTCTATCCCCTCTATCCCGATGATGGGGGCAAACGTTTCCAGCTGGGCCATCTGCTGTGCCTCGGAGAGTACGTACCAGCCGTTCTCGTGAGTCTTACCGAGTATGCGCTGAAAGTTGACCGTCCAGGCCTGAGTCTCGCTGGTCTGATCGAATCGGAGGCAGCTGAATGGTATGGAGAACTCGGCCGACCATCCCTGCGAATTGGAATGAGTTCCGCTTTCCCAGACCGCGTCCCAGCTGTAGTCCCAGTGGCCGTTTGGGTTGACCTTGGCATCCATCTGAGAGTTGGATAAGCTAACCTCGAAGCTGGTCGCTTCCCTGCCGTTGCCCCATGTGTCCAGAAGAATGGCCATCCACTCACCTGTCACATAATTATCCCTGGGTGTTAGCGCATCCATCATTGTGGAAGGATCCGGATCGTCCATATGGAAGCCGAAGTAGATATGGCGATCATCGTAGAGGATGTATATCTCTGTCTCTTCTGTCATGGGACTGCCGTAGTCGGGGCCGTATTGCATCAGTGTACACCGCAACACCTGAGCCTGTTCCCAGATTGGGTCATCCAGGCGACCATCGATAGTGGGTCCTTCCTCCACCCTTACAGCGATAAGTTCAGAATCCGGATTTGAAAGCACACAGAGCATCATCAACAAAAAAGTCTGCATGATACCTCCCTAACGGCGTTAGAGTTTTGACAAAAGATAGGCAACTGAAACGTCAATGGCAAGGCTAACATCGTAACTACTTGTTCTATATCTATTTATAGCAATGATAAAAAATGATGGAATCTTACCTGCCGGGGTCGGCGGACCTATGTTGTTGCCGCTTCTCACTTGATATAATACTAGGATGTTTTTGTCGGCTGTTCCCAAAACTCGCATTTAACACCAGGGAGTTCATTTGAGATTCACAACAGACGTCTGCATGATAGTCAAGAATCAGCTCTGGAACGATGCGAGGGTCAAGAAGGAGGCTCAGACACTCTCGGATATCGGACTGGCAGTGACAATCATCGCACAACCCGAGGCTGGCTGCCCCGACGCTGAAGACTGGGGGGATATCCGTGTCCTGAGGGTACCCGAATCAGGAGGCCTGAAGACCTCCTTCCGTCGAATGCTCGATACCTCCGAGGGGAATAAAGAAAGTACGGGTTCAAGAATCGTTGCTGCCCTGCGTAGAAATCCTGTAAAACGCTTTCTGGGAGACTTTCTTCATGCAGCACTATATCAGACCCGGTTGCTCCGCCATGCAGTGAAAACCAACGCCAGGGTTTACCATGCCCATGATCTGGACACTCTCGCTGTCTCCGCTGCTGCAGCATGGATCAACAATGGAAAGCTGATTTACGACTCCCATGAACTCTGGCTCGAGAGCAGGCGTTATCTACTGGAAACTTCCAGACCATTCATGATTCTGGAAAAGTTCACTGAATCACTCCTCGCTCCGATAGTCGATGCGGTGATAGCTGTAACCCCGGGCAGAGCCGACGTTATGAGAGAGATGTACCCGACAATGGCTATTCCTGATCTGGTGGTTAACTACCCTCCCCTGGCCCCAGCCGCCCCCGGACAGGAGGATGTCCGCCGCAGACTCGGAGCAGGGAAGGAACCATGCTTTCTTTTTCTCTACCAGGGCATTCTTGGACTGCATCGAGGTCTTGAAGAGCTGATCGACGCTGCAATTATGCTGAGGGATCTTCCGGTCCACATTGCGTTTGTCGGTCATGACAGATCTGGGGGAGTCATCAAGCGATATGCCGAAACGAATAATGCAGGTGACATGGTCACCTTCCATCCCTCCGTACCATCGGAGGAATTAGCGAAAATTACCGGATCAGCTGATGCAGGATTACTGCTTTTCCAGGACAGCTGTCTTAACCATAAACTCTCACTGCCAAACAAACTTTTCGAGTATATGATGTCTGGTCTGCCTCTTATCGCCTGCGACCTTCCCGAGATATCAAGCGTACTTCACAGGCACGACTGCGGTATCCTGGTGGATGCGTCAGATCCAGCATCGATAGCGAAGGGAATACGACAGATGGTGTCGGACCCGGCTGAGGCAAGAGCCCAGGGGGAGCGTGGAAACAAAGCTGCCAGTGCATATTACACCTGGAATAAGTCGGCCAGCGTTCTCCGTGAACTCTACATGCGAGTTCTGGAGGAGGAGCTGCAATCCCCACCTGTTGGAGATACACCATGAAGAAACTCATTTACATAGCTTACACCTTTCCTCCAGTTTCCACCGGCTCGGCCCCGATGAACCTCAGGCTCGCGGATATCTTCATCCGAAACAACTGGCTGCCCTCAGTGGTGACCCCCGACCATACTGCATCTCTACCGACAGATCCCTCTCTCACGGCACTCCTTCCGAAAGAGATGAACGTAATCAGAAGCGGTAAATCCGGCAGACTGCGCAGAAGGAAAAAACCAGTCACGGAACAGGCAAGGTCTGCAAAAACTGAAAGGAAAGGTTTACGGAAACTGATCCTGGAGGTAATCCTGCAGCCGGACAGGTACGTTACCTGGGTTCCAAGGGCAATCAGAGCCGCCCTGCGCGAAATAGATAGAATCAGAGCAGACCTGGTGATCACACTTGGCCCCCCCCATTCAGTGCATCTCGCTGGTCTTGCATGTTCGAGGCTTACAGGCAAGCCCTGGGTTGCCTACTTCGGCGATCTATGGGCTATGGACGGCTACATCAACTGGCAGTCGGTCTCATGGGCCAGACGTCACCTGACTCCCATAATAGAGAAAGCAATCGTCACAAGAGCGGATGGCATTATAACCACTACTGATGGATCCTCCCGGTACTTCGAAGAGAAGTATGGAGAGAAATGCCCTCCGGTTCAGACCCTCTGGAACGGTGTTACCCTCGAAGAGAGAGAAAAGCAATGGAACCAGGAGGGTCCACGGAATCCCGGTGATAATCTGATTATCACCTATACAGGATTCTTCATGGGCAATCAGACACCCGAGCATTTCCTTCGAGGAATGAAGCTCTTCCTTGAGAAGCACCCGGACAGCGGGTTTAAATTCAGAATAGTGGGAGATTTCGGTGCCTACGCCGATCTGCCGGAGAAACTTGGTATGAAGGATTCAGTAGAGGTACTAGGTGCCGTACCATTTACGGAGGTAAGGAAGTGGCAGCTCGATTCTGATGTCCTGCTCCTTATCCTCCGGCCTCAACCGGGCAACGAACTGAAGAATCCATCCAAAACCGTGGAATACCTTCTCGCAAGGAGACCCATTCTCGCTGTAACCCCGAAAGGTGATCTGACCGCGCTGATCGAACGTCTGGGTGCCGGGTATACTGCCACACACGATGCTGATTCGATATGTGCGAAGCTGGAGGAAATTCACAGGGATATCCGTGCCGGGAAGTTCAAAGTCCTGGAGAACCCCTCAGACCTTGATGGTGATATGGATATGGATATGGGAGGAAGAAGGATGATTGAGTTCCTGGATCGCATCGTACTCGAAAAATCTACAGATCCCGAATATTAGCTGCCTGAATCGATACACGCGGTAACGACCTGTCGCATTCTGTCTTCTACCGCCTTCAGCACCAGACCGGTCGTGTCATCCCAGGTCGGGAATAGTGATGCGGTTCGCAAAGCCCCCTCAGCCAGATTACGCCGTAGGATTTTTTCTGTGAACAGTCTGTTGATGCATTCTCCGATCGCCTTCCAGTCACCAGGGTCTACAAGCAGGCCGGAGACCCCATCCTCGATCATATCCGGGATAGCTCCAGCGGTAGTGGATATCACAGGGAGGCCCCGGGCCATAGCCTCCGCGGTGGCCATTCCATACCCCTCCCAATAGGAGGGCAGGAGGAAGACATCGGCCAGGCTATACTGCACAGCCAGCTCCGCATCACTCAATCTTCCCGTAATATGCACCCTCTCCTCCAGGCCAAGTTCACCTATACAGACTTCAACCTTCTCAAGATATCCGCGGTCGAAATTTCGTTCTCCTACAATGTACAGCTCAGCGCCTTCGATGTTCGAGCAAGCCAGAGCCTTCACTGCCTCCAGGATACCCTTGCGCGCCTCGATGTTCCCAACAAGGAGTAACCTCCGTGGATCTTCGGTGAATCGCGGCTCATCAGCGAGCCGGACATTGAGGCCGGGTTTGGCAAGCAGAACATCGTGACCGCTCCTGCCCAATTCCTCCAGCTTCCGGACAGTAGAACCACTTATAGCGATTATGAAATCCGCCTCCCGGACTATTCTCTTCTCTGTCCATGTGTAGAGGAACCGTCTTAATGGTGTCCGCTCAAGGTGACTTCTGAAATGGTGGCATATGAGTACCGTAAATCGTCCGAGACGGTTCGCCCTCCTCTGAAGACCAAGCGTAAGTGTGCTGCAGCCGAGAGTGGTAACCAGAATATTGAAGGTGCCCCCGCACCTGCGGGAAATGATGCCGGAAGAGGGGATCTTGAACATTTTGGCATATCGGGGAAGGGATTCCAGATTAAAATACTCCACTTCCCAACCGGAAGCCCTGAAACGTTCTCCCATCATATAATCGTAGAAAATGCCGCCAGTCAGCCTGCCGAGGCGTGCAGGGTCAGTAGTATCGATGTAACCAGGCATCAGTATCCTGCCCGGTATCCCTGTCGGATCTGTATCTTTCAAGCTCAACGCACTCCTCCCGCAGGGCCAATCCTGTCAGTTTCCATCGGATTATCATAATACAAGAGGCATACGATCATCATCAACAGAATACGCTGCTCACTGATTATTTTCTTCTCAGTGGATGCTGACCTGTAAGAACAAGCCAGAACAGAGCATAAAACCACGAGATCCTTCTCCAGCCAGTCAGGTATCTGAGATTGAGCAGGGTGGGTACCTTCCGTCCGGTTTTGAGTTTTTCGATAATATCCTCTTTGCCGCTGTTACCGATGTTAAGAACTTTCAACACTCCCTCCGGGACTGGTGCTCCCAGTCTGCCGGAAGCAGTTCCAAGAAGATATGCAAGTGAGTTACTCAATTTTGTATCATCTGCATTCCGCGCAAATTCCTTCCAGCTCCCCGCTTCTGCGACCTTCATGCAGAGCAGACAAATGTCCACCCACCATACAGGTCTTATCCTGATATTCGTAAGCGTATGAAGAAGAACCATTAAAAGCGCGTTGTGCCAGGCAAATCCCATCAGCCCCGGCTCCAATAATCTGCCGTTCTCGAACAGATCTGACGGAAGTCTTCCAGGAAATGTCGCCGGGAAATAGAAAATATGAGTGTGCAGTTCAGCCATGATACCATGCCTGTACATCTTCATCTCGGATACAATGCCTGCATTGAAAATACCATCTCCTGGAGACCTCCTTGACCAGCCGGACTCACAGAATATTCTCAGAATTACCTGCCTGTTTTCCTCCTCCATGAACAGGTCAGCATCACACATCGGCCTTCCACCCGGAAAGGGATAGACGCTTCTTGCCAGGTCGAACCCTTTCACCGCCCACACTTCTGTACCTTCTGCGGAGATACGTTCCAGAACCGGCCTGATGATCTGCTCCTGACGGAACCAGGTCGCCGCTGCGGACAGGTTGAGGTCCCTTCTCTCCATCTCCTTCGCAAGAAGAGGCTGCAGGTCATGAGCTATACCAGGATCAGGTCCAGCGTATGTCCCGGGCAGACCCCCGGACAGGAGCCAGCTGCAGGCAGCCTCCGTTATCGCATCTGGTTGCTCTATATTTTTCATATCGCTCAATTGATACATAAGTGACTGGAACATCACCACCCTTATGATTAGCTGGTTCCCGTCGCATGCGCGTTATAGATTAGTCTCATGAAATCAGAAACTGAGAATAGAAAACTGATGCTCGGAAGAGCTGTATCTTTCGTCTGGAAGAGCAGTCGAGGGCTGACCATCACCAATCTCCTCCTGACTGTTATTCAGGGATTGCTGCCACTGATTCCCCTTTACCTGATGAAGCTTCTCATAGATTCTGTAGAAGAGGCTATTACCGGTGCGGATACCTCTTCTTTCGGTCACATTGCTCTTCTCATCGGAATAATGGGTGCTGTTGCACTGCTGTCAGCTCTTGTGAAATCTATTGCCGGAATAGTTGAGCAGACCCAGGCCAGAGTGGTGACCGATTACATGCAGGATATTCTCCACAGGAAATCCATCGATGTTGATCTTGGATATTACGAGGATTCAAAGTTCTACGATACAATGCACAGGGCGCAGGGTGAGGCACCGTATAGACCCACAAGTATTGTAAACGGATTAATCAGGACCATCCAGAGCAGTATCTCATTACTTGCCATGGTCGGCCTGCTTCTCTCTTTCCACTGGATTGTTGCCGTTGTCCTTGTTGCTGCTGCGCTTCCCGGAGTGCTGGTAAAACTCAGATTCTCAAAAATCAACTGGAAGTGGCAGCGAAAAAGAACAGAGACCGAACGCAAAGCATGGTACAAACACTGGTTATTAACTTCTGTGGGACATGCGAAAGAATTGCGGCTGTTCGGCCTTGGAGAACACTTCAGAATAATGTACATGAACCTCAGAGCCATTCTCCGCACAGAAATACTGGGCATAGCAAAACGAAGAGCAGCAGCTGATCTTGCCACTCAGGCCGTAGCAACCCTGCTGATCTACGGTTCGCTGGCCTTTATCGCGAAGCAGGCATTCGCAGGTCTTATTACAATCGGTGGAATGGTAATGTACTTCCAGGCCTTTCAGAGAGGGCTTGGATACCTCAAAGGCCTTCTGGGAAGTCTGGCGGGGCTTTACGAGGGCAATCTGTTTCTCTCCAATCTTTTCGATTTTCTCGATATCAAGCCATCGATAGTCGATCCTGCCGAAGCGAAACCATTTCCCGCTTCAATCTGCAAGGGGATTGTCTTCGATCACGTGGACTTCAATTACTCATCCAGTAACAAAAAGGTTCTAGATGATGTTTCACTCAGAATCAACCCCGGAGAGATGCTTGCTCTGGTGGGGGAAAATGGTTCAGGTAAAACAACCTTTGTTAAGCTTCTCTGCAGACTCTACGACCCGGTTTCAGGCATCGTAAGTATTGATAACACATCCATAAAGAATTTTAATGTTGAAGAACATCGCAGCAACATAGGAGTTATCTTCCAGGACTACGCAAGGTACCATCTCACAGCGGCAGAAAACATCAGCCTGGGTGATATTAAGCATTCACCGGATAGTTCCCTCATCCGCCTGGCGGCTTCCGCAGCGGGTGCAGACTCCTTGATTGAGAATTTACCGAATGGTTATGACACTGTACTGGGCAGATCATTCAAGGGAGGGATGGAACTTTCCATAGGTGAATGGCAGAAAATCGCCCTTGCCAGGGCGTTCATACGCGATGCTCCCATCGTGGTGCTCGATGAGCCCACAAGCGCATTGGACGCAAAAGCGGAGCATGCCGTGTTTATAAAATTCAGAGAGCTGGTAAAGGGAAAAACCTCGTTGATAATCTCACACAGATTCTCCACAGTAAGAATGGCAGACAGAATCGCAGTGATGGATAAAGGCAGAATCATTGAGCATGGCACCCATGAAGAACTGATGAAGATAAAAGGTAAGTACTGCGAAATGTACTCTATTCAGGCCATTGCCTACAGCTGAAGCTCCCCGTTCCGCACTCTCACAACCAGGTCATAGGGTTTTTTCAGAACAAGGATTTTCCGTTCACTACACCATTTGCCAACGGTCTTCCCACCACTGACAAGGCGAACAACAGATTCTGCATCAGTTGAAAGATGAATAGTCTCGATTTCAGGTCGCCAAAAAAGCCTGACTACTCCAGAATAATTAAGTAAGGAGTAGAAGCACCTGAAAACTTTCCTGGGTAATCCCTCCCTTGAAATAAATCCTGCCCACAAAGAACCGCGTTTCCCTCCGGTAACAGATTTCCGCTTCTGCCCCTCGCGCTCAACCGCAACAACACGTCCCAGAACCCTCTGAAAGAGAACCTTTTCAATGGTTCCCTCAGGATTGTCATCACCTTTTACAGTGAAATAATCATCGTGCTTCTCAACTATCCTGTGTACAACATCAGTTCCTGGAACAGAATCACTGCTGTAGACAATTACATCACCCTTTCTCAGCCGGTCAAAGGGAACTTCTTCGAAAATGATGCTGTCACCGGGCTGGAAGGTTGTTCTCATGCTCCGCCCACGATAGAACCGGAAGGAAGTTTTCACGGTTTCATACATTTCAGGATTGCGTCTTGATCGATGTAGTCTTTTGGAAAACGCATGAGATAAACAGGTGCTGAGGATGAAAGATCTCTGTAGAGATCCAGTAACTTTGTGTGGTAGATTCGTGGAATACTAAACCTTGCGCCATAGTGTTCATTCCAGAAGAATGAAAGAAGCTCTCGCGACCCAACTTTTGTCAAACTGAACTCATCTGCCTTCTCAAGTAGAATAAATGCCGCAGGAACCGCATGCCCCGGATCGGGTGGAAAAGTGGTCCATGGCGTTCCGTAAACCAGCCAACTATCATCATCCTGTTTTTTGAAGATGATCTGGTCGTCTGCCAGAACCCTTCCTCCTTCGCAGAGGCTTGCAGCGGTCGTCTTGCCACCTTCATCCATGGCCAGAAAGATGACAGCCTTTCCATCGAAATCCACGCAGGAGCTATGAACAATCAGTGCGTTCATGTCATGGAGAAACGTGGAGAATATTAGCGGATCCACTCTGCCTTCGGCTATCGTGCGCGAATTACTTACCGAGTAGAAGACATCCATACGATGCCGCAGGAAGTCGGTTACCGCAAGGGACTCTTTCCTGATCTCGAGTGTTACCAGTTTCCCATGGTCGGAACAATCTTCAAGCAGCTTACGGACAGGGAGGATGTTCAGTATATGGCTGTTCCAGGAGGGTACTTCGAAATGCTCAAGGGGATAATCAAATGTGTTGAGCAGCTTATTTTGTTCTGCATACGAAAGAGGTGTTTCGCACGAAGCTGTTTCTTCAGCAAGGGTGTATCTGACTGTGGAGAAAGGATTATCACAGTCCGAAAAGAAAGCGCAGAAACGGTGAAGATGAAAACAATTTATATCCAAGTCCGAGTACACATGAAAACAGCTGCATGCAAGCTGAAAAGAATAACTGTCTATAAACCTTTCAGCCACGCAGCATCATGTATGTAATGAGCCTGTGGTGCAAATATTCATGACGTTTCCCCCATTGGGACTACAGTCTCCAAATTCCGGGCCAATGCCGGTTGGTGAGCAGGCAAATTCCGACTGAGTTACATCAGTTCCATTGAAACAGTTTGCAACTGAGGGCTGATGACCAGTAGAGCACCATCCCAGCGGCTCTTGCCCCACAACACCAAAACCGGAGAGGTTAAGTATCATAGGTTTTATGTATTGCTTTCTTTCAGTCATAGTATTCTCCTTCACAATTATAATATATTCATTCTGGATTCCGGGAAAAGCCCCAGTTTTTCCGCTGTGCTGCAGAAGCTGTAAGGAGCGTTGAGTTTCCCGCCTGAGTTGTAATTTCCTGCCACACACGTACCTTTGCAGAATCTCTTATGAAGGCATTTAGAACATATTCCCTCAAGTTCATCAGGTATCAATCTCCTGAGTTCGGCGAGTTTTGGAGAATTCTTCCAGATCTCTACAAGGTCGTCAGTTTTCAGATTTCCATACAGAAGATCATCAACCGATGTCCCTATCCCGCAGAGAGCAAGATCTCCATTGGCCAGTAATCCTATGATATTATGTATAGTGCATCTTCCCGACCTGCTCCTGAGAAAACGCGCGGGTTTCTGGAAAGCAAAGGGTATGTCCAGAATTACGAGTATCCCGACGAATGGAATTATCTCTTCTTCTATCCTGTCGTTCAGCTTTATTATCTCAGGTACTGTGAGAGCCAGGTTTTCGTCGAACTCAGTTCCCCGCCCTACATGCTGTACATGGTTGAATTTTACCGATCCGCAGCCCAGATCTTTTGCCAGCTCGATGATCTCACTAACCTGAGAGATATTCTTTCTATGCAGGGTACATATCATCTGTGGCTTTATCCCAACCTCAACAAGGTTCCGAATTCCCTGTACAGCTTTGTCGAAGGATCCCTCTACTCTCCTCAGTTCTTCATGTGTTTCGGCGTCAGCGCCATCAAGACTTACCGAAATGAAGCCGAATTTCTCGGTTGAAGAGAGAAATTCAGCCATATTTTTGTCAACCAGGGTACCGTTCGTTTCTATGATTATGCTCATTCCCTCACTGGAAATGAGTTTGATGATTTCTTTAATTCGGGGATTAAGCAGCGGTTCTCCTCCGGTGAGTTTCACTGACCTGA
Source organism: Candidatus Fermentibacterota bacterium (assembly GCA_030609965.1). Classification (GTDB taxonomy): domain Bacteria; phylum Fermentibacterota; class Fermentibacteria; order Fermentibacterales; family JCC-6; genus Aegiribacteria. Next base: position 43,498 of record JAUWSQ010000009.1, read on the forward strand.
GGCCAAGAGGTTTTCCCTGCTCTACGGCTTTCTTTACCAGTTCAATATCGAGGTGAAGGCTGGTTTTCGTGCCTTCTTCCTGGAATTCAGGATTGATCCAGCAATGCGAACAGTTAAGATTGCACGCTCCCGAAGCGTACATGTATATGGAGCCAAGTCTTGGTACTACATTGGAATTGTCTGTCATACCTGTCCATCTTCCTGGGGGTATGCATAGTAAATACTTTTTATGTCGTTAGCTTTCAGGAAGTTCTTGTAGCACATTCTCCAGCTGGGTGCCATGATGGTTTTCTGCATCTGCTGAACAATGCCGGGGCATCCGCCGTTGCAGTACTCTACCCACTCGCAGTTCGCGCATAAAGGAATTTCCGATAATGGAACCACATACCTCTCCCGAACGCCTTTCATTATGGGGCTGTTACTCCACACATCCAGCAATTCAGCGGTAAGCATGTTTCCCATAGTGAGATCGTGCAGCATGGAACATGGCACTATCGATCCATCGTGAAGAATTCCCAGCTTGTTGAACACACCACCGCAGGAGGAGAGGAATCCCATTTTCCACCTCCCGGTAGGCTGACCAGTCTTCCTGGCATCCTCCATCTCCCTGTACATTCTGAGTTTGGCAAGGGGACCGGCCTGGGCGGTGATTCTACCGGGATACTTTTTCTGCAGTTTTTCCAGTCGGAGTCCCACTTCGAGAATATCTTTATGGTCCAGGGCTACTTCGTCCTTGTATGTGCAGCCAGTTCCAATGGGTGAAGCCTCGTTGTTGGTCATTGATGGAAGACCGATATCTTCAAGAATGAATGCAGCCATGGCATCAAGATCATCCATATTATGCTTGCTGATGGTAGCTCTTACTGTTACCGGGAAACCTTCATTCATTAAAAGCCTGAGTCCTTTTACTGCTCTGTCAAAACTATCTGGTCGGCTGAGATTGTGTACTTCGGCACATGAGCCATCTATTGATATCTGTATACTGTCGAGTCGCAGGCGTCTTTTTCCAATACTGAATGCTTCAATGGTTTTTTCGTCAATAAGCGTGCCGTTGGTAAGTATTGAGTAGCGCATTCTGTTTGCTATCACCGAGTCTATAAGTTCAAAGAAGTCGGGTCTTGTGAACGGTTCTCCGCCGGTTAGGGTTACACGCATTATCTTAGCGTCGCCCAGCTTCTTAATGTTCTTCTTCCATTCCTCTGTTGAGAGGTCTGACAGCGCAGTCATTTCATCAGAGTAGAAACAGTATCTGCATTTGAGGTTGCATTTTCCGGTTATCGAGATATCAGCCGATGAAGGAGTTTTGGTATGGTTTGGAATAGAGCAGTTACTTTGAGCCAATGAAACCACCCTTTGTCATTATGACTAGATATGAATCCACATCTTCTGTAAGATTCTCCGGAAGATCATCGTAGTTTTTACCGAATTCATTGATAATATCATTCAATGTAACGCCTTCAGCGCAAAGGTCCCATATGAACCTGGCGGTATCATTGATGACGAGAACCTCCCCGGTGTCGGGATTGAAGAGAAGGCTTCCGCTTTCATCCTCTTCCCTGAGAGCTACATCAGGGTTTCTTAAGTAGGTCGTTTCCTTACACATGATTTCCTTTTCCGTTTGAATGTAATAAAGCAAGTCCGGGTTGCTATTTGATGAGGGTTAATACCTGAAAATCATCCATTCCGACACGGATAAGATATTTACCGGAGGTAAGATCTGACAGTTCAAGAGCAGCTTCTCCGGCTGACGAAACAAGTGTGGATGCAACCAGCCTTCCCGATAGATCGAAAACCTCTACCGGATCACCGATTGCTGCACCAGTTACGGAAACAGATCCTGTTGCGGGGTTTGGTCCGAACGAGAGCTGCCCTTCGGTTTCGTCCCCGGTAATTCCAACGTACCAGAACTTGTAAATAGCTCCGCGTATGCAGGGGGGGGCACAATCACCGCATCCATTACACAAATCAGGATCTATCACCGCATTGGAGCCAACCATAGAGAGGGCACCTGTGGTGCAATACGGAATACATCTCGCGCATCCGTTACAGATCGCAGGATCGACCTGATAGATCCAAAGCATAGCGAAGGCTGAAGCGGTAATTATGAACAGTAGTATTGAAACGATCAATCTACCCTTAAAAAACACTGATAAACTCCCTCTCTGAATTTCAGGGGATATGGCTATTCGGCCATATCCCCCTAATCTCAAGATGATTTTAGCTCTCTTAGAAAACTGTCTTTATTGTAGCCCAGGTTTCGTTCTGGAGAGCACCAGAAGTGGTTCCTTCAATTAGGAAAGGCATTCCCTTCTGAGCGCCGGAATCAGCGTCTAATATGAAATCCCACAGATAACTGGCATACTGCATGGCATCCCCGGTTTCAAGCTGACCGGTTATAGTTATGGGGTTACTCCATGGCCCCGATGGCCCTGATTCTCCGTCATGCTGCCAGCAGAGATAGTAAGTTCCCGCTGTGAGAACTATCGGGCTTGAAAAATCACAAACATTTGCCATTATGGGGCGCTCGGTACCTGTACCTGCAACAGGAGGTTGAACTCTGTAAACGTTCGTCCAGCTTGTAGTAGTCAAGACGTCGGTGAAAAGATCTCCCCAGACGGATGTTGCGGTTTCGGGTGGTCCGTCAAATATCTCGATATAGGTTCCGAGTATTGTGGAAGGAGGTCCGCCACCTGTCTGGTATGCGAACAGCGTTATGGAAGTAATTTGCCACGTTTCTCCGGCTGGAACCTCAAAATCATCGGCAATCCTGTTATCGGCGAGCCACTGGCAACCCCAACCGTGATTAATGTCGGGCGGTTCAACTAAAGACTCATCTGCTCCGCCTGCACCAGTTCCGTACTGCGTGACAAAGGGACCGTTATCCCACAGGACATCTTTGGGACCATCCCAGATGGGGCCGGTATAACCGGTATATACAGATGCCTCTCGGGTGGGCAGATTTCCAATATCCTCCGTTTCGCTTGCTATTGCGGGAACTGCCAGCAACAGCGTAGCGAGAATGAAAATAGATAGAGTTTTCATTTTCTTACTCCTTTGTTTTCATGGGTTATTACAACCCTGTTTAGTCCGCTGACTAGGCGATCATATTAGTACTTTTTGAAGTTGCAGCTTTTTCAACTTCTTTAGCAACCGAAATATTAAACTATGATAAAAATACCTTTTCGTCAATAGACGATACCGGAAAACGGATTATCCCAACGGTTATTATGGTAGCTCCGGCTCCCGTCCGGAAGCGATTGCATCGATGCCTGCGGCAAGAACGATCATATCCTCCAGCAGCGGTTCCATGTCTTGCGGAAGCAGGTATCTGTTGCCGCTGTCCATCACCTCCACATGACCGGGAGCAAGATGTACGGAAGCCTCGGTCCAGTCAATTTTGAGCCTGCCCAGTTTCGACTGCCAGCGTTCAAGGAACCAGTAGATCGGAGCCAGTACAACTGCGGCTTCGTCAGGCGATTTCTCTATTCTCTCTGCAAGCTCTGGCGTTGCATACCGGAAGGGAAAGAGGTTATCGAACACACTGTCGCCTGTGGTAAATCGCTGAACACCATCGTGCGGGTAACCGGGAGGTTCAGTTTTCAGGTAAAATGGAGAATCGTTGATCTCTACTTCCATGGCGTACTCGTCACCGGGGTTTATTTCGATATCCCTTCCGCGGTACTTAGTATCGATATAACCCTGAGTGCTTTTGTATTCAGCCGACTCATGCTTCCAGTCATGTTTTTCTGCAAGCTGGGCTAACGCCTGCTTGCATCCCCTGCCTTTACCTATCCGTGATGAGAACACGCTCTTAAAAACGAACCAGAGGGGAATCAGAATAGACAGCGGTATTACAAGGAATGGACCGTATTGGGAATACAGATTGGCAATATCCTTTTCATTCTTCCCTGATAAGGCGAGGATTACACTCGAAACGACCACTATCGCAAGGAATATCCAGAAGATGCGGAGAAAAGACTTGATCTTCAAGCCGGCTTTCTTCGGCATATTTGTAAGCCGCCATTTTGTAAGCACTTCCTTCTCATCCTTTAAATCAACGGCACGTCTTTCCGCCTGGAGCTGAATCTTGTTCTTTCCCTCAAAACAGACGAACCACTCCTCGGTTTTTTTTACAGGATGCAGCCTTGCCCAGACTGCATCGGGAACGTAAACTTCCGAATTGCAGTAGCCGCATTCCATTATCCTATCGCTCAGTGCTGAAATGGAAAGGGCTCCTGCGCACTGAGGGCAGGACATCACTATCGGTTTCGCAGAATTTTCATCAATCTCTACGCCAAAGACACCATTCTCTCCCGGAGGCGGCTGCTGCGTGATGATGAACCTGACGGAGGGCACTTTACCCCGCAGCCAGTCAGGTGCAGAATAATAATGGTAATCAGCGGAGCATTTGCTGCACTTGAGAATTGACTTGCCCTGAACCTCAGGAATTGTAAAAGGGGTTTTGCAGGAAGAACAACGAGGTGGTAATCTCCAGTGACTGTATTTGTAAGTACCGCTGCCGCACATGAGGGTTCCGCCACTGCCCTGCCCTTCGGCAAAACCTTCATACTCTTCTTCGAAATCGTTAAGAAAATCAGCAATTCTATCCTGCGGAATCGATATATCCTCAAAACAGGCTGTACAGGAGAAGCGTGTATAAGGACCGTTAATTGGAAGTGATGATCCACAGCTGCTGCATGTGGTTCTTATTTTAAAACAACCATATCTTGGCATATGAATCCTCCTACGCAAAAACTATTGCTCAACAAGTACGGCCCTGAAGATTACGCCTGAACGATTAGTATACACCATATGCAGCTGAGAGTATATCCGCGAGACGCTCATCAAGAATGCTGCTTTGGTGCCAGAGTCCGAAGGCCTGCGCCCCCGGATTGCGATAGGTCCAGAAAGCCCAGTGCAGACCCTCAGCATTCATTACCCTCAGCCAATCGGTTACAAAATTGTATCGGCTCTCCGGGTCCGATCCGGGCAGAGCGCCGAACTCACCTATGTAAAGAGGAACGTCACAGTTGTCAGCCCAGTCAAGAACGTCCTGTATGCCGCCTTTAAGACGATCAATATCGTAATCCTTATAATTTCCTCTGAGATAATCCAGCCCCAGCGTAATCTCCCCCTTATTCTCAGGTGCGCTTATCATCCCGCTTACTACAAGCATATCTCCCGGCTGGACCCGGAAGAGGGGTCCGGTGTAGAATGACCTGGTCTGTATCCAGCTCCCCGAACCACTTGAACCTGTGATCTCAAGGCTTCCTGTGCCCGAGAATGAATTGTCGCCGAGAGTACCGCTGAAATCACCTTCACCATGGTAGAAATACCAGCTGGTGGGTTGACCTGCACGTCTGTAGGAGGTCTCCTCGATGTTCCAGTTGACAACTTCCTGTTCCGTTCCGTTTTGCTGCAGCCGCAGTTCGTCGAACAGGACGCATCCCACGTCTCCACAGGCATTTGCCTTCAGAGAAACCCATTCAACCCCGCGGGGGATAGTTATTAACCCGCTTTCCCAGTGGATCCAGTCGCGGGTGGACGTATCAAGCCTGGCGACATCGGATGACCATCCCACCCATTGCATCCCGGTGATCACTGTTCCCGGGTAAGAATATTCATCGGGTACAGGTGAATCTCCTGGCCAGGACGCGGTAGCATGAGAAATCACAAAAGGTTCGTAACTGTGGAACGAGTAGACCACGTTGGGATCGTCCATTATCCGTAGACCAGCCCCATTCCAGCTGGGGGATTCGATGAAGAGTATGTGATTTGTATCAACTTCTCTGATCACTCCATTGATACGATGGGCCAGATCCCACCACTGCTGCACTTCGGGAGGGGAAGGTTCGTTGAAAAGGTCGTATCCAGCGATACATGACCGATCGGCATACCGCACAGCAATCGATCGCCAAAGTTCGCAGAGCTGATCCCGGGCATGAGCGGAACTCCATATCCCCATATCACTGGCTCTCGCTCCCGGAGGAACAATGTGCATATCCAAGATGATATAGATCCCCAATGGCTCACACCATGACAGGTAGTCATCGATCAGACGGAATCCGGCATCAGTCTCAAACATCTTCCAGTTCAGGCAGAGGCGCAGTGAATTGCAACCGATCCCGGCCAGATACTCTATGTCCTCCTCCGAAGCGTAATCGAAAGGGGCCTCGGGATCGCTGTCATACAAGTAGTAATAGCAATCCATATTCATACCCCGGAGCACTACTTCCTGTCCCTCTTCGTTCACGATGCTTCTGCCACAGACGCCAAGCATGGAAGTGGCAGCTGAGATGTCAGCATCAACCTGTACGGTGCAAAACAGCATACAAAGAGTCAGAAGCGGATATGAAAACCTCATTTCAACTATTTGCTCCTGCTATGATGTAGTAAGAAAGTTCAACACCGGAAATATTCGTTTTTCTTGCGATGATATCTCCTCTGTACTCTTCTGAAATCTCCTGATAAGCTGACTCCGTAAGCAGTACTTCCCCTTTTCCGGCCAGGTCTTCTCCCAGTTTTGATGCGAGGTTCATCTCGTCACCGAATACTCCTTCGGACCGGGAGCGAAGAACATCACCGAACCCGATACCAATGCAGACCCCGAATCTTCCAGAATTTGGAACCTGAATGTTTGCTGCGTTCACCGATCTATGTATCTCGAGCGCTGCTTCAAGGGCACCCTCCACAGTTTCGAATTCAGCAAAGATATTATCTGTTGCAGCCCTCCATGAAATGCAGTCAGATCTCTTGAGAATCGGGTTCATCATATCTCTCAGTCTGACAATACACGCCAGATAACTCAGGATTCCGGATTCCTGCGTATTCCGGGTAAATCCTGAAGAATCAAGAACGAGCATAGCGCACCTGCTCCCGTATTTTCCCCATACATCGGCTTCAAATCGGCTGCGTTCGGCTCTCTGTTCCGGAAAACGCCGAATGCTGTTGAACAGTCCTTCTTCCTCAGTCATAACCTTCCACCATCCATCCCGGCTTTCCTCGATTTTTCAATCTGAGATGATGATACTGCATGAAACGCTGCCAGGTCAATATGAAAAAGCAAACCCGACCCTCTCTTTTCTTTACTTTCACATGAAGTCCAGAGTATAGTCAGTTATCTGAAAGCCAGAGACAGGTATTCTGTCGAGTCAAGCGCAGATATATGTAAAACATTCAGTACACCCCCTCTGAAAGGTAGAATCATAATACGAGTAATACTTCTCTCAGTTCTTATCATCATCCCGCTGGCAATCTCATGCGGCGAGAATCCGCTGAATACGGAGCTGGATCCCAGCGGAACTTATCACATGACTGTAGAATACACTGACTCTGATATATCCTGCACACTCACCATTATTAAGAATGAGAGTGGATTCTTTATAGCTATCTGGGACTACGGTGATGAGGACGGTTCTACCTACACTAACACAGCTGCGTGCTTCGGCGAGAAATACCTTGCCATCTGTGAGCCCGGGGATCCTCCGATCCTTGATGTATTCACAATTGGAGATGGGGCGCTGAATGGCTACTGGCTTGATTACAGATATGAAAAGCTCCTGAAGATCTACGGAACAACTGACGGGGGGAGCGATCTGCCTGAGCCTCCGGTGCTTATGAGCCTGGCAAATCCTGGAAGCTACACTCTGAATGAAGACAATCCTGATGGAAGTGGTTACGTTGGGTATCTGTATTTTGAAACTTTCGGCAAAGTGATAGCCTGTGACCAGACAATCACCCCGGCCAATGAGCCGGACTCATACTATATGGGAGTTGCCGTTATTATCGACGATTATCTCGTTATGGCAGTCTCATCTTTCCTGAGTGTCTATACACGCAGCGGCGACGACTGGCATGGTGTCTTGATTGATTACAGCGAGGAGATCGTGACAGACGAAAACCTCATATACGCCGGAAGCTAGAAAGCCCGGAGGGATTATCTATTCTTAACCAGATATAAAGGCCTCTGCTCATACGGGTTTCTCCAGGTATTCACCGCCTCCATCATCACAGGATCATCTGAGATGCTCTCCATAAAAGCTTCCCACTGATCCTCTCGCAGCAGCCCGTAGTCACCGCTCAATTGCACAAAGTACCGACCTGCCAGCTCCGGGCTCAGATAATAGGCAATCTCATCCCTGAGGATTCCCGCTGTTATCCGCCAGATCCTGTCCCGCTGGAAATACTCTTCCGGCGCCCAGGGCAGCGCGTCAATTTCGTATTTGAAGGTTATCATCTCCGCAAGTGCCTTGTGAGCTATTATCAGTTCATAATCCCTGGCGGACAGAGCCTCGACTGCCTCCCCTGCCAATTCCTCGTAGAAAGAGTAGGGAGGGTCATGTATCTCAGATCTGTATGATCCGGCGGTATAAAAAGAAAATGCCAGAAGTGCCAGAAAGACCAGCACAGGCACTGCCTCAACCTTCGGTTTCACTGTATCCCGGCTCTCTCTGAAAAGCGTTTCAACAACAAGCCGAAGGTACGGAATACATACCAGGGGCAGCATCAGCAAAGTACAGAAGAAAAGCCTGCAGGAAAGCCCTGTAAGTGAGAACCCGGCAAAGGGAAAAAGCCCGATCAGGCTCAGAATAATCAGTATGTAATACCCTCTAATGCGCATGAAGCTGAATCTGTTCCTGCAGAGAAGCAGAACACATGAAAGAAGCGGGAGTGCCGCAGCGAATAAGATCTCGATATACCATGCCGGAGTAAGCCTTGAGACACCGAAGGTGCTGATGAAGGATGCAGGCACGAAGATCGGAATAAGTGACAGGTCACCTGTAATTCTCTCTAGATCATGGACCGAAGGTGCCAGTGGAAGCCTGCTGGAGATGAATAGAACAAGGAACAGGAAAACCGTTGCAAAAAGAACAAGCAGCCTGCCCTGTCTTCGTCCACCTCTGGTCCCCAAACGCTTCAGCAGATTCTTTGCCCGGGGCGCGAAAAAGAGCGCCAGGAAGCACAGTGACAGAATTGCCGAAAACCGATGGGTAAAAAATGCGGCAAGGAACAGCAGTACAGCCCCCGCTATTCTTCCCTCCCGGCGCCGGGCAGTACCGAACACACAGGCCATGAAGAAAAAGAACAGGGCAAAACCCAGAAGGTTCTTGGGGAACTGCGTGAAGAAGTAATTCAGAGAAGGACTCGCTGCAGAGATTGCAGCTGTAAGCAGGGCAGTAAGAATAGCCTCCCGCCTGCTGCTGCCAGACGATTTCAGGATTGTGAGTGACAGGCTGAATATGGATAGAACAAACAATAACTTTATCAGGACAGTGCTGATCTTGTATGAAGCCACATAATCCCCGGTAATAGCATGCAGAGCCAGAAGGGGCACGTATACAAGGGAATACTCCGGAGAATGCATGACACCGGTGTTGTTCAGGGATTGCACCTGCACAAGGTAGTAATAGCCGTCCCATCCGTTGGCGTATTCAGTCTGGTAGACAGAAAGAAGGCCGCCGCCGATAATGACAACAGACAGGGTAAGAAGCAGGATAACTGCGGCCAGTTTAGTCTGCATCAGAATTCAAGCCTTAATACTCTAGAACGTGAAATCCTCGAACATTCCCCTGCTGCTGGAAATCCAATCCTCACCGAACTTCAGAGTGTCACTGAAGATTGTCATGCGGTCCAGCCTCTCGTCCTGGTCGGACCATGTCCCTGCGTAGGGGTCATAGCTGTCCTGATCGTAGCTTGCCAGCCTGTGCAGCCTGCCGAATATTCTGATGGCGTTATCATCGAGGATCTGCCAGTTGCCGTCGGCGTACATTCTTTCCCGCGAGTCATACCGCTCATCCTCCTTCCAGATAACGAAGCTGCCGTTTGAGCGGATCACAAGGGTCTGTTCATCATAGTAGTAATCTTCCGCAAAGTTGGCATAGATCTGTCTGTCGATGAAAGTACCGGCGTCGCAGTTTCGGGCCCATTGCAGGATCTCGAGTTTCCGTGCTTCACCACCGCCAGTATCGATAACGAACCACTCCTCACCGTCGAAGAAGCGAAGCTCGCTTACCACAAGGTCCTTATACACCTCTCCGGGATAGACTTCCAGGAAATCCATTGTGAAACTGCTGCCTTCAAGGGGAGCATCAAGGTAAACCATCTGGGGAGTCATGGTATCGTCCAGCCTGTATTCGGCTGGAGTTCCGCCTTCGGGCCCGAAGGAGATCAGAGAAGCCCGTTCGTTATGCTCGTAATGTGTTCTGGATCTGTGGTATCCGTCCCAGATAAGGATCCGCTCGATGTGCTGCGGCTCATCGAAGCGGAACGTCAGGCTCTCGCCCGCGCCTGTGCTGTTCTCGTTCCCGTCGGCCCAGCCGAATGCGGGCCTTGAATCGAACAGGAAATCAGGCCCGTATGCTTCAACCGGTTCCAGTGAGGAGCTGGCCTCAACGCTTCCGCCTACTTCAGCTATTGACATAATCCGAAGAGGGACCTCTCTGCCTTCACCATCTGTTACAATGATTCTGACTTCGCTGATGCCAACGGGAAGGTCTCTCTGATACCTTATTCCCTGCTCGTCCCGGTACATTGATTCAGTCTCCCAGATCTTGATAAATACGCTCTTCACTGGGCTGTAGCTGTAAACAGGGCTTCCGGGACTTCTCCTGGCACCTTCAAGCCCGTTTATATACAGCTGGATATACTCGATTTCCTCGAATTCGCTGCTCCCGGGAACCGCTTCGACGATTATGGCTTCTATGTCCACCGGTTCCTCGAAGGAGAAGTACAGTCCCTCGTCCGGAGCGGCGCCGGGCATGGTTGCCCAGTATGTAGAACTGTCACCGTCAAAAACGTTCTCAGGCCCGTACAATTCTTCCGGCATATTTATGGATGTTGCGTAGCAGAGCTCCAGGTATTCAACAGGCAGTTCCTCAAAGGGAACTTCTTCTGAATCCGCTTCGTCGTTGTCCACATCATTTGCGGCTGATTCCTTATCACCACCCAGTCCGATATCTATAGTATCTTCAGACACCTGCGGTTCAGCACCTTCTCCGTCACCGCAGGAAAGAGGAACGGCACAGAATGCGACAGCTGCAAGAATTACTGACATCTTCTTCATAACAACCTCCATGGGGGCCACCTTCGGTGATGATCAACACCGCTCAATTCAATTTCATCAAGTCTTTTATCAAAATGCTGGTAATCCTTTTCCGACCAGTCTCCTCCCCATCTCCAGCCAAGCGTCCTGAAAAGTTCTACCACCGGATGCCCGTCGTGAAGTGTGCCCGGCGCAGAAGGATCGTACAGGGCTCCTTCGGGAGAAACCCTTCCTCCCGAGTAGTAGGGATTCTGAACCGGATTGATGTCTATCGCCAGGCCAAAAGCATGGCGCGAGAGCCTGTCCGTACCGGGTACGCACCGATAGTTGAAAGCCGAGGTGTTGTTGCATCTCATGGACTCATCATCATCCCAATCGAACTCGCAGATGGGAATCACCGATTCGAGGGGGAATCCCAGAAGAAGCATCTGTATGAAAACCAGTTGCAGATCAAATGCTACCCGGGCATCAGCTACAAGCTGTCCATGATTCAGCTCTCCGTCAAAATCCCAGTATACCACGTCAACAAGAACCTGATTATCCAGTATCCACCCGGGGCAATCATCAGTGATACATCCGACTGATTCGCTGAAGGTCAGCTCAGTATATCCGACACCTCCTGAAAATGCAGGTATACAGAATGCAAGCAGGATAATGATAATCATCAAGCGCCCTGATCCCAGCATTTCATCATCCCTTTCTATATTGAATATCAACGAATATTCCAACTGCAGGCAGATCAGGTCAAGAGATGGAGCGGATTGTGTGAAACGAGAAAACCCCCGGGAGGGTTGAAATCCGCAACAGGTCAGATGATGTTTTTTGTATATAGGTTGTGATAGTGACCCTTCTGCTCAATCAGGCTGTCATGGGTTCCAGTTTCAACGATGCTGCCTTTCTGCAGGACGAATATCTTGTCCACGTTACGTACAGTGGACAGACGGTGGGCAATAATGATGGTGGTTCTGTTTCTACTCAACCTGAACATGGCTTCCTGGATAAGACTTTCAGATTCATTATCCAGTGAAGAGGTTGCCTCGTCGAAAATAAGCACAGTAGGATTCTTGAGGAAGACTCGGGCAATGGATACCCTTTGTTTCTGACCTCCCGAAAGCTTCACTCCTCGCTCACCCACATACGTATCGAACGTGTCGGGAAGCGACATGATGAAGCAGTATATATTGGCATACCCGGCAGCTTCTATCATTTCTTCTTCGGTTGCCATGGGTTTGCCGTACATAATGTTCTCCCGGATAGTACCATCGAACAGGAAGATATTCTGCTGGACGAGTCCGATGTTTTCTCTGAGAAAGTATTGCTTCAGATCCATGATATCATGCCCGTCAAAGGTGATGCATCCTTTTTGTGGTTCGTAGAACCTGGGAATAAGGGAGACGATGGTACTCTTACCCGCTCCTGATTCACCCACGATTGCAACGGATTCCCCCTCTTTTACCGTCATTGATACATCCCTGATTATCCAGTCCGGGGAAGAGGAGTACTTGAACCACAGATCATTCAGCTCGATAATACCCTTTGTTGGATGGAAGGATCGAGCATAGGGCCGGTCTTCGATGTCAGGCTCTATATCCATGATTTCTGTGAATCTCTCGAATGAAGCGGCTCCCTGGTGGAACTGTTCCGTGAAGTTCATAAGTCGTTGAATAGGTTTCAATATGATGTTAACATAGAGAATGAAGGCAACGATATCCGCAGGGGTTATCCGGTTTTCGAAGTATAGCCAGGCTCCTCCTGCAATAACTGTGAGATAATACATGTCAGAGAGGAACTGGAAGCCGGAGTAAAACACTCCCATAATGGTATATATCTTCTCTTTAGCCATTTTAAAGTGTGTGTTTACGGTACCGAATTTCGTCATTTCCAAATCTTCATTTGTATAAGATTTAACTTCACGTATTCCCTGAACAGAGTTCTCTACAGCGCTGTTGATGTCAGCAATCTTCTTCCGAACGTTGCGAAACCCCTTTCTCATTTTGCCGCCGTACTTTACTCCCCAGAGAAGCATTATAGGGAGAGGAATCATTGAGATAAGGGCCAGAGCAGGGTTGAAACTGAACATGAAGAAAAAGGAACCCACAATCAGGAAGAACGAAAGAATTAGATCTTCTGGTGCATGATGCGCAACTTCTGCTATGGTGCTAAGATCATTGGATATGCGGGACATGATATGCCCAGTTTTCGTACTGTCGAAATAGTTGAATGACAGCTTCTGTATATGACGGAAGATCTCTTCCCGCATGTCATACTCCATCCTCACACCGAGGATGTGCCCCCATTTCATGCGGATGAACTCAAAAATCATTTTTGCCAGATAGATAAGAATCATCAATGCGAAATAGATAAAGATGAGTCTGACGTTTCTATCTGGAATGTAGCTGTTCAGCAGGGTTCGCACCATTGAAGGAATGAGGATGGCCAGACCGGAGGACAGAAGAGCAACTGTTATGTCAATAAAGAAAAGAACCTTGTGTGGCTTATAGAATGAAAGAAAGCGTTTTAGCATGGATACTCCATATTCGAATTGGCTGAAGAGCGATAGGGAATATACTGTTTCCCATTTCTACACGCACACTGAGTTTACATTATCACCACTCGTCTGCCAGCAGCGAGTATACAGCCTCATCCACCAGCCCCTTTCCAGGCACGAACACATACTGACGGAGGGTTCCCTCGTGTTTAAAACCAAACTTGCCGGCAATGATTGCACAGCCTGTGTTGTCCGGGTGACAGCGTAACTCTATACGATTTACTCCCAGGTCAGAAAAGGCGTAATCGATAATCCTGGAAGTAACCTCAGTAATCAACCCTCTACGCTGGTAATCCCTGTGCAGATCGGCCCCCATCTCAATACGCCGGTTCTCTCTGGACCAGTAATGGAGTGCAGCAGTACCTATCATCCGCGACTGATTTTCCTTCAGGAATACACCTTTCAGTGGTCAGCGGATGTTCCAGCACTCTCTTCTTCAGCGGTAGTAGGTCTGCTCGGTACTCCGATCTTACGAACTGCCAGCGCTACTGTTGAACCCTTGGATATCTCAACCTCAGCTTCCCTCAACTTGCGGATGATTTGCTCCGTGGTGGAACGAATTCTGCCCATTTATTACCTCCCTCGTTTAGTAGCCACACTAACATAATGTGTGGGCTAGCTTACGGAGGGGGCACCAGGGGAGCCGGGTTTCTACTTTATCAGAACAACCATTGCGGTCGATACCTCAGCATTCCCCGTCAGACGAATCAAGTAGACCCCGCTGGGAAGATTATTCCCTGATATATCAGTGCCGTTCCAGACAAGGATGTTCTGGCCGGGTACGGTTACATCTGCTTCCTGAGTATGAACTAGCCTACCTGCCAGATTGAATACTTCGAAGATGACGGAGGTGATAGTGGAGGAGCTGAACGCGAGAGATGTGTTGGAAATGAAGGGATTTGGATAAACGCTTATGATGTGCAGATCCGTAAGGGGAACACCGGGAGGCTCCACTTCAATGGACTCTTTATAATCCTTGATCGCGCAGCTATGACGCCATCCACCTGCAACAGCCGTGAAACCACTGTTGGGCAGGGGGACATCGCACTGGCCGTAATAGTTGTAACCCCATGCCACAATGGTACTGTCCGATTTCAGACCCAGACTGTGATTACCTCCTCCAGCCACCGCCGTGAAACCGCTGTTGGGCACAGGTATTTCGCACTGGCCGAATCCATTCAAACCCCAGGCAATGACGGACCCGTCGATCTTAAGGCCTAGATTGTGGTATAACCCCGCCGCCGCCGCCGTGAAACCGCTGTTGGGCAGGGGGACATCGCACTGGCCGTAATTGTTGTAACCCCATGCCACGATGGAGCCGTCAGCCCTCAGACCCAGGCTATGGGATTCCCCCGCCGCCACCGCCGAGAAACCGCTGTTGGGCAGGGGGACATCGCACTGGCCGTAATAGTTGTAACCCCATGCCACAATGGTACTGTCCGATTTCAGACCCAGGCTGTGATTACTCCCGGCCGCCACCGCCGCAAAACCGCTGTTGGGCAGGGATACATCGCACTGGCCGAATTCGTTTGGACCCCATGCCACGATGGAGCCGTCAGCCTTCAAGCCCAGGTTGTGGTAGGTCCCGGCTGACACTGCCGTGAAACCACTGTTGGGTGAGGGCACATCGCACTGCTGGAAATTGTCGTCTCCCCAGGCTGCGATGAAGCCGTCTTCCTTTAAACCGAGGCAATGAGAGCAACCTGCCGCCAGTGCTATGTAACCGCTGTTCGGGGTGGGTACGCTGCATTCATCGTAGGTGTTGTTCCCCCATGCCAGGATAGAACCATCATCCTTCAGTCCGAGACAGTGTCCGTATCCTGCCCCTACCTCAGTGAAACCGCTGTTGGGCACAGGTATTTCGCACTGGCCGAATCCATTCCATCCCCACGCTGCGATGGAACCATCCTCCTTAAGGCCATAGCTGTTGACACTTCTCGCATCTACCCCGGTGAAACCACTGTTGGGCAAGGGCACATCGCACTGACCCTGACTGTTGAATCCCCAGGCAACGATGGAGCTGTCAGCCTTCAGCCCGAGACTGTGAAAAGCTCCGGCCGCCACCGCTGCGAAACCGCTGTTGGGTTCGGGCACACTGCACTGGCCGAAACTGTTCTCCCCCCATGCAACAATGGAGCCGTCGGATTTCAAAC
>JAUWSQ010000036.1 GCA_030609965.1 Candidatus Fermentibacterota bacterium
GCTTCTTCCGACCCTCTTGTGGGCATTCTCAGCCACGAGGGCTTCTTTTTATATGTCATTCCTGCACTCGCGTTCGAATTCGGCAAGACGTTCAAAATCAAGTTCTTCATGCGGAAGGTATTCAAGAGTATCTCCGGCGATATCGGAGAAGGATTCATGAAGCGCGCTCTCCATATCACTTATTTCAAGGCTCGGGTCGAACTCATGAATGCATGCGATACCGTCGGTAAGGTGTTGCATGAGGATCGCCTTCAACTCTGGAGGCGTATTCTCCGGAAGGTACTTCAGTATCTTAAGCTGATCATTCTCGAAAAGTATAGATCCGTGTTCGAGAAAGACTCCGCGGCTTCGTGCCTGGGCGCTCCCAACGATTTTTCTTCCGTCAGGGGTCCCAACTTCCCATTTACCATGTGAAGTGAAGCATGGATTAGCGGCCTTTCTCGGGCCGCCTGCTCTATGCTTCTCCGCGGGACTTACCGCGACCTCGATCCCAAGAGAATTCATGGCTTTAACCATGGGAGCGGCTGTTTTTCTAAGAGCTTCGCTTATTGATCCGGATACCGCCGGGTGGTCAGTTTGTGCTACTATACTGTATGTCAATTCAGTTTCATGCCATACCGCTCTGCCGCCTGTCGGCCTTCTAACCAGACCGTAACCGTCTGCAATAAGACTTTCCGAGTCGATTTCACGTTGAGTATTCTGTAACCTTCCGATTGAAACACATGCAGGAACCCAGCCATAGGTTCGAAGGACAAAATCCCACCTGTTCTCCCTTACAAGCTCCATCAAATACCTGTCGAAAGCCATGTTCCATACACCGTTATGACTTCCGGTCGCGAAATGTACAACTTTCAAGTAAGTCTCCTGCCGTTCTTCACCCGGAAGTGGAACTATTGTCAATTTGCGCAGTAGAAGCTAGATGATGATAATACACCCAACGGGATATTCAGAATGGTGATAAATGAAAACAATATTATTTGCTGTGATTATAATTATTATGGCTCTGCCAGTCTTCTCATCGGACGAGGTATATCGTGATGCCGGTGCCGGGGCTTTCAGTTTTCTGAAAATCAATCCAGGCGCAAGGGCGGCAGCACTCGGCGGAACAGATCTTCTCAACAGCGGTAACCTTGCCGTATTTACCAATCCGGCTCTGCTTGCATCGATGGATAGAGGATACATTTCCGCAGGTCATAATCAGTGGTTTGGCGATGCAACACAGAACTTTCTATCCTGGAATTTCAATCTCAACAGGGTTAAGTGCTCAATCGGGACACGTTTCGTATATGTAGGAAACCTTGAAATGCGGGAGACAGCCACATCAGAACCGATCACAACATTTTCCGCTTGGGATATATCCTTCCATGCTGCAGCGGGCATCAGGCTGGGCATTTTTGACCTTGGTATGGGTATAAAACTCATACGCGAGAAGATATGGATGGAAAGCGCCACAGGTATTGCTTTTGATGCAGGTGTAGTTATTCATCCTGTTCGCGGCCTTGATCTTGCCGCTTCTTTGCAGCATATAGGGCCTTCCGTCACAATGGTTGAAGATGATTTCAGACTCCCTGCCACCTGGAGGTTTGGCGGCAGGTACAGTTTTCATTTCCCCCTGGGAGATGCTGCCGTAACCATGGAAGTAGGGAAGCCGCTTGACAACTCGCTTTCAGCCGGCAGCGGAATTGAATATACTCCACAGAAATGGCTTAAACTACGTTTTGGGATGAGATTCCTTGACGATTCAAGAGAATTTACATCAGGCATAGGCCTTTCCGCAGGAAGCTGGACGCTTGACTACGCTTTTGTTCCCACAGATTACTCACTGGGAACCGTACACAGGTTCACGCTCCATAAATCCCTCTGACAGAATGAGAATACTCCTTACAAACGATGATGGATACGACCAGCCCGGCCTTATAGCTCTTGAAAATCTGTTAAAACATGAACACGAGATCTGGGTTGTGGCTCCCCTGCACCATTGCAGCGGCACCAGCCACGCTCTCGGACTGTACTCCTCCATGGAACTCCGGGAGGAAAGTCATCGCAAATGGGCACTTGAAGGCACCCCAACGGACTGTGTAAAGGTCGCGCTGATGGAGGTTATGAAAGATAACCCGCCGGATCTTCTTATTTCAGGGATCAACCCCGGTGCTAACCTTGCAAACAACGTCTTTTACTCCGGAACAGTTGCGGCAGCCACGGAAGGCGCACTCTGGGATATTTCATCAATCGCAATTAGCGTTCAGGTAACTTCGTCCAACAGTCAGCCCTTCTTCAGAACTGCATCTTACGTTCTTGAATCACTGATGGAAAAAGGAATTGCAGGGAAAATACCTGAAGGAACGATCCTTAATATCAACGTACCGGAAGTTGAGCCCGATGGAATAGCAGGCATGGAATGGACCAGAATGGCGCGTTTCGCTGCTGACATATCATTCAGACAGCTTGAACCGGGAAGGGTTTTCGCGTATGACAGATATCGTTCCCTGCCCGTTGTTGATCCTGAAGATTCTGATGTTGATGCTATAAGCAGATCCATGGTAAGCCTAACACTGCTGGATTCCAACAGGACCTCCAGCGCTGTCCCACCTGAACTGGAGCTCACTGACGGAGGCAGCTGATATTGTCTTTATTACTGATCCTTCTCATATCAGTACCGGACGCTGTATACCTTGAACACAATATCATACTTGACTGTTCATCACCTGATTCAGGTTATTTCGAAACCACTCGTGAGATAATTGTACCGCTTACCGCTGCAGGTGTGGAACGTTTCGGGAGAATCTCAGCCTCCTACCGGAATACCTGGGAGTCGCTTGAGATAACAGCTTCAATCAGTCACTGGCGTTCCGGGAGGGGGGATGATATCGGGATACTGCGGGAAGACCCGCACAATTCACTTCTGGCAGGCGGCAGGCTTGAGAGTTCCCTCAGACAGGTTTTTATCGAGTTCCCGGGAATAGAGATAGGTGATACTCTCAAGGTAGAAGTAAGACGGAGCATCAGGTATCTGCCGATGGGGGATTTCTATTCCTACACCTTCTTTGCAGCCTCTCGGGACAGCATCCATCATGGTGTTTTCAAAGTACTCTGGCCCTCTGCAAGGGAAATTCACATTCAATCGGAAGGGGAATTTGAATATCAAAGCTATACCCTGAATGACGGAACGGATTGCATGATCTGGAGATCCAGCCCGGAGAACGCAATTACATACCTTCCTTTTTCCCCTGATCCTGCCTCCATCAGTTCTTTTGTAACTGTTTCCAGCCATTCTCCGGAGGAGTTAAGCAGGGGGCTTTATCCCGTACTCGACCTCAACTGCATGGTTGATTACCCGACTCTGGCCGATTCTATCATAGAAGCCGCTGGAAATCGGCCTGAGGATCTCTGCGGCTGGGTTTCCCGGGAAATTGAATACCTCAGCGGCAACTGGGGATCCGATCCAGGCTACTCCCCGCGTAATCCCGTTGAGACACTTGAGGATATGTCCGGTGTATGCAGAGACAAAACAGTTCTTCTTCTCTGGCTTCTGCGCAGGGCGGGTTACATTCCCACTGCGATCGTAACATCTGTCTCGAGTAACGTGGGACCTTATCCTGGCTCAAGAAGTTTTGATCATATACTTCTGACCTTGAAGGACTCCACAGGGAAGACCTTGTATCTCGATCCGACAAACAGTTTTTCTCCTATGGGGTATACCTATACACTTAGAGGATGGGGATACCTGCCCCTGACACCATCCGGATCGGCCCTGGAAAATTTTCCCGATGACTCTGCGGGAGATACACTTTCGATCGTAATCGAAGGTTCTTTCTTTGAAGATTCATCCATTATCTCCGGAACTGTTTCGGTAAGTTTCGCAGGAGCCGCCGAAGAACTTTTTAGATCAATGCTTTCTGCAGTCGAACCACCGGAAAGGAATCAGCTTATCGATCGGCTTTTCGGCCTCCTTCCCGGGTCAGAACTCATACTTGAAGGTGATCCCTCTTCTATCAGTACACCTCTGAGGGTTGAGGGAACTGGAAGTTGGGAATGTGGAACAGTGCAGGTTGGAGGATCTCTTTATCTGGTTTTGCCAGGGCTTGAAACACTCGATATCGTAACATCAAGGGCAGCTGCGTACATACTACCGGGGTTCAGAGAAAATATTCATATCGAAACCCCGTACACAGCGCACCTGCGGATACTTCTCACCGATCTGCCCCCTGGCCACACTGTACTCCCGGAAGCGTGCGATACTGAGAGTTACAGTATCAGGGTTACTATCGATGATGATTCGCTTGTATTGGAAGAGTACCTCTCTCTTCGGCCTCCAATTCCGGACATAAGCGAACTGCAGGATATCAGGCAGGGCATTCTTGAGGGTCTATCTGCTTCGAATAGAACTGTGATGTTTCTGCGATGAAAAAGCTCATTATCATCTGCTTCCTTACCGCATCACATCTGATATCCGCACCCTCGAGCGTATCATTCTACTCCGTTTCTATTTCGCTTTCCCAGGACACCCTGCACAGGACGATCGAGATCAGGGGCACACAGGGAAGCGACCGTCTTCTAAGCAGGATCACCCGCGGTTTCAATCCTGAAACCCAGTCGATCACACTTGAAAAGGCTGTATTCGGCTTCCCAGAAGGTGATTCCGGCCCGATTCCAAGCTGGGCAACGGATACACTTTCAGGCAGCGGTGGTTGGCACCTTGCTCTTGTAACTGCGTTCCCGGCTTTGCGCGAAGGCATGGAAATAGATTACAGAATTTCCTTAAGCGACTGGAGCGGCAACTGGGAAAGAGGTATCTGGGCGGTTCTCTCACCATCCGTCAAAGGTATCCGGCCCGATACATGCCGGTTCACTGTCACCGGGGATATGCTGGAGGAACTCTCCTGGCATGGAGCAGGATACCATATTGAAGAGTCCGGAGACATGCTTGAATTTACCGCAACAGATTCATCCGATCTGCTTATCATTTCACCCTTCAGAACTTTCCGGGAGCTTGATGAATTCATGATGCAGGAGATCGCTGTTATTCTTGATTCCACTTATCCTCCCGACCTACGGGAAGCCGCTCTCCAGGCAACATCAGCAGGAGCTTACCAGTATGCCCAGGCGGAAAGGGCAAGAAGCCTTCTGTGCAACAGCATATATCCATCCTCTATGGTGCAGGGGGAGGAGATATACTCCGTTCACAGCCTCCAGGAAATACTTGATCTGAGAAGGGGAACAGCCCTTGAGATAGCCCTTGTATTCACTGCAATGTGCAGAGAGCTGGGCATGGAAGCAGATATTATTCCTGCTGGCAGTATCGATTACGGTATCCCTGTTCCAGAGGGATGGAACAGATTCCTCGTCAGACTCGTTTCGAACGAAGGGGACAGCTGGTTCATGGAACCTTCTGCATACCTTGCATCAGCATCGTACATATACAGACCAGATACGCTGTATATCATTGAGAACTGCAGTATCAGAACCATGCCTCCAAACACACCCGAAGAAAACGGAGTTCTGGAGTACTGGAGTATCAATCCTTCAGAAGGGACATTCAGCCTTGAGATTACATGCAGCGGGTGGTACGACATGATGCTCAGAAGAAGATTCGCGGGACTCTCCAGCGCGGAAGCGATCCTGTCACTGTCGCAATGGTCCTGGCTGAGCGGAAGAACAATCATTCCTGACTCTCTGGCATCATCCGACCCTTTCGATCTCGGTACTGAAATGACGCTCACTGCTCATGGACAGCTCTGGATGCCTGTGGAGAATAAGAGCTTCATCGAATATCTGCCCCTCTTCGACTGGATGAAGCCTGAATGCATCCCTGCTTACGCAGCCAGGATGTGGAAATTATCGGGGATCGAAAATGTTTACCCCCAGAATTACCAGTCTGTGGAGATCCGGGATGATGCAGTAATTCTCACCGACACATCGGGAGTTTCAAACCCGTTCCCGGTTGTCTTTCAATTTTCGGAATGAAATTCTCAAAACCGTTTTTACTCACTGCAATCATCCTTGCAGCGCTCTGTCTGCGGATCTGGACATTCTCTTCCATTAACCGTCTTCTGCCCCTTGAAGGGCTTTATGTTGATGAGGTAACGTATTCAATGAGTCCCTTCGTTCCAGGTATTGAAGGATTTTCAAGACCTCCGGGTATGTTCATTATCTCTGCGCTGTTGAGTTTGATGAACAACGTAGCATTCTCTCGAATAATGTTATCACTGCTCTCTCTTCTTCCCGCGCTGGCACTTTTCCTCGCATTTGGAAAAAACAGAGGGATCTGGGTTTATATATGTACGGCAGGGCTTATCCTTTCTCCATTTATGATACTCTTCGGTATTCAATTACTGCCTGCGGTTCCTGCCGCATCGCTTATCGCGTTTGCACTGTTGTTTTTGAAGAGAGGAAGAACAGTCGTTGCAGGATTCCTTGCGGGAATTGCCATCCTTTTCAGAGCTGAACTTGTTCTTGTTCCGCTATTTCTATTTGTATTTTCTTTCAGGTTTCATCTCCGCAGGTGGCTTATATTTACATGCTTTGCAGCGCTTGCCGTGATACCGGTTATCATCCTGAATCTCTGCGCAGGAGCAGGGCCGGTCATAGCGTCAAATGGAGGTGAGAACCTCTGGCTTGGAACGGACTGGGATCTTATTACCACACCGCCAGGAATGGAATTCGAGGAGCTTGTCTCAACGGGAATAAGCCTGTCAGGCGGTGATACTGTATTTCTGGATAGAGCCTTAAATTCGATCAGCAGTTCACCGTTATCCTGGCTTTCAATGGGAGGGAGGAAGCTTCTTGCTTTCTTCTCCCTTCCCGGTCCCGGCAGGAACCTTGAAACCGGATGGCTTCTTCGGAGAACCTGGTTGATCATTCTTCTTCCCCTGACACTTCTGGGCATGTCTGCGGGGACAGCCGTGATTCTCCGGAGAAAGGCAAGTTTCTGGCATTTAACTGCTGCAGCTGTTATCTGCAGCGGGATACTGTCCGCGTTCATATTTTTTCCTTCAGCGAGATTCCGATTGGTTTCACTTCCCGCCTTCTGGTTCCTTGCGGCATCATTTATACCAAACCGGATAAATATGAAGATGCTTATAATTTCAGCAGCTTCCATCGTTATCATCTCAATGATTGTAACTTACCCTGGGATGGAGAGAACCGGATTAACATCAATGCTTGCTGCAGAACACTTGCTGAACTCTGGCAAACTGAATGAATCAGCTGAATATCTCGCGGATGCAGAAGAACGAGGTTATTACGGGGCTGATCTGTTCAACCTGCGTGGAGTGCTTGTTTCACTATCCGGGAATCCTCAGGAGGGAGCTGTGGAATTTGAAATAGCACTCGGGATTGCCCCGGGATCCCCGACATTATGGAAGAACTATGCTGTTTCCCTTTGGGCTAACGCTAGATATGAGGATTCCATCGAAGCAGCCCGGCGGGCTGTATTTCTGAACCCGTTGCTTCGAACGCAGCTGCGGCCAATACTTGAGCATGCGGAAAACCTCTAAACCGGAGTTAAGGAACACCAGTTAATGAAGCAAGAAGTACATGGTGACGATACTGCCAGTCTGGACGATCTCGGAACCGCGCGTCAGGAGGCTTCAAGGATAGCAAGGGCTACAGGCCTGATGAGTGGTGTTACGCTGACAAGCCGGATACTTGGGCTCTTCAGAGATATCGCCCAGGCTGCCATACTTGGAACCGGAATAGCAGCGGATGCTTTTACCCTTGGATTCATTATTCCGAACACACTCAGAAGACTCTTCGGTGAATCCACAACCAGCGCTGCTTTTGTTCCCACTTATGTGGAAACTCTAGGGCAGGGCAACCGGAAGGATGCTTTTCTTCTCGGAAGCAGAGTCCTGACGCTTGTTGGAACGGTTCTTCTCCTCGTCGTTATTGCCGGAATGCTTACTGCTCCCCTCCTTATAAAGGCATTCGCTCCCGGATTTGCCGATATACCAGGAAAAACCGAACTTTCCACAGGCCTCCTCAGGCTTCTGTTCCCATACATACTGCTTGTTGGATGCGCAGCAGTGATGGGGGGAATACTTAATGCACACAGGCATTTCCTGGCTCCTGCAAGCGCGCCTGTTCTTTTCAACCTTTCAGCTCTGGCTGGTATACTCCTTCTGTCCCGCTGGGTATTTCCCGAGCAGCCTGTCTGGGGGTACTCGATAGGAGTGCTATTCGGAGGATTTCTTCAGCTTCTGATCCAGATACCAGCCTTGAAAAAGAAAGGTTTCAGCTTCAGGCTTGATTTTAACTGGAAAAGCCCTGAAGTAAGGAAAATTGGAAAACTGGCTTTTCCCGCACTTGTCGGCCTTCTGGCAGCAGAGGTCAACATAATAGTGGATAAGATGATAGCATCAATGCTGGCCCCAGGAAGCGTAGCTGCTCTTTCTTACGGGAACAGGATAATGCAGTTCCCGCAGGGTGTTTTTGCGATCTCCCTCGCGACTGCACTACTGCCCACACTCAGCAGGCAGACCGCCATGGGCAAACTTGAGGATGCGGGGAAAACTCTAGGCAAAGCCACACTTGCCCTCGCTGCCCTTATGGTTCCTGCTACCCTCTGCATGATCTTTCTTGCGAAGCCTGTAGTCCAGGTTCTCCTTGCAAGGGGAGCTTTCACAGCCGAATCCACATTGCTTACCAGCTCCGCACTTATCTACTATTCTGCCGGGCTTCTCTTCTATGGAGCTGTTAAGATCACTGTCCCGGTATTCTATGCGATGAAAGATACAAAGACTCCTGTGAAGATAGCTATCAGCTGCATGGGGCTTAACATTATACTTAACATCATCTTTACTCTGTTCTTCATCAGAACAGGGTATGCGCAGCCTCTTGCGGGTCTGGCCCTGTCCACCAGCGTTTCCGCACTTGTGAATTTCTTTCTGCTGAGGATTGCGCTCAGAAGGAGAATAGGAGCGGTGGTGCAATCGTCCACTCCCGCCTGGCTCTCTATGATCCCTGCAGCTGTTGTTTCATTTCTATTCCTTATGACTCTCTCACCATGGGCAGTATCAACCGCATCTATTTCAACCTTCCGCGGTGTCCTGGCTATCCTCGTACTTTCCTCCGGAGCGATGGTATTATTCCTGGCTGTTTTTGCGCTGGCAGGAGGGAAGGACGCCAGATCTGTATTTTCGCTGGCATTTAAACGTGGCAGTATCAAAAAGTCTTAGGGAATCTATAATTCGCGCACCGGCACTTCCCGGTGTCTACAGCTTCCTGAACAAAGACGGCGCAGTACTCTATATCGGTAAAGCAAAGAATCTGATAAACAGGCTTAGAGGACATCTTTCGAACACCGGTGATGCGCGCCATGAACTTCTCCTTGATAAATCGGTTTCAGTAGAATGGACGATTACAAGAACCGAAGTTGAAGCCCTTGTTCTGGAAGCGGAACTTATAAGAATAAGGAAACCGCCCCTGAACGTCCGGCTCAGAACTTCGGGAAGGTACCCGTACATTGAAATCACTGTTGATGAAACATATCCCAGGCTTCTGATAACAAGGGAGAGGAGCAATCCTAAGGAACGGCCCAGGTTCGGTCCCTATCCCGATTCAAGAAATCTCAGAAAACTTGTCGATTTTCTCCTTGATACTTCTCCATTGCGAAGATGCTCCGGAACAGAACCTCCATCAGTATTAAGATCATGCCTTTTGGGGCAGATAGGACACTGCCCTGCTCCATGCACAGGAGGAATCACGACGGAAGAATACCGGGAGAATGTGCAGGCAATAATGAGGATTCTGCGGGGAGATTGGGACCGGGCAAGAGACCGCCTTGAACAGATGATGAAGAGCGCTTCTGAGGATATGGATTACGAGGAAGCTGGAAGGCTTCGTGACCTGCTCTTCCGCCTCGGGAGTTTCGGATGGCCTGCTCCTGCCAGCATAAACGATACTGTCAATAGAGACATCGCAGCGGTAAAAGAGAACTGGGGAATTATTATGAGGGTTCGCGGCGGCAGATTCACCTGTGTTGTGAGAATCCCTTTCGATGGGAGATGGAAACTCGCTACATTATCCGAGCGGCTTTCAGTTCTCCTGAAATCGTACTATTCCCAGACTGGTGACATACCCAGAGAGATCATTGTACAGGAAAAACCCGATGATAAAACGTCTCTTACAGAGTGGCTCTCCTCCAAACGTAATGGTTCTGTAGGAATAACAGTTCCAAAAAGGGGCGGAAACCTTGAGCTGCTGGAACTGGCGCAGAAAAACCTCGATCACTTCCTTGTAAGATTGAGCTGGAAGTACCCTTCATCAGGAAACGGGAAGCTGGAGGCAGCTCTTGAAAGCCTCGCGGATATTTTCAATCTTGAGAAACCGCCTGGATGGATAATCTGTATAGACGCGTCCAATATCCAGGGATCATGGCCGGTAGCGGCAATTGTGAGTTTCAGGGATGGGCGTCCGGACAAGTCAGGATACAGGCGATTCTCAATGCCGGATGAAATCAGCAGAAACGACCCTGCCATGATAGCCTCAGCTGTTGAGCGGTACCTTTCATCACTTGAGGATGAGCATCCGGATATCTTTCTGATAGATGGAGGGATCACCCAGCTGAGAGCGGCAGTTGGCGCAGCTGGTGATGAGTGGTCGAAACTTATCCGTTTCGTATCGATCGCTAAGAAGGAAGAAATGCTTCTTTGCGGATTATCCGAAAGAAAAATAAGGCTCCCGATGGATTCAACTCCGCTGACGTTTCTGAGAAGTGTCAGGGATGAAGCCCACAGATTCGTTCTTCATTACCATCAGCAGAAAAGGTCCAGGGGAAGCCTGAGATCCGTACTGGACGATATTCCCGGTATAGGTTCCGCAACAAGGATCAGGCTTCTGACACACTTCGGCAGCGCAGAAAGAATAGCTGTAGCAACCGTCGAAGAGATCATGGAAATCCCCGGAATAGGGAGGATAAGAGCTATTCAGATAAACGATTACTTCTTGAGGGAGAAGAAATCCCGCTGATACAGTGCAATGAGTATTACAATATAAGATAACGTGTTATAGAATTGACATCCAGAGATCGTTCCGCCTGGCAAATCTTATAAATTCACTTCTCTCTGCGTATCGTTCAGATATCTGCATATGATTGTATCTGAGGCTGTCATCTTTAAAACAGAGTTCCAGTATCAATGAGGCATTAGCTTCGTTCCATGGGTCACGTATCTGACCCCTTTTCTCTTTAACGAGAGTCATATAATCCCAGGCAGCTTCCTGGATTGCCCTTGGGCCGTAATAAGACGATTGCCAGAGGACTACTAGCCTTTCCCAGCGCATCTGTTCGTTATAAGGACATTGTCTTACACCTTCCTGCAGCAGTCTTAAACCCTCTTCCGGGTACCCAAGATTGATGGTGAGATGATAACCTCCATCTATATACGCTTCGGTAAAAGTTGGATCCAGCTTTATTATGAGCCAGAGTTGAGGGAGGTAGTCCGTAGCGGTCATCCACTCGTTTCCCTGGTACATCCATATATGATGGTACTGATCAAGCTGGAGCCAGAGAAGATCTGCAAGAATGCCACCAATTTCACCTAAGCCACTTGAAACAGCTTCTGATGCAGCCTTGTTCTCCCATGCAGTTTCACCTGCAATTCTGCCAAAAATAACTGCTATGGATAGAAACAGGAAAGCAAGCAGATATAGATAATATTTTTTCATCAATGGCGTTTTCTTCTGTGCCCGGACATAAAAAGTACAGCTGCGGACAGAACAAGGAGTATTACGATGTCTCTAACCATCTTACCCCATATGAAAGTTGCCGCCCATGGCTGGTTGAAAAACCACCCGGTACCATGATTTCTTTCGCCTGCGTCATGGACATGTCTGTCACTTCCAGCCATTTCCAGAGCGTCATGCTCATCGGATTCCTC
Organism: Candidatus Fermentibacterota bacterium; assembly: GCA_030609965.1. Classification (GTDB taxonomy): domain Bacteria; phylum Fermentibacterota; class Fermentibacteria; order Fermentibacterales; family JCC-6; genus Aegiribacteria. Next base: position 11,877 of record JAUWSQ010000036.1, read on the forward strand.
ATGCAGCAAAACCGTAGCAGCAGAATCCGCTTCATGTTCATGGTCATGATGTTCCGCATCATCGCACACCTCACACTCTTCATGCTCATCATGAGAATCAGTTCCAATGTGTCCAGAAGGGGTAACTTCTTCAATGTCATAGTCCGCTTTGCATGTTATCGAGAGCAACACAGATGTGATGAGAACAGCAGCGGTCAATCTCATTTCAGGTCTCTGTTTCTGAAGACCGCCAGAGCCATGGAAAGCATGAAAGCGGTGTAAGCCAGTCCATACAGAGTCGCCAGAAGGAAGTACAGATCCGGAATATCCATTCCATGGGCAATCGGGTCTTTGATGTGGAATACATCCATATGAGGAAGAACTAACCTCAATGTTCTCATTAGATCAGGAGCCTGGGGAAACAGTTTGATAAATCCGGAAACGGAGAGTTGAGATACTATGAACAGAAGAACTGTAAGCGGCGCGTTAAGCGGGGGAGATGTCCAGAAACTGAAAAAGAATACAACTGCAAGAAGGAACCATCCCTCAATCAGCAGAAGACCAGTTGCGGGTAACATGTCGGCTGGAATGGAATGTCCATTCGTTAACAGTATTACCATGAGTCCGATGCAGCCTGTGATCATTGCCGCTGCTTCAATGATTGCTGCCCCTATGAATCTTCCCATCAGGTACTGACCACGAGAGAGTGGTACCGCGATTATGGGCATTACTGTTCTCTTTTCCCTGTCTCTGGGATAGATGTTGGAAGCCAGCCCTATCGCCAACAGGAGAGCTCCGATCTCAAGGCCGAAAAGACCAAAATCGAGAATGAATCTGCCCTCGTTGGAAACACCGTAACCGGGAATTTGACCGATAGCAAAAAGGGCAAGCAGGATTACGATACTGATACCCCATATCGTTCTTCTTCTGAGAAGATTCCGGAGGGTCATGAGAGCAAAAGTAATAACCGGCTTCATCTTCCAACTCCAGTAGTGGCGGAAAGGAAGACTTCCTCGAGACTTCTGTAAAGGGGATTCACGCTGAGGATGCTGTATCCCTTTTCTCTAAGATCATCAATAGTTTTCTGAAGTACTGCAGCGTGAATTTCAAGTTCCTCCGGTTCATCGGATACTCTGTAGGTAATCCTGTAATGATCCTCAGTACGCATGAGTTCATCAAGCCTGCCTTCGATTACTTTCTTTCCTTTTGAGAGGATAACTGCCCTGTCACATATTGTTTCAACTTCCGAGAGAAGGTGGGACGAGAGAAAAACCGATACACCGCGCTGGTTCTCTTCCAGGATAATGTCACGAAATTCCTTCCTGGCCGCGGGATCAAGTCCTCCAGTAGGTTCATCCATAATCATAAGCTCAGGTTTGGACTGAAGGGCAAGGGCAAGGCTTACACGCTGTTTCATACCTTTTGAAAAGCTCCTTATCCTTACATCTCCCCATTTTGCGAGACCTACTCTGTCAAGAATTGCAAGCATCTGGTCCCGCCCCATATCCATCCTGCGCATCGAGGAAAACATCGTCATGAATTCAAGCGGTGTGAACAAATCATCGTAATCAGGATTCTCGGGAACGTAACCGATCCTTTTACGTACTTCAGATGCAGCAGGATGCGCTCCCCAGAGAGATACCTTACCACCAGAAGGCTTCAGAAGACCCAGCACACATTTGATGGCTGTAGTTTTCCCTGCACCGTTAGGGCCAAGGAACCCGAGGATTTCTCCGGGGGAAATATTGAAGCTGATCGTATCTACCGCCTTGAAGCTTGACAGACCAAGTTTTTTTTTGAAAGACTTCTCAAGTTCTTCAACCTGCAGTGGGTATTCTTCCATGTATTCCGCCTTTCCTTGCTTTGTTTAAAATATGAAACAACTGCTATTTTAACCAGCCCCTTGATTGATCACTTACGGTAGCATAAAGAAGGAAATAGAATTATATTTGCTTAAATAAACAGGTTACTATTCAACAAATACACAAAATACATTAACTTTGAATCCCATCAGACTCATTTCTTGATGAACAGGTTATTGAATGAAAGGCTGAAAAAATGCTAGTATCTCCACATGGTGGAAGACTTACTGCCAGGCAATACGAAGGACCGGAAGCGGAAGAGATCATTGAGAAGGTCAAGGGCGGTACACTTCTTACCATCAATGCCCGGGAAAAGAACGACCTGGAAATGATTGGAAATGGGGCGATGAGCCCTCTCGAGGGTTTCATGTCCAGGGCTGATTACGAATCGGTCATCGATCTTATGCATCTTTCCGCAGGGCCTGTATGGACGCTGCCGGTTGTATTCGCTCAGAAAATGGGAGATCCTGATGTATCTCCCGGGGACCATGTCGGGCTTAAGGATAACGAAGGCACTATCTGGGGAGATATGCAGATTGAGGATATTTTCAAAGCCGATCTTATCGCAGAAGCAGATAAGACTCTTGGGACAAACGATGATTCTCATCCAGGGGTTATATACCTGAAATCATTAAGCGGTACATACATCGGAGGCAAGATCCGTTCAATCAGACGAAGAGAAACCGAGAGCTTTCAGAATTACCGTCTTGACCCCAAAGAAACAAGAGTACTATTCCGTGCAAGAGGCTGGAAAACAGCAGTCGCATTCCAGACAAGGAACCCGATTCACCGGGCCCACGAATACATTCAGAAGTGCGCCATGGAAATAGTCGATGGTCTTCTTCTTCATCCACTCGTAGGTGAAACCCAGAAAGGGGATATTCCTGCTGATGTCAGAATGCACTGCTACGAAGAAATACTTAAAGATTACTACCCGCCTGCGCGTGTTGCAATGAGCGTATTCCCGGCCGCTATGAGGTATGCAGGCCCGAAAGAAGCAGTTTTCCATGCTATTCTCAGGAAGAACTACGGATGCAGTCATTTCATCGTAGGAAGAGATCACGCAGGTGTCGGAAATTTCTACGGTACATACGATGCTCAGATGATCTTTGATCAATTCGATCCGGATGAACTTGGAATTGTTCCTTTGAAATTTGAACATGCATTCTACTGCAGTAAATGCGGTGGTATGGCCACTCCAAAGACCTGCGCTCACGACAATCAATACCATGTATTCCTTTCGGGGAAAAAAGTAAGAGCTATGCTTGCAGAAGGAACACTTCCGCCTTCGGAATTCACGCGTCCGGAGATCGCTGCAATCCTCATGGAAGCTGCAAGAAAAGGAGATAACTGATGAAGGGACTTGTAATCTGGATCAGGACTGAAGAGGGATCCGATGAAGCAATTCTGGATAAACTCGGTATAGAGATTCAGGAACGCGGAGGCAGGGTTGAGGTTTTTCACAGCGAAGCGGTTGAAAACCTTGGAATGGAAAAGAATGATAAAGCAAAGGCTGTTGCATGCGCCATGCTTGCCAGTCATGGCGTTGTTGTTATTACATCAGGCGCGGAAGACCCTTCTATAAATCCGGGAGAGAAGCTGGAGATAAGGATCATAGAAGAATCCAATCTTCGCAAAACTGATATCCATGACAGTTTTATGAGGGATCTTGAGCTTGCGGGACTGGTTCCAGCGCCTAAATATGATGTCCATCCTGACGAAGAAAAAGAGATTCTTAAGAAGTTACAGGATCTGGGCTACCTGGACGACTGATACCGATATTCTATTCGATGTAGCCGAGGCCCTGCATCTTCCTGCGGATCTCTTCTTCCGATTCCCCCTGATCCGGATCCATTGAATCAAGTTCACGTTCGATGATATGCATCAGGAATTCCTCGGGGGATGAATATCCGCCAACTGAAGAGACTTTTCTGATTCTCTCGATGGTTGCACTGTCAAATTTCAGTTTAAGCTTAACCACAACACTCCAATCCTTAGATTTTCACTTTGAAGAATTTTGCTCCTGCAATTGCGGAAAGCGAAGAAAACAGAAGAAATACGGCAATCCAGGACCAATATCCGCCAAGAACTCCATATCTGACATCAGGAAGCGAGTAATATCCGGAACCCGGGCCTTCTGGCATCCGGTCAACTCTGGCTATCCAGGGAGTCAAAAGTCTTTTGAGTGAGTTTCCGGAATCAAAACCTCTGTGAATCCTGCACCCGTTCCAGCTTCCGGTTCTACCCACCTGAATCGATACCCCTTCGATTTTCAGATTCGGGAGGGAATCACCGAGTGGAAGTATTCTGAAACTGGCTTCATCGAGTGTATCGATAAATAGAACCGGAGGTATCAGTTCCAGACCGGATACTCCGATTTGAAGGCTGTCTTTCAGCGGAAGACCATTTTCGAAGAACACAGTTACAGTTACAGGATCACTCTCATCCATCACAGCGGATCCGTACCTTGCGTCCAGCTGGCCCCATACAAGCATAAACGGTATGGCTATGACAAGAAGAGGCTTAAGGAGGTATCCAAGGTAAAGAGTATTGCTCCATATTAGCTTACCGGCGAAATTCATCACCGTTCCAGGGCTGCTCAGATGCAGTAGAATCCCAAGGATCTCACCGCCCATTCTCCTTCTAAGTCTCAAGATCTTATCCTGGTTGGAAACAAACTTGAAGACCATGATCATTCCAAGACCTGATAACAGCGAAATGAAAAGAAGTCCCCAGAAATGCGGAAGCGTCCTGAAAGGAATCAATAGAATGTCGAAGAAACCGTTAATAAGAATTCCGGCTGCGTTCGTCATCTAGGAATCGTACCCTCTGAAAATATTCCTGCCACCGGGAGGCAGTACAGGTACATCGAAAAGTGATGAGATACTTTTTCCCATATCCATGAGATTCGGATCGGGCAGGGAAAGAGGTACGGTAGAGAGAAGAACACCGGGAACCACACCGGGGTCTACGCAGTGAGTTCCACTCCAGGGATCAAGGTTATCCGTTATTACATCCACCGGATAACTTCCCAGTGTGGTCTCCCAGGAAGATCTGTAACCTCTGGAATAACCTATAATCATGTCCGGAGCAAAGGAGGGAAGGGAACCCGGATAGAAATCTGAAGTGATATAAGCGTTTGCGATAACTCTCCTTCCGGTGGCTGGATCCGTTACCAATTCAAGATCCTGCTTCAACCTCAGAAGAAGGTCGGATACCTGTTCTGGAGGTACCGCTCCATTCTCCTCACGGTCCGATCTGTTTATGTAAAGACAGTTCAGTCCCAGGCCGTATGCAGATGTAGAAGCCCAGTCAATAGCGGCGAACATGTCCTGGTTGCGGGCATGGCTCGATGTGATATTCGCATAACCCTCATAGGCAAGCCATGTATTAAGATTGAAGGACCTGTTGAAGGGCGCAAATCCATGATCGGAAAGGACTATAATTTCCGTATTCCCATCTCTTGCTGAAAGTGCATCTCCTATTACCCTGTCAATCTGCGCGTAAAGTTCGCGAACAGCACCCTTGAAACGGGGATCCGTACTGGCATAGAGGGGGGAACCGGGATCAAGTACCCTGTAAAACATATGGATGTTAAGATCAAGGGAGCTGAAATAGAAGAACAGCATACCTTCGCTGAAGCGGCTCAGTTCATGATGGAAAAGATCCAGCCGTTCCTGGAGAACTATCCATGCCTGTTGCAGGTATTCTTCATCCGAAAGGATACCCCTTGAAAGAGCTTTCGTGTCCTCAGGGAAACCCTGGGTATAGAAGGGACCAAGGTCCCTTGCAAGATCGCTGCTGTAATCCTGAGGTTCCGAGATAGGGAGAGCAGGGTTCAATGGATCTATGTTAAGCGGTGATAAGTAAAGTTTTAATTTTGGCGTGATCTCCTTCACGAAGAACCTTCCGATAGCACTGACACTTGAGATGTTGGGAATTGCATCGAATCTCATTCTTACCCAGCGGCTCCACTCCCCGGCTGCCAGCAGAATGCTTTCGCCCTGAATATCTATTCTCAGCGCATCGGCATCGCGGTCAACCCAGACCTTTGCTTCCACTTCCATAGCTGGATTACCGGCACGCATGGAATTCTCAGGGCCATTTATCCTGCATACATAGCAGTTGTCTCCATAATCGCGAACGGCTACTACTACTCCCCCGGAGGTTGTGTCAGTGATGGATCTGGCGTCATCCGTGAAGAACGTAAAACTCCCCTGGCTTCCGCGCATGTCGGGTGTTCCGAGTCCTGAAAGTATCTTCGCCTTCCCCTTATCGGGAGGGAAATCAACCGGGAGTTTAACCATGGTTACAGGTATGCCCTCATCCGTCAGCCTGTTCCAGAAAGGTTCTCCCTTTCTTAGAAGTTCAACTTTCGCGCCGGAGAGCGGCAGACGCCAGTCACTGATGCTGATAATCCTTTCGGGGCCTATTACTCTTGATGTTGAAAGGTAGGGAGCTCTGGTGACCGGGTTCCTGTGAATGAAATCGAATATCCCGTGTACATCAGGACCATAGCCGGTTATAAAATTCGACCATGCAACAGGACTTTGCGGCGGATTGCTGGTTCCCAGCCTGTTCAAACCTCCTGATGCCATCAGGATAGCTGCGTTTGGCATTACACCTTCATGAATAAAACTGTTAAGAAGGAAAGGATCCATTCCATCTATTCCAAGAACAATGGCGCGTCTTGCCGGGGATCCTGTTCCCCTGCAGCCGGCATTCATGGCAAGCAGTGCTGCCGGCGATAGGGCGGCAATCTTCAAGAAATCTCTGCGCTTCATTTATGTGCACCTTCCCCAATCAGGGATTTACCTTCCATATACTCTGGAGCTGCAACACCAAGAGCCCTGAGTACAGTTGGAGCGATATCAAGGATAGTTGTATTCTCAGTGTTCAGTTTCACATTTGAAGCAAGCGTACCTGGAACAAGCCTATGGTCGTGACAGTGATCACCATTCCATTTTCTGTCGTTAGGGTAGATAATTTCTTTTCCGATGCCACCGGTAACACAGCTCCAGCCGGATCTGTAACCTCTCTCGGTGCCGATGACCAGGTCGGGCCCGAGAGATACATAAGGCCCGCTGTAAACATTCTCCGACAGGTATACAGAGCTGATGACCCGCTCGCCATTACTATTCTCAAGTTTAAGAAGTTTTCCGGATATCTCGGAAAGAAGCGTAGAAGCATCGTTACCAGGCTCTACTATCCCATTTCCGCAGCGGCCTCTGAGGTTCAGCATTATACCGGCCAGCCCCATTGACCACGCTTTTGTTCTGGACCAGTCAACACCCTTGAACGATGTTTCGACAGTCTCAACACCATCTTCAAGGAAAAGGTAATCGTTCTCCAGAAGCCATCTGTTAAAATCAATGCATGTATGGAAGGAAGTAAAACCGTGATCTGACATTACTATAAGCATGTCATTCCTCCCAAGTTTTTCCGCTGTTTCCCCGATGAGCGAGTCCATTGTAGTATACATTTCATTTATGGGTGAACCTTCCCCTGAACCGTTATCCCAGAACATGTGCTGTATCCTGTCTGAAGTATCAAAGACACAGACAATCAGACCGTCAGCGGTTCGTTCCAGGGCATCGAAGAACATCTTCTTTCTTTCATCATAAATAGACCAGGCCTGCTTCAGGAACGTCTCTTCTGAAATTGCTCCGTTGTTCAGTGCCCATGTATCTTCAGCAAGTCCCATAGTCGCGTAGGGACCGTACAGACCGGCAAGATACCTTGAATAATGAACGGGATGGGAGATAGGAATGGAAGGGAAGTATGGATCCACATGGAGAGCAGTGGAGTAGAGAACAGGTTTTCCTTCGCTGTCTTTCGTAAGACAGAATTTTGATATGCCCCTTACTTTCCTTCGGCCCGATCGAAAGCACACCTCAAACCAGTCAGAGAGAAGACCTTTCTCTAGTTTCAGATTTCCTTCATTTATCGTAAGAACAGCTGTCTCTCCCCGAGTGTCAAGCTCAAGTTTTACAGCAGCATGTTCACCATCAGTGTTTTCAGGACCGGGCAGTTCAGCGCTCCACCTGTTTTCATCCAGTTTCTGAAGTCTTCGCCATAGACCGCCTGTAATAGAATGCCCGGGTTCATCTTCGGTGAAAATGGTATAACTGCCCTGCGTGCCGCGAAGGTCAGGAACGCACATACCGCTGAGCAGATGACCATCGAGTGGCTCGGGAGGATACGTGATGGGAACCCTGAGAACCGTGGACCTGATACCGTATCGTTTCAGAAGAGTCCAGAAGGGTGTGCTTTTCCGAAGGAGTTTCACGAACGGCCTCATCACAGTTCTTCTGAACGGCGCCAGACCTGCTGCTGACGGAGCCGTTCCTGTTTGAACCGATGAGAGTTTAGCAAGATACCTCTTCCTGTCAGGTGCAAGGAAGTCGAAAATACCGTGTTTCCCTGGATTGACGCCTGTCTGGAATGAAGACCAGGCAACCGGTGAAATACCCGGGCATGTAGTGGACAATCTGGAAAACGTTCCCTCATCCGAGAGTTTTTTAAGGAAAGGCATTTTACCATCGGCCATCATTTTCTCCGTGATATCAGGAGAAAGACCATCAAGCCCGAGAATTACAACCCTTTTTGCAGTTCTGACATACTCTCTTCTTCTTCTCCTGAGCAGCTTTATAAGCATGGTTACGGGCCAGATAAGCGCGGAGAGGAGTGAAACGAAGATGGCGTTAAGGAAAACAAGGAAGGACGTAACTATACCAAAACCTGCGCCCGGACCTACGTAAGCCGTTGCGCAGCCTGCGAACAGCAGAAGAGCAATCATGAAAAGGGGAAGCCGGTTCCTGCCGGTTTCCCGGGTTATAGAAGCAATTATATTCCTCCTATGATTTCTTAGAGAGATAATATCAGCGGGGCCTCTGGAAACGTCAATAATTAATTTACCGCAATATAACAGATTTGTTTATCTTTCAGTTCCGGCTTGCAGTGCTCATTTCAATCCCGGATGTATTATGAACAGAATAAACATGGTTTGCTAGAAGGATAAGAATTTATGAGTAAAAGTATCGGCATCGATATGGGATCCGTGAGCACGAAAGTCGTACTCATGGAGGGAAATACCATCACTTCAGCTATGTATAGAAGGCACCACGGTAAACCAGTCGATTCCCTGGTGTCCATCCTTTCTGATCTTGAGGGCTGGGAGGGAAGCAAGGCATCTTTTACCGGCAGTGCGGCACGGAGTGCATCATCAACCGCAGGTTGCGGCATTATCAATGAAGTAGTTGCACTCGCAGCTTCTATTCCACTTTACTGCCCCCAGGCTAAATCTGTAATCGAAATGGGCGGGCAGGACTCCAAACTGCTTCTTTTCCGGCAGACTTCCGATGGATTGGTCTTCGATGATTTTTCCATGAATTCAGTCTGCGCAGCCGGCACGGGCTCATTCCTCGACCAGCAGGCTTCAAGACTGGGGCTGAAAACCGAAGAACTGGGAGAACTGGCCCTTCAATGCACCCATCCGCCAAGGATAGCAGGACGATGCAGCGTATTCGCGAAATCAGATATGATACACCTTCAGCAGATAGGTACGCCGGTATCCCACATAGTTGCCGGTCTCTGTTTCGCTGTAGCAAGAAATTTCAAAAGTTCCATAGCTTCGGGAAGGGATTTCCGTCCTCCCGTCGCATTCGTTGGCGGAGTAGCAGCCAACCACGGAATGGTCAATGCCTTCCGCGAGGTACTCGGGAGTGAGTATTCTGACCTGATCATCCCTGAGAATTTCAGATGCCTTACAGCCGCAGGCGCAGCACTCGCTGCGGAAGATGGAAAATACAGCGTTATTGATGACCATTTCATACGAAGGCTTCTTAGCATTGAAAAAAGTATCGGAGAAGGAAATACTCTACATCCTCTAAAGAATTTCTCAATTCGTCACCCCGAAACCAGTGTAATAACTGAAAATACCAATGAACCTGTTTATTTAGGCATCGATGTCGGATCCATCAGCACAAATCTGGTGGCGATAGGGGAAACATCCGGTAACCTCCTTGCGTCAGAATACCTGATGACTGCAGGCAGACCGCTGGAAGCGGTGAAGAATGGTCTCTCAAGGCTTTCCCATACCCTGGGTAAGGAGAGAAAGGTTCTCGGGGTGGGTACTACAGGTTCCGGGCGCTATATGACAGGTGATTTCACGGGAGCCGATGTAGTCAGAAATGAGATTACCGCACAGGCCAGGGCTGCGGTGGAGATCGATCCTGAAGTCGACACGATATTCGAGATAGGCGGTCAGGATTCAAAATACATATCTCTTGAGAACGGGAGAGTAGTTGATTTTGAAATGAACAAGGTCTGTGCCGCAGGGACAGGTTCATTCCTGGAGGAACAGGCAGAAAAGCTTGGCCTGGACATAAGGGAATTCGGACCGCTTGCTATAGACGCGACTGCTCCATGCAGCCTTGGAGAGCGCTGCACTGTGTTCATGGAAAGTGATGTATTTTCGCAGCAGGCTGATGGAGCTTCTGTGGATAATATCGTATCCGGGCTGTCATATTCGATAGTAAGAAACTATCTGCATAGAGTTGTGGGAGAGAAAAAAATAGGTAATCGAATACTCTTCCAGGGCGGGACAGCCTTCAATACCGGTGTTGCCGCCGCATTCAACGCGATTCTCGAAGATAAACAAGTAACAATTCCCGATAACCACCACGTGACAGGAGCAATAGGCGCAGCCCTTCTGGCAAAGGAGGAGAAGTCGCCCGGTCCTTCAAAATTCAAGGGGTTTAAACTTGCAGATGAGAAATACAGTCAGGAAACTTTCGTGTGCGAAGCATGCCCCAATCGCTGCGAGATTCACAGCGTTCTGCTCCAGGACGGAAAAAATCTTTTCTACGGAGGAAGATGCGAGAAGTACGAAACGGATAGTTCAGTATCCGCGCATATTGAACCTGGAACGAACTGGTTCAAAGAGCGGGAGAAGCTCCTTCTCAAGGGCTATACCGGGATTTTAACAGGAAACAGACCCATTGTAGGAATACCCAGAGCACTATGGTTCTGGGAGTTCTTTCCTTTCTTCAGAACATTTTTCGAAAAGTGCGGTTTCAATGTGATCATTTCCGGAACATCGACAAGCAGTCTCATACATTCCGGTGTTGAAAGTGTCGCGGCAGAAACATGCTTCCCGGTCAAACTCGCCCACGGACACGTTATGGATCTCCTCGAACAGGATATTGATTACCTGTTCCTTCCCTCAATACTCCGATCCTTTCCTAATGGTGATTTCACAGAATCCTACAACTGCCCCTATATCGAAGCCTCACCTTATATAATCGACTCCGGCCTTGGTCTTGCAGCCGAGGAGAATATCACCACTCTAAGTCCAGTGCTTGATTTTTCACTTCAGGGAAGGGAATGGATGAACGGTCTTCTGAAAATGGCTGCAGGGCTCGATATAAATGCAGCTACTGCCAGAAAAGCCGCCTCAGAAGCGAGAAAAGAACATCTAAGGTTCACTGATTCACTGCTGAATGCGGGTAGATTGGCTCTGGAAGAAATCGAAGGGGATCAGGCTGCTTTCGTAATAATCAGCCGGCCATACAACGGATCAGACCCCGCGGTGAACGTTGGGCTTCCCGATAAACTGGCGAAACTTGGGGCATCGGTGATACCGACGGATTTTCTGGAGCTTCCCCTGAAGCGCGCTGCGGAGCTCCACAGAAATATGTACTGGCAGTACGGCCAGAGGATTATAGCGGCAGCGCTTGCCATCAGAGAGGATCCAAGGCTTAACGGTGTCTACATCACCAATTTCGGCTGTGGTCCGGATTCTTTCATTCAGCACGAGGTATCAAAAATAATGGGTGAGAAACCGATGCTGACCATAGAGATCGATGAACATGCTGCCGATGCAGGGGTAATCACCAGATGTGAAGCCTTTATGGATGCGATTAAGGGGAGAAGGGAACATGGAACTTCTCCTTTCTCCCAACAGCTTGGCAACAGGAACATGGATATCGGAAGCAGGACGGTCTGGATTCCCTGGCTTGGTGACGCAACCTGGGTAGCCGTAGCAGCGGCCAGAAAGCATGGTGTTGAAGCCGTCAAAATACCTCCTACGAACAGGGAATCCGTCGCGCTGGGCCGCTCCGTGACAACCGGCAAGGAATGTTATCCAGCTATCATTACAGCGGGAAACATGCTTTCCGTATTAAGGGATAACAATCCCTCCGAAACAGCCTTCTTTATAGGCACTGCTTCAGGACCGTGCCGCTTCGGCCAGTACTGCAGTTATCACAGGATACTTCTTGACAGGCTTGGTTACGAAGATGTCCCTATAATTACCGCAACATCAAGCGATTCTTATACATCCGTCAAAGAGCTATCTACCGTGGGATTCCAGATGGATATGCTCCGGGCTGCCGTAGCAGGTGATGTTCTGAAAAGCGCTCTCTACAGAATCCGCCCCTACGAACTTCAAAAAGGATCGACTGACATGGTATTTGATAAGTACCTTGTCGCAACTTCAGAAGCCATGAGCAGCGGAGAATCTCTTATTCCGGTACTTGAAGAAGCGGCGTTGGAATTCATGAGTATTCCAAGAAAGGATGTTCCTAAACCTCTGATCCTGATGTTCGGTGAGATTTACGTAAGGAACGACCCCTTCGCGCACTCTCATACGGATCAGCGTATCGAAGCTCTTGGCGGGGAAGTCCTTTATACTCCGCTTATGGAGTGGTTCGAGTATGTAAATCATTCTTTCATCAATAAATCCAAAAACAGAAAGCAGATCGTTGATCTTATCAAGGGATACTCAAGAAAGAAGATAATGAAGAGGCTTCGAGGAAAACTGGAAGCCCCGTTTGCCGATCTCCTCTCTGACCGTCCCGGCCTGGAACCTGAAGATATAATGAGCGCTGCACAGCCTTACATGAAAGAGAACATAGGGGGGGAAGCGATCCTCTGTGTTGGCGCTCCTCTTGCATTCAATGATAAAGCATCGATAGACGGCGCAATCAATATCTTCCCTTTCACATGTCTCCCTGGAACCGTCGTTACCGCAATAAGCAAGAAGATAAGAAAAGAACACAGGAACCTTCCATGGCTGAACCTGGCATTCGACGGGCAGGAAGACACCGATAACGAAGCAAGGCTTCAGGCGTTCATGTACCAGGTCAGGCAGAATTTCAGAGCCGGATCGGCGGAAATGTCGGACAGCCCGGCTGCAGCGATTGAAATTTAGCACTAACACTGAAAGTGCAGGAAACAATGAAAAGCGACAGTTGTGTACCGGATCTTCTTTCCTTCCTTGACAGTTCACCCACAGCCTCGCTGGCTGTTATGCGCCTTGCAGCCAAACTCGATGAGAAAGGCTTTGTCAGGCTGGAAGAGGGTGATTCCTGGAACATCGGAACAGATGTAAGGTTTTATACAATCCGTTCATCATCATCAATTATAGCGGGTGTTACAGGTACAGAGGCCTGTGAAACAACAGGATGCAGGATAATAGGAGCCCACACAGATTTTCCCGGCTTCAGGATAAAGCCGGAATCGGATAGAAAAAAAGAGAATATCAGCGTCCTGGGTGTTGAATTGTACGGCAACCCCATACTTGCGACCTGGTTCGACCGGGACCTTTCGCTTGCCGGAACGCTAGCCGTTCGCGCAGGCAACAGTATTTCCCGAAGATCATTCATGATCAGAAAACCAATTTTCCGTATGGCATCCCCGGCAATACATATCGAGAGGGAAATCAACAAGAATGGTTTCAAGGTGGATCCCGAAAAGAATACACCGCTTCTCTTCTCATCTGCAGGTGCTGTATTCGATGATGTATTGTCACTTGCATGCGAATCAGCAGATGTGCAGAGGGATTCCGTTTCAGGGTGGTCCATGGAAGTATGGGATCCTCAACCGGCTGCCCTGGGCGGTCTGGAAGATGATTTCATCTTCTCCGGAAGGCTCGATAACCTCACGATGTGCCACGCAGCTATTGAGGCTCTCCTGTCTTCGGAAGATAGCCATGAGACCAGGCTGGTATCTCTTTTTAACAGTGAAGAAGTGGGTTCCAGAACTCTTAACGGAGCAAGGTCAGCATTCCTCGATTCGGTCATAGAGAGGCTTGCAGGGGGGAGGAACGAATATTTCAGGTGTCTCGCAAGAAGTATTCAGGTTTCCGCAGATGGAGCGCACGCTGTCCACCCGAATTACCCCGAAAAGCATGATCCCGGGTGCAGGCCGGTTCTGGGAGGTGGCCCTGTAATCAAAGTTAATGCCGCGGAGAAATACACATCCAGTGATGTAACATCCGCCTACTTTAAAACCTGCGCTGAACGATCAGGTGTTGATGTCCAGTATTTCGTAAGCAGGAACGATATGCCCTGCGGAAGCACTATAGGACCCATAACATCCACCAGGACTGGCATAAGAAGCGTTGATGTGGGGAACCCGATGCTCTCAATGCACTCCGTGCGCGAAACCGCTGGAAAAGCCGATCATGATGCGATGATAAAGGTTCTGACCGAACATATGATGGGCTCCGTAAGTATAAGAGACTGAAACCGATTCCGTTCAGCTACTCTTCGCATGTTGAATGATAAATCCATACGAAAGTTCGAATCCCGTTAGGGGTACCAGAGTTCAGAATTTCCAGAATTTTCAGAAGTTTTCGGTTAAAAGCTCAGCCGCAGCGCACCGCTGAGGTTCTGCCGACTGTGGTGCGCTGCTCTCCACCTCCGCTCCGCGCTTGGCCCAGCTTATGCTATGCTCATAAGCTCCGCC
>JAUWSQ010000073.1 GCA_030609965.1 Candidatus Fermentibacterota bacterium
AAGCGATCAGTGCCCAGCAGTTTGCAAGCTGATAATGCTGCAGAAGGTGAGCAGTTCTGGAAGGAAGCCAGACCAGAGCAAGAGCCGAAAAGAGTGCGCCGTATCTGTCTGCGCCCCATGATCTGGCAAGGTACCAGCCGAACAGTCCTGTGAGAAGAGTACCAAAAAGCAGCGACAGGTTGAATGAAAGAACCGGGTCAGCAGCGCTTATTCCTGCATAAGCAAAAACGTAAGTATCGAACCAGCCGATATGGTGGTAAACCAGGGAAAGACCGGTCGGAGGGTATATCAGATCACAGTATCGGGGATCAATGCCTTTGCAAAGCGCATTCGCCACCCACCAGAAATGCCATACATGATCATGAACGTCGGAATCGTCTTTAACGGTTGCGTCAGGCATTGGATCAGCAATGATCCTCTGCTGATGAGACAGGAAAACCCTACCATAGGGAAGTAACAGTAAAAACAGCGAAGCAAGGATGATCGCAGCAAACAGGAATCTCGATTCTGAACTGTTCAGGGCAGCGCCCTCTCTATATCAGAAAGGGTTCCCGATATTCCTGAAAGCTCATCTGACACATCTTCAATATTGTCTGAAATCTCCTTGAGATAATAGCTGTCGCCGAAGCCGCTTGAACTGTCCCATTCGGCATATGCTGCTCCGGGTGATATCAGATAACCCACAAGGAACATCGCAGCCATGGCAACAAGAACTATACCAGCAACAAAGGCTTTCTCGAATCCGTTTTCGAAACTTACATCAACCTTCATCTCAGTCCATCCTTTCTGTTCAGAGTCTAATCAATACTTCCCGGCTGCATCAAGTACAAAACCTGATCTGACCCCAGAAATTCAACAAGATATTCAGAAACTCCAAAACCGGGAAATGCTAAGTTTCCCGGAAAAGACGGTGTCGGATAAATTCGAACTTCCGGCTCTTCGTCGATGTCCATTCCGGTAAGACTTGCAGCGTAGTTAACCGCGTCAATAACTCCTCCGCACTCGTCAATGATTCCTATTTCCAGGGCATCGCTGCCGGACCATATCCTGCCGCGTCCTATGGAATCCACTTCTTCTGCGGTCATATCCCTGCCCAGGGCTACCGTTTCAACGAAAAGATTGTAGCTGTCCTCCATGAGATCGAATAATCTTCCCCTCTGTGCGTCGGTGTACGGACGGAATGGGCTGCTCATAGCTGACATTGGGCCTGTTGATATTTCCTCAGTGTTTATTCCCAGACTGTCCATCAAACCGCCAAAGGAGAATTTACCTGTTATTATCCCTATGGAACCTGTAACGGTCATCCTGTCGGCGAAAATTCTATCAGCTCCGCAGGCCATGTGGTAACCGCCTGATGCTGCTACATCACCCATGGAAACTATTACCGGGATTTCTCTACGTATTCTTTCAACCGCATGGTGCAAATCCGCACTTGCAAGGGCATCCCCTCCGGGGGAGTCTATTCTCAGTACGATGGCCTGAACACCGGTTTGTGAGGCAGCCTCCCGGAGAAGATCACAAACAGTCTCACTGCCCATGACCCTGCCTAAGGGGAAGGATGAACCGCTCGCTCCCCTGTTAATAAAGCCAGTCGCCACTACAACCGCGATATGACTGTCCGGACCCCATTCGTCATCAGCAGGCAGGGACGCGGCATAGTTTTCCATTGAAATTACGGATATACCGGCACCCAGTTCATCGGAGATTCTCTCCTCAACCTCATCCTGATAACAGATACCGTGTACCATACCGGCTGTTACCGCTCTCCCGGCTGTGTAAGACCCGGTGTTCATTATTACGTGAAGCTGTGCGGGTTCAAGCCCCGTACCATTGGCAACGCCTGCTGTAAGCTCACGCTGCAGAGATTCAAGGAGATCGGTTGTAGCCCTTCTCTGGGCATCCGACATTTCCGAACGGGTCAGCATATCACTTGCGCTTTTATACTCACCTATGTGCAGGAGGTCGGGATAGATCCCGAATCGATCCAGGAATTCCCTGAGGAAGAACGCCTCCGAAGCGAGGCCTGTGAACGAAATACTTCCGTTTGGGTGAATCCAGATTCTGCTGCCGCAGGAAGCAAGATAATACTCAGCGTTGCCGCCACCCTCCAGGTAAAAATAGATCTTCTTTCCGGAACCCTTTATCCGCTGCAGTAGATTCCTTACTTCCTCGGCCTGCGCCAGGGAGCCAGCCGATCCCTCTATATCAATTATCACTCCGGCAATTGAATTATCCGAAGCGATCCTGTCCAGAAGAAGGGCAGTTTCAGTAAAGCATGGCTGAACAGATCCCAGGAAAACCCTCTGCCTGAGTTCATCGAATTCACCGGTCTCAAATCGAACGAATAATCCGGATGGTGCAAGCAGATTCGGCCCGGGACCCGCATTGAAGGTTATATCTCCCCTGGAAGAGGAGTAAGAATAATCATCATCGGTGATCGCGCCATACGAAAGAGCAGCGTTTCCGAACCCGGCTTCCAGTCCCAGGCTAAGGTAATCCTCTCCTGCATCAACTCTGATGGCGAGTCCCTCCAGGGGACGGACTTCAGCCCCTGCTGAAAAACTGTAATTCTCGAACTGCGTTCCGGTTTCAAGGTCGGCAACGATCGTGAGATCCTCTCCCAGCGGTCTGATCGCAAAACCGGCTCTGTATGCGGTTTCAACGTCTGTATCTCCTGGGAGATCCACCCCTCCTCTTCTCACAAGACCGAAACTGAACCATTCCAGAGGGCGGACAATCATTCCAAGCGTATAGAAATTCTTCCCTGAATAGGGGCTGGTTTTAACTGTGGGGTCGAACCATGTGTATCCAATTCCGATTGAAGCGGTGTTTTCAAAAATATCCATGCTGGTGGAAAACGTGAATTTCCTCATACTGACATCGTCATCCCACCATCCGGAAAGACCTGCGCCCGGGAATGCAATGGAAATCCTGTCAAACCCCTCAAAGACACTATCGGATGCTGCCATACCGAGCCGAAGCCTGAGGCTGTTCACAAAACTGAAACCTGCCGGGTTCACAAGTTCGGGATTACCGGCTTCGGGGTAGGCTACCCAGTTGAATACTTCAACGGGGCCTGGCGCAGTATATGCTCCTCCAAGCGATGAAAGTATAAGAAGCATAAGCGAAATATTTGATATCCTCATTTTGTCCCCTCCTCCAGAATGATCCTCCAGATATTACTTTAACGTTTCCACAGGATGCCTTAGGCCGACTAAAGGGTTCGGGGTCCCGAGTCAGATGTGGTGGATGATCGGATCTTCTTTCAGCACCCTGCTGAGTGTGTAAGAAGCGGTATCAGCAACCTCATCCGATAGAACGACAAAGACCCTGTTCCTGCTGGCGGCTATGTGCTTTACATCGATATGTTCCTTAGCCAGAGCGCTCAATGCAAGGGTCATTGTTCCTATAACCGTTTCACAAACGGTCTCCTCGAGGTCGAAACTGAGTATCGCAAGATCGTGCTGTACGGAGATATTCTCAATTCCTATCTTATCCTTCACTTCATTAAGAACTTCGTTTGCCTTTTCAAAGCAGCCTTCTGTCACACTGAAGGATATATCTCCATCTTCACCTCCATGTTCCGTATTGAACATATGAAGGATATTTATACTCATCTTTCCGAGTGCGGTGAAAAGCATGCCTGCTGTCCCTGGTTTAGTCGGTACCCCATGACAGGTGAAACGGATGATCTTTCTTCTTCTTGTCATAAGGATTTCATTCATGTTGTTTCCTTTCCCGCACCTTCAAAGGTAATACTCGTGCAATATTCCGATCGGGGGACTGCAGAGCAATCCCCCGACAGATACCTCAGCTTACGGAATCAACCGCAATCTTGAGAGCTTCCTCGATGAGTTCATGCGGTGGTTCCTTTATGAAGCCTTCCTCCATCAGCCTGTTCACCAGGCTCCTGGATTCCATGATGTCCGCCCTTGCTTCCTCCAGAACCTGTTCTCTTGTTTTATCAAGCCGCGCAACACCATCCTTGATAGCCTGCATGGCCACATCCGCCGCTTCTTCCGGAAAAACATCCGCTTCATCCATTGTAGGAATTATATAATCAGCGCTGAATCCCTTCTTCCCGGCAAAATTAGCCAGGGAACGCGCCGCGGCAACGGCCATGTTATCCGTTATCTTCCTGGCTCTGACCAGCAGAGAACCTTTCAGTATCCCGGGGAAACCAAGCGAGTTATTCACCTGGTTGGGGAAATCTCCCCTTCCGGTAGCTACAACCGCAGCGCCAGCCTCTCTGGCCTCGTATGGGTAGATCTCGGGAACTGGATTAGCGCAGGCAAACACGATTGCATCCTTTGCCATGGATCTTATCCATTCGGGAGGAATAAGACCCGGTCCGGGCCTTGAAACTGCTATCAGAACATCGGCTCCCTTGATGGCCTCCGGATGGGTCTGGATCTTATCAGGGTTCATGGCCTGGCAGAGTTCCCATTTTCTGTAGAAACGTTTATCAGCCTTGATGTCTTCCCGATCGGTTGAAAGACTGCCTCTTGAATCGAACATCACCATCTTCTGCGGGTCACCACCTGCGGTTATTATCAGCCTGGCTATTGTTGTGTTCGAAGCCCCGGCGCCTATGAATACTATACGGACATCCTCCAGCTTCTTCCCTACCACTTCAAGCGCCCCAAACAACCCGGCAAGCGTGACGCACCCGGTCCCCTGGGCATCATCGTGCCATACCGGGATATCGCACTCCTCCCTCAAGGTGTCCAGAACCTTGAAGCAGTTTGGCTGGGATATGTCTTCGAGGTTAATCCCGCCGAAGCTTGGCTGAACCATCTTAACAAAATCGATGATCTTATCAGCATCCGGTTTCCCATCCTTATCGCGGTTGTCGATGCAGAGAGCTACAGCATCCACTCCTCCGAGATATTTCATAAGGAAGGCCTTGCCTTCCATTACTCCCAGACCGCCGGGAGGAGTACAGTCACCATCACCCAGAACCCTGGTTGAGTCGCTTACTACGCCTATGAAATTGCCTTTGTTTGAAAGATCGTATGCTGCTTCGTTGTTATCCCGGATGGTGGTGGAAACCTTGGATACACCTGGAGTATACCAGACATTGAACCAGTTGAACCCGTACACGCCTGCCTTGGGAACGGTCATCATTTTCCCTTTGTAGAAACTGTGCATCCTGTACGCCATTTCCTTCAGAAATATAGTTTTTGCTTTAGCTATCTGTTCCTCGGAAAAGTGATCGGGGAAAAGGTCACCGAGGTTATTCAGTGTCAGGTCGAAATTTTTCATTTTACCATCCCATTCAAAAGAAAAAATTGGTTCCGTTCCACTATTCCTCACATCTATACTCTGCAACACCCGCCTCAAAGAGATCGTTGCCTCCGGTATCATTAACTACGAACAGAGGCATCCTTTCAACGACCAGCCTTCTTATAGCTTCTGGTCCAAGCTCATCGTAAGCTATTACCTTGGCTTCTTTAACTGTAGAAGCAATTCCAGCAGCGGCTCCACCTACGGCAGCGAAGTAAACACATCCATTTTTAACCATTGAATCACGCACTTTCATGGATCTTGGCCCCTTTCCGATGGTTCCCTTTAGGCCACGCTCATGGAGAAGAGGGGCAAAGGGATCCATTCTGTAACTTGTTGTGGGGCCTGCGGAGTTCATCACCTGTCCCGGCTTTGAGGGGGCCGGACCAACGTAGTAGATAATTGCTCCCTGAAGGTCGAAGGGGAGATCCTTCCCCTCCTCGATCAGTGCTACAAGTTTCTTGTGGGCAGCATCGCGTGCAGTGTATATCTCGCCGGAAAGGAATACCTTGTCCCCGGATTCAAGATTGGCAATCTGCTTGTCATCCAGGGGAGTTCTAAGCTCAACAGTTTTCAATTGGATCTCCTCCTAGATAATCGTTTCGCCATGCCTGCTGACATGGCATTGAATATTAACTGCAACCGGCATCGAAGCGATATGGCATGGAACCATCTTTATATGAACCGCCAGCGCTGTGGTTCTGCCACCAAGCCCCTGCGGCCCGATTCCCAGGTTGTTTATTCTCCTGAGAAGATCCTTTTCAACCTCATCGTAAACCGGATCGGGATTTGGCTCGCCGATCGTTCTCATGAGAGCTTCCTTCGCAAGCATGGCGCATCTTTCAAAACTGCCGCCCAGGCCTACACCAATAACTATCGGAGGGCAGGGATTACCTCCAGATCTTGAAACCCTGTCAACCACGAAATTCTTTACACCTTCTATACCGTCGGCAGCTGTCATCATACGTACTTCGCTCATGTTCTCAGCCCCGCCGCCCTTGGGGGCGAAGACGATCTTCACTTTTTCTCCGGGAACTATCCTGGTGTAGATGATTGCGGGAGTATTATCACCGGTGTTCTTTCTTTTAATGACTGGGTCGGCAACCATCGATTTTCGAAGATAGGCTTCCTTGTAACCCTGCCTTACGCCTTCGTTGACGGCATCGTCCAGAGCACCCCCGATGAGATGCACTTCCTGTCCGACCTCCAGAAAAACGATAGCCACGCCAGTATCCTGGCATATGGGCATTTTCTCTCTTTCAGCAATATCATGGTTATCAAGGATAACCTGAAGAATCTCCCTTCCCAGCGGTGATTCTTCCTTCTCAAGTGATGACTGAAGAGCCTTCTTCACATCATCTGGTAGATATAGATTCGTTCTGATGCTCAGATCCTTCACAGCTTCCGTTATCCTTGCAACATTGAGTTCTCTCAATTTTTTCCTCCCAGTCCATCGCCAACAAGATCGACAATCTGCTCTACAGTATCCGCAACCGGAATACCCTTCTTTCTGAGAAAAGCAACCTTGGCTTCAACAGTGCTGTCAGCGCCCGAAATAATGGCGCCTGCGTGCCCCATCCTCTTGCCCGGCGGAGCACTGCGACCGACAACATAACCAACCACCGGTTTACTTATTCTGTCCTTCACAAAAGTCGCAGCATCCTGTTCGTCTGTTCCTCCTATCTCTCCGACGATTACCACCAGCTCGGTTTCTCTGTCTTCCTCGAAAAGTTCAAGGTAATCGTTGTACTTCATTCCGACAACAGGGTCTCCTCCCATTCCTATCGCAGTTGACTGCCCGTATCCGGCAAGTGTAAGCTGGTTAACAACTTCGTATGTCAGGGTTCCGCTTCTGGAGATGACTCCAATCGAACCTTTTCTGAATATACCCCCGGGCATGATTCCTACCTTTGATTTTTCAGGAGAGATCAGGCCGGGACAGTTTGGACCCACAAGACATGTACCCAGTTCATTGAGTTCCCTGACGATTTTTGACATATCCAGGACAGGAATACCCTCGGTGACAGCAACGACAAGTCCTGCTCCAGCGTTAGCTCCGGCAAGAATAGCATCCGCCGCAAAAGGTGCAGGTACAAAAATAACAGTGCATTCAGCGCCTGTTTCATGTACAGCTTCTTCTGCGGTATTGAACACTGGAAAACCATGAATACTGCTTCCGCCTTTTCCCGGATGAACACCTGCGACGATATTAGTTCCGTAAGTTTTCATCTGTTCAGCGTGGAAGGATCCGTCGCGGCCGAGCCCCTGAACCATTATCCTGGTACTTTCATCTATCAGTATGCTCATCAGCTATCGCCTCCCTCTTCCGCAAGGCGGATGGCTTCTCTTGCTCCCTCTGTCATATCTTTCAATGCTGTAATCCCGAATTCAGAGAGTATCCTGATACCCTCCTCCTCGTTGGTTCCAGCCAGACGTATAACAAGGGGAATCTCTGTTCTTATTTCCTGCAGTGCTGCAACCAGCCCGTTTGCAACATCATCACATCGAGTGATGCCGCCGAAGACATTAATAAATACGGCTTTCACATTACTGTCCGAGATAAGAAGCTCCATGGCATGAATGACCTTCCCCGGGCTTGAGCTTCCACCGATATCGAGGAAATTGGCCGGAGAGCCTCCGAGGTGTTTGATCAGGTCCATAGTTGCAAGGGCGAGACCAGCTCCGTTTACCATGCAGCCTATATTGCCATCGAGCTGTACATAGCTGAGGCCGTGGCTTTTCGCGTCGAGTTCCTTCTGCTCGGAGGGAGTGGGAAGCCGCATTTCTTCCATTACAGGATGCTTGAACATAGCGTTGTCATCCAGTACTATTTTGGCATCAAGTGCGATAATTGAACCATCCTCGAGTTCAGCAAGGGGGTTAATCTCTACCAGTGAAGCGTCAATGCCATGAAAGCAATCCCACAGTTTCATCATAATAGAAGCTGACGCAAGAGCTTTTTTCTTGTCTTTGAACAACTGGAATGCAAGCTGCTTTGCTTCGAATGATCGGAGCCCTCTCTCCGGGTTGATCTCCTGAAAGAATATCTGCTCGGGGGTTTCCGACGCAACCTTTTCAATATCCACTCCACCGGACGCGGAGACCATCATAACAGGCAGTTTCTTCCTTCTGTCAAATGTAATGCCTACATAATACTCTCCGGCTATTGAAACTGCCGGGTCGACAAGCAGCCTTTCAACTTTGAAACCCTTTATATCCATACCAAGTATCGAGTCGGCTGCCATGTAAGCTTCGGCGGGTGTTTTTACAAGTTTTACTCCTCCTGCCTTACCTCGGCCACCGGCCTGAACCTGTGCTTTAACAACCACAGGACATTCAATCTGTTCGGCAGCGCTCCTGGCCTCCTCTGCAGTGGTTACCATTGTTCCATCAGGGACCGGGATACCATATTCCCTGAACACCTTCTTTGCCTGAAATTCTTCTAGTTTCATAGCCCTCCATACCATTCCGGTAAGACAAATACCAAAGGAATAGACTCAACTTTTTAAGTAAGCAGCAGTAACAATATCACATACACAATAGTAGTACAAGTGATACTATTTACATGGCCTCTATAAGCCGAATGAAGCCACTTTTCCGAATCGTTATAGCGACCGTTACTGCAAAGTACAGCCCGATGCTTATATTCGGTATTGAAAAAGTACCATGATACAGCTGAAAGGTTCGTATGACAGATAATGAAATCAGAACAAGACTGGCCCCTTCACCAACCGGTGACCCTCATGTAGGAACTGCATATCAGGCCCTTTTCGGATATGTCTGGGCAAAGAAGAACAACGGAAGCTTTATTCTGCGAATCGAGGATACGGACAGAGAGCGATCATCCGTGGAATCGGAAAAAGCGATCATTGATTCTCTTAAGTGGCTCGGTCTGGAATGGGATGAAGGTCCAGACATCGGCGGACCGTACGGACCATACAGACAAAGCGAAAGGCTTGAGATCTACCACGAATACATAGACAGATTGATTGCCGAAGGTCATGCCTACCCCTGTTTCTGCAGCAGGGAACATCTTGCCGATGTCCGGAAGGAAAGGCAGAAAGCTGGTTCCGGAAGCGGATACGACAGGAAGTGCAGAGATATCCCACCGAAGGAAGCGGCAAAGAGAGTTGATGCGGGTGAGGAATTCACCGTGAGAATGAAGGTGCCCCTTGAGGGCACATGTGTCTTTGAGGATCTGCTCAGAGGAAAAATAGAGAAAGACTGGGCATCCATTGATGACCAGGTGATAATGAAGGCCGACGGATTTCCAACATACCACCTGGCGGTCGTTGTTGATGATCAACTTATGAAGATCTCCCATATCATAAGGGGTGAGGAGTGGATCAACTCCGTGCCCAAGCATGTCCTCCTTTACGAATTCTTAGGGTGGGAACCGCCTGTTTTCTGTCATCTTCCCCTTCTCCGCAACAAGGACAAAAGCAAGCTATCCAAAAGAAAGAACCCCGTATCCATAAACTGGTACAGAAAAACCGGAATCCTTCCCGAAGCCCTTCTCAATTACGCGGGTATGATGGGTTGGCACCTCTCGGATGACAAGGAAAAATTCTCACTCAAAGAAATGATAGAAAATTTCAGGCTTGAGGATATCAGTCTTGGCGGGCCGGTTTTCGATCTTGATAAGCTTCTCTGGCTCAACGGCAGATATTTGAGAGAGGATTTCACGACCGATGAACTTCTGGACAGGCTTGTGGAGTGGGGTCTGAACAGAGAGTACTTCGGAGCAATACTTGAAATCTGCAAAGGCAGAATGACCAGCCTTTCGGACTGGGGAGGACTGACCGGTCATTTCTTCAGCAACAGAATTCCCCTTACAAAAGACGAACTGCTTCTGAAGGATATGGATGAGACCCAAACCAGCGAAATTCTTCAGATAATACTCTGGGAACTTGAAAAGCTTGAAAACTTCAGCAAGGAGAGCATCTACCTGCTCTTCAAGGATCTTTCGGAAAAGCTGGACATCAAACTGAAGTACCTTACTCAGCCATTGTATATCGCCATCAGCGGCAAAGCTGTCTCAACCCCTCTTTTTGACACGATGGAAATACTTGGAAGTGATATAAGCCGAA
>JAUWSQ010000017.1 GCA_030609965.1 Candidatus Fermentibacterota bacterium
ACTCCCCGCCGGAGATATCAGCAATGATCCTGCAGAAAATGAGACAGACCGCTGAGGATTACCTTGGAGAAAAGGTCGAAAAAGCGGTTGTGACCGTTCCAGCGTATTTCAACGACAGCCAGAGGCAGGCCACCAAGGATGCCGGAAAGATCGCCGGCCTGATAGTGGAGAGGATCGTAAATGAACCCACAGCGGCTGCTCTTGCTTATGGACTGGACAAGGAATCCTCCAACAGAACAATAGCTGTGTACGACCTCGGTGGAGGAACCTTCGATATCTCAATACTCGAAATTGGTGATGGTGTCTTTGAGGTCAAGTCAACCAACGGCAACACTCATCTGGGCGGAGACGATTTCGACCATGCCATCATTAACTGGATGGTTGCAGAATTCAAGAAACAGCAGGGAATCGACCTGTCCAAAGACATGATGGCTCTTCAGAGGCTCAAGGAAGCTGCTGAAACTGCCAAGTGCGAGCTTTCAACAACGCAGAGCACCAACATCAACCTACCCTTCGTCACGGCCGATTCTGCCGGGGCAAAGCATCTCGATATGACTCTTACAAGATCAAAACTCGAACAGCTGGTTGATGACCTTGTGGACAAGACCGTAGAGCCCTGCAGAACAGCTCTGAAGGATGCCGGACTGGGCGCGTCCGACATAGACGATGTCATTCTGGTAGGCGGACAGACTCGGATGCCGCTTGTTCAGAAGAAAGTTACCGAGATATTCGGCAAGGAGCCTCACAAGGGTGTCAATCCGGATGAAGTGGTTGCCGTAGGAGCGGCCATCCAGGCTGGAGTACTTTCAGGTGATGTCAAGGATGTACTGCTCCTCGATGTTACTCCGCTTACGCTTGGTATTGAAACCCTCGGTGGAGTTGCCACACACATCATTGAGAAGAACACAACTATTCCTACGAAGAAAAGCCAGATATTCAGCACCGCTGCTGACAATCAGCCTCAGGTTGAGATCATTGTCCTTCAGGGTGAGCGAAAAATGGCCGCCGATAACAGAACCGTTGGAAGATTCGTTCTTGACGGAATTCCACCTGCTCCAAGGGGAATGCCGCAGATAGAAGTGTCATTCGATATCGATGCCAATGGGATTCTCCACGTCGCGGCAAAAGATAAAGCCACCGGTAAGGAACAGAAGATCACAATAGAAGCTTCCAGCGGGCTCTCCGAGGATGAAATCGAGAAGATGCTGCACGATGCTGAGGCTCATGCCGAGGAAGACGAGAAAAAGAAGCAGATAATTGAGAGGCGTAACCATGCCGACGCTATGGTCTTCGAAATAGAGAAACAGATGAAGGATTACGGAGATAAGGTAGCTCTGGATGATAGATCGAGGCTTGACTCGGCGGTATCGGATATGAAGAAAGCTCTTGAGGGAGAAGATGACGATCTGATAAAGCAGAAATTCGACAGCCTTCAGGAAACATGGAAGCAGTTCGGGGAAGCATTCTACAAGCAGCAGCAGCAGGCTCAGCAGCAGGCGGCAGACTCAGGTGAACAGCCGGGGGAGGCTGCGGGAACGTCCGATTCCGGCGGAGACGATGCTAACACTGTCGATGCTGACTACGAAGTAGTTGATGACTGATGGTGGATCCAAGAAGAAGCATGAAAAGAAGGAATGGAACCTCCGCAAGGCGAAAAAATCCCGTTTCGGAACCACAGGAAGATTCGATCGATATGCAGGAAGTTCCGGAAGCTGAAAACATGACTGAAGAGAAGAAGACAGAAAGCCAGGAACCTTCCGTCGGATTTGAACCCGATCCCGTCAGACTTCAGCTTCAGGAGAAACTCCTGCGTCTGCAGGCGGAATTCGATAACTACAGGAAACGCCAGGCAAGGGATTTCAGGCGGCTCTGCGAGCAGGGCAAGAAGGACCTGATACAGGAGCTTCTCGCAGTTCTGGACAATTATCACAGGGCAGAACAGCTCGTAAAAGAAGGGGGCCATTCCGTTGAGGAGATAGCTGACGGCCTTATGAAGACATCCGAGCAGCTGGTCAGTATCCTGAAGCAGGAGGGACTTAATGAGCTGGAGGTCGCCCAGGATGATCCATTCGACCCCAATATCCATGAAGCCATGCTCGCTGAGAGCAAAGAAGGTCTTGATAAGGATACGGTTCTCGAAGTCTTTCAGAAAGGTTACTGTATCGGGCAGGACCTTCTCCGTCCTGCAAGGGTCAAGGTAGGTAAACCTGTTTTGCCTTCCATGGCCGGAGAACAGTCTGAAGATGAAGGGGGAGAATAGAAGCAAGTGAATAAAGACCTCTATTCGGCCCTGGGAGTTGATGAGACCTCATCGCAGGAGGAACTGAAGAAGGCTTATCGGAAGCTGGCCAAAAAATATCATCCCGATGCAAATCCCGGGGATAAAAAAGCCGAGGAGCGCTTCAAGGAGATTTCTGAAGCATACGATATTCTCGGCACCAGAGAGAAGAGAGAAAAGTACGATCAGATCCGAAAGGGCGGCGGAGACTTTTCATGGGATGATGCCGGCGGACAGGCCTCCAGTTCCTTCGGCGGCGGTGGTCTGGCGGATATTCTCCGCTCCATGTTTGGTGGCGGCGGGTTCGGCACAGGGGGCGATTTTGGCCAGAGAAGAGCCGCAAGGCACACCGTTGTCGTATCTGTTCCATTCACAACCGCAGCTCTTGGAGGTACGGTAAGGGCAAACCTTGAAATGCCGACTATGTGTCCTGTATGCATGGGAGCAGGCGGCTCCGGCGAGGAAACCTGCAGTCAATGCGGCGGTTCGGGCAGAGTACAGCAGGGTCAGATGGTCATGCCCTGCCCCGCCTGCTCCGGCGCAGGCAATACCTTTAAAGATATCTGCTCAAGGTGTCATGGAACGGGCTCCGTCATTTCCTCCGAGACAATGGACCTGAACATTCCAGCAGGTTCGGATGACGGGTCGGTGCTCCGTCTTGCAACACCTTCGCGGAAGACAGTAATGGTTAAGCTCAGGGTTAACCCTGATAAATTTTTCAGGAGAGATGGCAGAAATGTTCACTGTACAGTGAAAATTACCGCTCCCCAGGCAGTTCTTGGAACAAAACTGAAGATACGCACGCTGGACAGTAAGATCGTTCTGAAGATTCATCCCGGAACCCAGCCGGGAACGGTTCTGAGAATTTCCGGAAAGGGAGTTCCGTACAGAGGAGCGAAAGGTGACCAGCTGGTTCATGTGGAAGTCTCGCTGCCTACCTCTTTATCAGAGGAGGAAAAGATTAACTGGGAGAAGCTCTCAGGTCAAAAAGCTTGACTTAGCTTCTGGTGAGTGTTATTCCCGGTGGTACGATTCAGCATACTTGAAAATATAATAAGGAGATCTCTTTGAACTACACCTATCTTGCGCTGTTGATCCCGGGCTTTCTGCTTGCAGTGACAGGATTCGTAATGCTGGGGAAGAAACTTCATCCGGTGATTACCGGTTTTGTATTCCTGATAGGAATAGCCGCTCTTATCCTTGGTATTCTTCTGACTTGCGTTCCGGATTTCTTCTCCGGTTAGAAACTTACCCGTTATTCCAGCAGTCCGAGTTTCTGGAAGTTTTCGACAAACTCTACTACCAGTTTATTATCGGGGAAAATATTGAAGGCTTCTTCAGCAACAGATGCGGCCTCTTCCAGGGAATTATCCTGCACAAGCTGGCGTATTCTCGAAATGTATTCATCGCCCGAACCGGGTTCTGCCTCTCTAAAATCACTGACTTCTGATGTTGAGGAAGAAATTCCAGGCATGCTTTCAAGTTCCGAAAGCAGTTCATCAAGGCCTGCTGTATCAGGTCTCATGCTGAAAGCCTGACGTGCCAGACTGATAGCCCTTGTAGTTTCCCCTAACCCGAGCCTCTTTCCGGCAATCTGGATAAGGTTGGCCGATTTGATCCTGATTTTGAGAAGATTGATCCTCGATGTGACCTCGGGATTATCCGGATCCAATTTTCTGGCTTTCTTCAGATAGGCGATGGCCTTCTGCTGATTACCATTATCGAATTCTCTGTCTGATGCTTCAAACAGTTTAGTGAGTTGATCCTCGGAAGGCATTGATGTTGTCCTTTCCTGGTTATTCTTCATAGCTTTCGTCTCGGGTTCTGGTTTCTTATCGGTCTGTTCTTCTATTATCCAGGACTCCTCCAGAACTTCTACCGGTTCCTCCTCGGCCTTTTCTTCTACTATCCAGGCCTCATCCAGATCTTCCACAAGTTGCTCTTCAGCCTGTTCTTCTGATGTCCAGGTCTCCTCCAGAACTTCCACCGGTTCCGGCTCAGCCTGTTCTGCTGCGGGCATCTCCGGAGTTACCAGTGGCTGATCTTCAGATTCCGTGATCAGTTTTTTCCTGCCGATAGCCTGTATCAGTTGAACAAGAACCCCGTTGTTATCGTCAACAGTGACAGCTTTTCTCATATACTCAAGGGCTTCTTCCCTCTTGCCCTGGAGGAGATTTTTCTTAGCTTTTCTGACAAGGCTGGCGATAACCTTCACGTTCTTATTCAATAATACCTCCGTGGATTGGCTAAAAGATAATACAACTTCAGCCCACTTGGAACCATGGCACTATATCCAGAAGGATTACCGTTCACAAGTGTTGTAAACAAAAGCTCCGTCCCTGTTGAAGTTGCGTAAGAAAGTGTGCTTTCTTAGTGTTGAGCATTCGGGCAACTTACTATAGATAACAGGGAGATGATAGATGCCGTTTTCTGTAAAGCGTTTGCTTGGTTTTGAAGGACACAGTACCCGGATGGTACCCCGTGGCTGTGGCAGGATCGAGTTCATTGATGTTACCCTGAGGGATGGGCAGCAGTCACTGCTGGCAACAAGGATGTCCGGTGAACAGATTCTACGGCTCATGCCTCTGATACTTGATACCGGTATGAAAACCATGGAAGTCTGGGGGGGAGCTACGCTGGACAGCGCCATGAGGTATCTTGATGAAGATCCTTTTGAGAGACTCGGATGGATGGCTGAAAAAGCCGCATCATACGGATGCAGGCTGAGGGCACTTTCCAGAGGGCAGAATCTGTTCGGGTACGATCCGTATCCCGATGATATAGTCAAGGATTTCAACAGTGAAGCTGTCCGGTCCGGAGTAGGCATCATGAGAATATTCGATGCGCTCAACTACATACCCAATTTCAAAGCTGCCCTTGAGGGCACAACTGAGGCCGGTGGGCTTTTTGACGGTGCCATATGCTACACCACCGGGGACCCCTACGATATTGATCATTTTGTCGGTAAGGCACTCGAGCTGCAGGAACTTGGCGCGGATATGATTACGGACAAGGATATGGCCGGTCTGAAGGAGCCTTCCGTTACATGGCAGTATTACACCGCACTTAAGCAGAAACTGAATGTGCCTGTGGTCAGCCATACTCATTGTACACCGGGTTTCGGCCATATTTCGGCGGTTATTGCCATGCTTGCAGGTGTAGAATATATTGACGTATGTTTCCTTCCGCTTGCCGGGGGAGCCTCCCATCCTTCGGTTGAGCTGCTCTCCATCTTTGCAGAATCGCTTGGCCTGGAGACCGGTCTGGATCTCTCACCCGGCAGGATCGAACCCCTGCACACTGAATTGAGAAAAGTTATTGGTGAAGTGGAGCAGGAATTCTCCCTTTCTACTCATAAAACCACCTGGCCCGGTAGAGATACTCTTGCACCAATGGCGGAAGAAGTTCTTCTATGCCTGTCTGAAGGAAGAACAGAAGACGCTATCGGTATCGTACACGAGATGGAAGATCTGTGCGGATTTCCACCGCCCAACAAGGAAGTATGGAAAGCTCAGATTCCGGGTGGGATGTACAGCAATTTTACAGCCCAGCTTGCGAAAGACGGTAAATCAGATTCTCTTTCCGCAGCTCTGAGTGCGGTGCAGTCAGTTCGAAAAAAGGCCGGCTGGTGTCCCCTTGTCACCCCTACATCTCAGATAGTAGGAGTAAAAGCCTACCTTATGGCTCTTGGAAAGAGTGTGAATCCGGTGCAGTACGAAAACCTGATTGCAGGATATTACGGAGAAACACCCTTTCCAGTCGATGAAGATTACAGGGAGAAGATATGCGGCTTCAGGGATGAGAGGCGATACGACCCCTCGGACTTCGGCAGGGAGATACCTCTGCTGGAAGGAACAGACCTCCCTCTGGCAGAAACACACCGGGATAAGCTTCTCTATTACCTTTTCCCCGACAGTTCCGGCAAAGCCTTTCTGGAGAAGAGAAGGCGGAAGGAACGGGCTCTGATTGTTCGGGAAAGAGAGGAAAACGGAAAAATACTGCAGGAGGAGGCGATCATAATCCGTTATGCGGATAAAATGGATTTACTGTCAGAAGAGCTCTCTGATGCTCTGGAAGAAGCAGGGAGCGACTTCGATAAGGACAATCTCGAAGAGATCGCCGATCTTGCTGAAGAGGATGAGGACGAGTAAGATTCATCTCCACCAGATATTGACTTAAACAGAATTTATCGTATCATTACTTCTGTGGAATGATTTGGGGAATATTGCAACCACAATAAAAAAAGTGCTAAAAAGCCGATAGCTCACCCTCAAGCCGCCGGCAGGCGGTTTTCTTTTTCGGCAACAGAATGGACGAGGTTTATCTTATCATGGGTAGTATGTTTACAAGTGAATCCGTTTCCGATGGGCACCCCGACAAGATCTGTGATCAGATCTCAGATGCTGTCCTCGACGCACATCTTAAAGATGATCCGGATGCTCACGTTGCCTGCGAAACTCTTGTAACAACCAATTTCTGCCTTCTTGCCGGAGAAGTGAAAAGCCACTCCAATGTGGATTATGAAAAGGTTGCAAGGGATACGATCCGCTTGATCGGGTACGATATCCCGGATCTTGGGTTCCATTTCAACGAGAATACGTACAGAATCAGAATACACTCCCAATCACCTGATATCGATCATGGTGTGATTGACAACGAGGGTGCGGGAGACCAGGGATTGATGTTCGGTTTCGCCTGCAAAGAAACTGAAGTCCTTATGCCCTATCCCGTGCAGCTGGCGCACAGGCTTTTAGAGCAGTTAAGGGAATCACGCAGATCGGGAGAAATCCCATGGGCGAGACCCGATGCGAAGAGCCAGGTTACCGTTGAATACGAAGGGCATACACCCGTTTCTATCGACGAGATCCTGCTATCCGTTCATCATGCACCCGATGTTGAAACGGGAGAGATGAAAGACGATATACTGAAAAAGGTCGTCACACCGGTTTTGCAGAGATGCATGCCGATTCTGAAATGGAACGGCAAGCTTCTCTTCAATCCATCCGGCAGATTTGCGATCGGCGGCCCTCACGGAGACGCCGGGCTTACCGGAAGAAAGATCATTGTTGATACATATGGCGGTTCAGGCAGGCACGGCGGGGGAGCGTTCTCGGGTAAGGACGCAACAAAAGTAGATCGCTCTGCTGCATATATGGCACGGCACATCGCGAAAAACATTGTCAAGGCAGACATCGCGAACAGATGTGAAATCCAGCTTGCATACGCAATAGGCAGACCTGAACCGGTTTCCGTAATGGTAGAGACCTTCGGAACTGGAAAAATCAGCAACGGTGGTTCCATTGAGAAGGCGATCAGGGATTTATTCCCCCTTCGTCCCTACAGGATTATTGAGTATCTTGGGCTGAAGAAACCTATTTTCTCAAGCACATCTTCCTTCGGGCATTTCGGCAGGGAACCCGAAGATGGCGGATTCTTTTCCTGGGAGAAAACCGACAGGGCCGAGGAACTGGCGTCAAGACTTCTGTAAAACCTGTAGACGGGAGGCACAGTTGACTGCACTGATGCTCTTTGCGGCACTGGTTTCCGCCAGCTCACTTGACAGCCTTGATGCATGCGTGCAGGAAGCCCAGGAGCAGATAGCCCTCCTTGAGGAGGAGGGAGCTACCGTATCCACTATCCTGGATGCTATACATCAGCACATTCTTACCTCCAGGAGCTACTACAATGAACTGGCCCTGGAGGAAGCAGGAATACTCCAGCAATTAAGCAGCGTTTCCAGTGTATTCACTTCTGAAGATTCACTGCGGGAAGCCCTGGTGGAAAGCCTCTCGTCATACATGATCTACCTGTATTCTCATCGGAACCTCGGAGGAATAGGGAGTTTTTTCGTGGAAGGTGGGTTCAGCAGGATGCTCCACCGGCAGGCTTACGTAGATTATCTCGCATCAAAGGCAGCAGGCGAAGTGTTCCTGCTATCGATCAGCCAGGATTCACTTGGCAGCTTTTGCGATTCACTTGAAGTCCTTCTGGTCAACGTTCAGCAGCTCCGCCATCAAATGGAGGAGACACAGGAGCGTATCTACGCGGAAGAGGCACGTCAGGTTTCAATGAGGAACCAGATCATGGGAAGGATCGCCGCCGCTGAGGAGTCACTGGCTGTACTTGAAGACAGGAGAATAAGCAGGGCTGAATTTGTAACTCAGCTCAGTGCCCGTTCAAGCCCGGTTTCCGCCTCCATACCCTTCACTGAACCGGACATGAGCAGTTATATAGAGCAGCAGAGGGGCAGTGTAAGGTGGCCTGCCTCAGGAGAGGTGATCAGGGGATTTGGAATACAGACGAATCAGCGGTATGGAACTCAGACCCTAAGCGATGGAATAACAGTTGTTACACCACCGTCACAGGATGTATGCGCTTCGGCACCTGGAGTAGTGATGTGGGCAAATGAGTTCCTGAGCATGGGGCAGATGGTTGTTCTTGATCACCAGGATGGTTATTACACTGTTTACGGATATCTTGAGCAGGTCATGGTCAGCATTGGTGATGAAATGAATGCGGGATCTCAACTTGCCAGAGCCGGAGCAGTTCCGGGGGGACAGCCGGGATACTATTTTGAGATTCGCAGGGGAGGAGAACCTGTAAATCCCGTGGACTATCTGGAGTAGAATGGGTTTATTGAAGATAGTAAGAGGACAGGATCGGGCGGATGAACTGTTGAGCAGATCTTTCTCAAAGGGAAGGCTTGCACATTCATATCTGTTCGCCGGTCCCTCCGGTGTGGGCAGGCTTACCGCTGCGCTTGAGCTTGCAGCAGCCTGGATGTGCGAGGAGGAGAAGGACGGTTACTGCGGAGAATGCAGGAACTGCCTCAGGGTTTTCAAATTTCAGCATCCTGACGTGAGGCTCACTATTCCAGAGCTTGGAAGCACCAAGCCCGAAGAGATCGCGAATCTTCTCAAGTCAAGAGTGGATGACGGTATTACACCGCTTCGCCTTGCAGGGAACATCAGAATAAGCATAGACCGGATAAGGGAAATGGGAGAGAGACTCTCAAAAAAGGCTTACGAAAACAAAGGGCATATCGAAATTATTCCGGATGCGGACACAATGGGAATTGAGGCTGCAAACGCACTGCTGAAGACACTTGAGGAACCTCCGGACGAAACAGTGATAATACTTATCAGCTCAAGATGGTCTGCTCTGCTCCCTACCGTAAGATCCCGTTCGCACCTTATAAGGTTCCGGAGGCTTAATGAGGATACTATCAGGGACATTCTGATGGATCGGCTGAACCTGGGCAAGAAAGATGCCGGCGAAATCGCCAGAACTTCCGATGGAAGACCCGGGATCGCCCTTTGCAAAGGTAGTAATCCATCAGAGACAGAGAACGGCTACGATACGAAAATAATCCTGCGCGAGCTGGTCGAATGTCACTCGTCACGGGCAGCGGTAGCCCAGGCCACCAGAATTTCAGGTAAACTGGGCAGGGAAGGTTCCCTTGAGTTCTGCAGAAGTATGCAGACATTTATCCATGATCTCAGGAGATGCACCCTTGATAAGCAGCCTGTCGTACATTCGGAGAGCGCCCTGCTGGGCTTCTGCGTAGATGATAATGCCTGCGGCTGCGGTGTTGAGCTTTTCCGCAGGGCTGAGGCAAGGCTTATCGGAAACGGTATGCCCGGAATAGTTCTGGCTGCGGCATTCACCGGTATGTGGAAATGTATAGCCGGCCCGGGAAGGAATCATTAAATTGAGTAATTTTAGTGAGAACGAAAACGGAAGCAGTGAGAACTACGAAAAGGAAATATCCAGTGCTATTGAGCTATTTCGGCTTCTATTCAGTTCTCGAAGGCTTGACACTTTTATCAACCTGTCAAGCAGACCGATTTCGGTGGGAGATCTGGTCGTTGTTTCCGCGGACAGAGGGGAAGATCTCGGGATGGTCATCGCGAAGTACGATCCGAGGGATCCTGTAGCTTCGATTAACGGCCATTTTGTCAGGAAAGCTACACCTGATGACCTTCAGAAGGATCAGCAGAATCGGGAATTCGAGAAGAAAGTGTTGAAATTCTGTCTGGAAAGAATCTCAACAAGAAGCATGGACATGAAGCTTACCAGCTGTGAGTCACAACTGGACAGAAGAAAATTACGGATATATTTCACGGCAGACCAGCGGAAGGATTTCAGAGGGCTCGTTCGGGATCTTGCAAGTAAGTTCCATGCAAGAATAGAGATGAGGCAGATAGGTGTCCGGGACGACGCCAGACAGAAGGACGGTATAGGCTTGTGCGGAAAGAGATTATGTTGTGCTTCTTATCTGTCGCATTTCAGGTCGATTACCCTCAAGACTGCCAGAGAGCAGGACCTGGCGCCTAATCCGTCCAAAGTATCGGGTGTATGCGGTCGTCTGATGTGCTGCCTGAATTACGAAACTGATTTCTACAGAAAGGCCTCCAAACTCTACCCTCAGCTGGGTTCCAGAGCGAGGATCGGAAAGAGGGAGGGAAAGGTTATCGCGGTTGATATATTCAGAGAGACGGTAACCCTTCAGATGGAGGATGAAGAGGATAAGGTCATGGACATCGAGAAGTTCCACAGGAAGAAGAAACCCCTCAAGAAACTTCGTGAAAAAGAGAACCCCAAGCAGGAATGAACCGGGACTATTCCCTGAACCTGGAGAAACAATGTCAAGATATCTGGTAACAAGCGCGCTGCCATACGCTAACGGTCCCTCGCATCTGGGACATCTGGCCGGGGCATACCTGCCGGCTGATATATATGTTCGTTTTCTCAGGATGTGCGACGAGGATGTTGTATACATCTGCGGCTCAGATGAGCATGGCGTTCCCATAACTATCAAGGCCGAACAGATGGGTAAGACTCCCCGGGAGATTGTTGACAGGTACCATGAGATCATCAGAACGGATTTTGAGCGCTTCGGAATATCCTTTGATAACTTCTCCAGAACCGAAAACCCGGAGCACTACAAGTTTACTCAGGATGTCTTTCTGAGACTGCTTGAAAAGGGATACATAGTTGAAAAATCCATGAAGCAGTTCTACTGCGATAAGTGCAATCGGTTTCTGCCCGACAGATATGTGGGCGGGACCTGTCCCGAGTGCAACTCGGAGAGTGCAAGGGGAGATCAGTGTGAAGACTGCGGATCATGGCTGGACGCACTCGATCTGCTGAAACCGGTCTGCGAAATATGCGGCTCCACTCCAGTCCCCCGGGAAACGACCCACTGGTTTCTCAGGCTGAACGCATTCCAGGAATGGCTGGAAGAGTGGCTGGGATCCCACGAAGACTGGAAGAACAACGTTCTTAACTACTGTCGCGGCTGGCTTAAAGATGGCCTCCGGGAAAGGGCCATTACAAGGTATCTTGACTGGTGAGTACCTGTCCCCCTGAAGGAGGCTTCCGGAAAGGTTCTTTACGTATGGTTCGAAGCACTGCTCGGTTACGTGAGCAGCACAATAGAACTGTTCGCGAAAAGGGGAGAACCGGAAGGCTGGAAGGATTACTGGTTTGATCCCGAAACCCGCCTGGTGCAGTTCATAGGGAAGGATAACATAGTCTTTCATGCTATCATAGAACCATCCGTTCTTCACGGCCTGGGCAGCTATATCCTTCCGTGGAATATCCCTGCCAACGAATACCTCAATATCAGAGGGGAAAAGTTTTCAACAAGCAGGGGAACGGCGATCTGGCTGACGGATTATCTCGCTCACTTCCCGCCAGACCCCATGAGGTACGCTCTTGCCATAAACGCTCCGGAGAATCGTGATGCCGACTTTACATGGGATGAGTTCCGGCAAAGGAACAATGAGCTGGCAGATGTTTTCGGGAATTATGTAAACAGGATTATGAAGTTCGCTCATAAGACTTTCGAGGGAAGGGTACCTGAGCCTGCAGGTGAGGGCCCTGAGGAGAGAGAGCTGATTGCATCCGCTGCCGCTGCTCGTGACGAGATGGAGGAACTGCTGCGGAATTTCAAACTCAAGGCGGCATGCCTCAGAGTAATGGACCTGGCAAGAGAGGGAAACAGATATTTCGATCAATCCCAGCCCTGGAAGACCGCAAAAACAGACAAACATAAATGTGCAACAACCATATACTACAGTATACAACTCGCGGACACTCTGAGGATACTGTTCACCCCGTTCATTCCGTTCACCTGTTCCAAAATCAGTAAAATGCTTGGAAACAGCTCCCTTCTCTGGAGTGATGCCGGTGGTGAGAATATTCCCTCAGGACGAGAACTGGGAGAGCCTGAGATATTACTTGAGAAGCTCAAGAAAGGTTTCGAGAAAGTTATGCAGCCCGAAGATGGAAAATCCGGTACAGCCGACTCCGAAGCAGAGAAACCCGCGATCAAAGAAACTGTTTCCTACGATGATTTCATGAAAATTGACATGAGAGCAGGTATCGTAAAAGAGGTACATGATATAGAAGGTGCCGACAAACTGTTCAGGCTCATGGTGGATATGGGTGATCATACACGTCAGCTGGTTGCCGGGATGAAACCTTTCTATTCGAAGGAAGAACTGATCGACAGAAAGATAGTTGTGCTGGTCAATCTTCAGCCGATCAAGATACGGGGGGTAGTGAGCAACGGAATGGTTCTCGCATCCGATGATGGAAAGGGCGGCGTGTATCTCCTTCAGCCGGGGAGCGATGCCTGTCCGGGTGATGGCATACATTAGAAACCGATGAGAATCTGTGATGTAAACAGTTTGTATTCCTCCGTCGGTGGAGGAATACGGATTTACCATGACAGGAAGCTCGATTATTTCTCCGATCATCCCCATCACACCGCTGCTCTGGTTATTCCCGGGAAGGAAGAGAGCCTCACTTTCAGTGGAAGCACAAGGATCTATTCAATAAGATCCATACCTCTATTTAAATCCGGGTACCGTATGATCGTGGACAGCGGGGACCTCAATTCCGCCTTTCTCGATTTCAGACCTGACATTATTGAGATAGGCAGCCCTTACCTTCTACCGGCTCTTGTTGGCAGAGCCCTGGGCGCTTCCCCGGTTCCAACTGTAGGATTCTACCATTCGGATTTTCCCGACAGTTATGTAGCTCCCTACGCCGGGAAGATATTTCCCTCGAAAATCGCCAAGGAACTCAGCAGGATTGCCGGAAACCACGTCAGCAGGTATTACAGCCGTATGACAGCGGTCTTTGCCGCTTCGGAATGCATGCTTGAAAAGCTGTATAAAGCCGGTGTAAGAAGACTCTTTCACACCCCGCTGGGCATTGATACGGATACATTTTCTCCGGCTGCCTTCTCAAACAGGTTCAGAAGGAAAGTCGGCGCATCCCCCGGGTGCAGGATCGTTCTGTATCTTGCAAGGCTCCACTGGGAGAAGGGGCTGGATCTTCTAATTTCAGCATACCCGCTTTTCAGGGACCCCGGTAGGATCAAGCTCGTCATAGGTGGCCGCGGCCCGCATGAAAGCCTTGTGAATGATTTCATTGAAAAGTATCCTGAAGTCAATCGTCTGCCCTTTCTGAGCAGTAGAGATGATGTAGCAGAAGCCATGGCATCCTCCGATGTCTTTCTGGCCCTTGGCCGATATGAGACTTTTGGCCTTGCCGGCCTTGAGGCGATTGCGTCCGGTACCGTTCCTGTCTTTCCCGATGTATCCGCTTCAGGTGAAATGGCAGCGTCACTGAACCTTCTCCCTCCGTTCGAGTCTGGTAATCCTGAAAGCCTTGCAGATTCAGTATCTCGGGCGGTGGGGTTATCCAATACAGAAACCACCGAATACTTAAGGAAGTATGCCGTTGCGCGGCATACCTGGGAGGATGTTTTCAGGAAAATGGAAAGCTTCTACGAAAGAATAATAGAGGCTTTCGAAGAGAAGGATGTTGAAAGGCTGGTTCCACCGGGCCGGTGGTGGGAATAAGCATGAAGAAGCTGCAGCTGACTGTTCACGATGTATCGCCGGTTCACGAAGATACCCTGAGAGAAATACACTCCGCCCTATGCGGACTGGGTGCTGTGAGATACAGCATGCTGGTGGTTCCCGATTACCATGGGGAGTGGCCACTGGAAGAGTATCCTGATTTTTGCCGATGGCTTGCGGAATTAGAAGAAAGCGGTGTGGAGATGGTTCTTCATGGCTTGCGGCATAAAGGCGCCGCCGCTCTGGGGACTGCAGACCGGATCAGATCATCGCTTTTCACGAGAGGTGAAGGGGAGTTTCTCGGTCTTGATGAAAAAGCGGCGGAACAGCTTCTGCGGGAGGGCCGGCAGATTCTCAAACGAGCTATTGGTATTGAAGTCAACGGTTTCGTTGCACCAGCATGGCTGTACAGCCGAGGAACAACCACGGCATTAGCGAAAACCGGTTTCATCTTCACAGAAAGCAGGTGGCGTATCTGGGCTCCTGGAACAGGACGGACTATTCTCTTGCAGCCTGCCGTGAATTACGCGGGTGGAGGCCTTCTGAAGAGATCTCTTGCAGCCTTGTGGGTAAGGGTTTCCACTGCATTGCTCTGCGGTTCCCAAACCGTAAGATTCGCCATTCATCCCTGTGACTTTGAGAACTCTGCCAGGAAAAAAGCGGTCATGAAGCGGTTGAAGAACCTTCTGAGAAAACGGGAGACGGTCTGCTTCGCTGATCTCCTGCCTGCGCCATAATGTCACTGAAAATAGTGGACAGGAGCTTCAGGCGCCCTATAAGCGCAATCTTCAAGGGTAATAATCTTGCTTATATTCGTATATGTTTGCCAGGGATGAATATTAATATTGTAGTGTCAGTCTAAAAGAGGACGGAAAATGTATCTGGGATTTATGGACATGAATGCTGGTTTCCTGATTATTATTGCCGCAATGATCATAGGTCTAATAGCCAGATCGAAGGTCAGCGGCACCATCAAGCGTTTCAGCAAGGTAAGTACGGGAAGGGGGCTATCCGGCGCCGCTATTGCAAGAGAAATATTAGACAGCTACGGTCTTGCAAATATCGGGATACAGGAGATAGCCGGGAACCTGACGGATCATTACGATCCACGGAACAATATGCTGAGCCTTTCGCGGAATGTTTACAGCGGGAATTCCATAGCGTCCGTAGGTGTAGCAGCCCACGAAGCGGGGCACGCTGTTCAGGACGCGATGGGCTACAGCCCATTCAAGCTGAGACAGAAGCTGGTTCCGGTTGCCAACCTTGGCTCCCAGATGCTGTTCCCGCTGATAATCGGTGGACTTATCTTTCACATGACGGCGCTCTACTACCTGGGAGCAGCGCTTTACGGTGCCGCTCTGTTTTTTCAGCTGGTTACACTTCCTGTTGAATTCGACGCAAGCAGGCGTGCGGTTGTATATCTTGAGAAAAGCGGCAACATGACCAGGATCGAACTGACAGGTGTTAAAAAGGTGCTGGGCGCTGCATCCATGACCTATGTAGCCGCGGCGCTTGCGTCCCTGGGGCAGATGGTCTGGCTGCTGCTCGCCGGCAGGAGAAGGTAATGGGTGTAGAGACTCCGTTCGTAATAATATTCGTGTTCTTCAGCGTAGTCTGTCATGAGATCGCTCACGGGTATGTTGCGCTCAAGCTTGGAGATCCCACCGCGTACAAGATGGGAAGGCTGACGTTCAATCCTCTTCCCCACATTGACCCGATCGGAACGATCCTGCTTCCCGCACTGTTCCTCATCAGCAACAGCCCCATCATGCTGGCATGGGCAAAGCCGGTACCGGTTAATCCGGGATTTTTCAGAAACCCGAAGACTGGTATGATGTGGGTCGCTATCGCAGGGCCTGCTACAAACTTCGCTATAGCTATAGTACTTACACTGTTCCTCCATCTGGCAGGCAGCATCCTGCCCTCAATACTGGTGCACAGCCTTGCAATGGCAGCTCTTATGAATATCGTGCTTATGGTCTTCAACCTCCTGCCGATCCCTCCGCTTGACGGCAGCAGAATCGTGGCGAGGTTTCTAAAGGGGCAGGCTCTTCACAATTACAGAAAGCTTGAGAAATTTGGCCTTTTCATAGTATTCGGAATGCTATACCTTGGGGTTATCTCAAGTATCCTCTACCCTGCGCTGAATTTCGCCGTGCGCCACCTCGACCTCTACCAGTACCTCAGACTCTAACCCGTTTCATCTGAAATGATTGGAATGATGAAATGCTTGACTTGACTCTGATATTTCTCGTTCTGTTCGGGGGCGTTTACGATGAGACTCCCCTGACTATCAATCCCGATCCGTCATTTGTTGAGGGAACGTACGAGGAGTGGATTGCGGATCAGCCCCAGTACCTGCCCCTCGTAGTCACCTCTATCGCAGGGTCCGACGGAGCTGATTTTGTACTGATATTTGAAGATGGACTCACGGACAGCCTTGATGCCGGTCTGCTGGATCAATGGACGACAGATATTGCCTCACAGGGGCTTTCCACAGAAGTTGTCGAGGTTACCTACAGCACACCTGAAGAGCTGAAGACATACCTTACAGATAAATACAACGATGGTCTTGAGGGAGCGGTGCTTGTAGGGAATCTTCCTGCGCCCTGGAGCGCTTACAGTGACAGTTCCGCAAAGAGCTCGCAAACGTTTCCGTGCGATTACTTTTATATGGACCTTGATGGCGACTGGGAGGATAACTGGATCGGATATCCCTTCCAGGTTATCCCCGGTTCCGACGGGATCTACGATACATTCCACGGAACCCTTGACCCTGAGATATACGTGGGACGGATCAAGGTAGATAACCTGACTGCAGTGGGCGACCCTACCGAAATCCTGAACGATTACCTGGAGAGGATCCATGAATGGAGACTGAACGGTGATCCGGAGCCCCTTAACGCGCTCTGTTACGTAGATGACGACTGGATTCCCTGGGCACCGGAGTACAGGGGTTCCATGCAGTACCTTTATCCCAACACCGAACTCGTGAGTGATGCAGCAGCCACAAACGGCACCGATTATCTCGAAAACAGGCTGCCGGGCAACTACGTCTGGATAAGCCCGTTCGTTCACTCCAACTCAGCTTTACACTCCTGGAGCCCGGGACCGCTAACGACCTGGGATGAGCTGGTTCCCGCATTGCCGCAGGCTCATTTCTATAACCTGTTCGCCTGCTCGAACGCCCGTTTTACGAACATACACAGCATGGGAGCTGTATACGCTTACTGCACGGCGAGCAGCCTTGCATCGGTGGGAAGCACCAAAAGCGGCGCAATGCTGCACTTCACGCCCTTCTATTCACCACTTGGCACCGGCTCATCATTGGGCGAAGCCTACCGTGACTGGTGGGGTTACATTTCCCAGGGCGGCCTTTCACCAGGTGAGCTGTCATGGCATCTTGGAATGGTTGTGCTGGGTGACCCTACACTTATACCCGCAATGCATACGCTTGGAATTGAAGAGTCCGGCAGCGGTACCGATCTTCCGGAGATTGCATTCGCCGGGAATCCCTGCTGCGGGTCACTTTCCGTTTCCTATCCCGCGGACCATGGTACATTGGATCTCTACGATACCACAGGCAGACTTGTTGCCACCGGAATCCTTGCGGATTCAGCATGCACTCTGCGGGTTGGCTCATTGAATGCTGGTTGCTACATCGCCCGGGTTACGACTGCGGGCGGCACAACAGCATCCGCTTCGGTAATAATTCTTAAATAGCTTCAGACTGGTAAGATAATTCAGGGGACATGTGTTTTGTGCATGTCCCTCATCTCTGTGTAAGTTCAGATCAGTAATCCTCAGAACTTCCAGATTCGCTTTGCATTCTCCGTGCAGATCATCTTTCGTGTATAGTTTTCAAGCATCTCAAACAACAAGTTATACCTGGCCATCGTTTTGCCAAGCAGATCGAAGTGCCCGCACAGGTCGGATCCCACCAGGAACCGGTCAGGATATTCATCCATCAGCTTCAGCCAGCACTTCCTCGGGGTAGCATCTTTGCGGCAGACGGTTTGATCGTATACTACCCAGGATAGATCCACGTAAACGTTACTGTACTTGCTCAGCACATCCTTGATCATTAGATGGTATGACTTATGGCCTACCCTTCTTGAAATACCGCAATGTGCCCAGATGAAAGTTGTCCCGGGGAAAGCGGAAAGAACATTCTTCACCTCATACAGGTATTCGAATCTGTCATGATGACCTACAGACGAACTGTTCTGGTGAACCATCACAGGAAGATCTCTGCTTCCTGCCAGATCATATATGGGCAAAAGGGCGGAATGATTAATCCTGCAAGTTTCTCCCTGGGTCAGATTGGTCAGATCATCATGCCTGCACATCACCTCACCAATACCTCTCCAGAAACCGTCCATATCCAGTTTCTTCTCCACATGAAAGACTGAGTTCCTGTCGGTGGCATTAAAACCGCATATCATCGGCAACAGTCTGTTCTGAAGAGGCTTCTCCAGCGCCTCATATTCAGCTTTCAGTATTGCGTCGGTAGAAGTATAGAAGTAGCACTTTCCGTTATCATCAAGGTAATAGTAAGGGGGGTCCGGCTCTTCGCTTTCCCATTTCTTGATGACAGGCAGTCCGAAAACAACGGATCTCAGAATGTTGGCTTCATCCATCCTCTCGATGAGTGCCTTCAACCCATCGGTCTGCTGAAGAAAATCGACACAGTGAACGTGAGTATCGATGAGTGGGTAAGCACACCTTTCTTTCTCATAATCAGAAATAGCATCATAGAAGCTCTTACAGAAGCTCACCGGTCGTACTTCCCTTCGCCAAGTATTTCTTCTTCAGGCAGGTGACGACTATCGTTCAGAAATCAATAGTTTAGAGTTCGGCCCAGCTGCCTGGATCCTCAGGCAGTTTATCAAGAATGTCTTCGTTGATGACCAGTCCGTACTTCTCCTCAAGCTCACGTATAACATCCACCGTGGCCTGCTCTTCAAGCCTGTTTCTGGCCATCATATAAAGTTGATCCTCGACCTCATCAAATGTAGAATTCCGTTCGGGGATAATTTCAATGAGCCTGAACATGCACATCAGGTCTCCATCGTAAAGATCAAGCGGCCCCATCCAGCTTGTTGTATCTGCTGGATCGATAAGGAAAACATCATCTCCATGAAATCCTGGAACCTGAGAGACAGTCAAAGGCTTAGTTATCTGTGGATGAGCAGTATCAGCCGTCAGATTCTCGAATCCAGGCATTCTGAGGCGGAATTCCATCTGTTCTTCCTGGGATAATTCGCGATATACACTAGCGGTATCTCTGGGCATATAGATAGCCTGAAGAATTCTCATTTCCGGAACTGTAAAGGGTTCCTCGAGGTTTTCAAACAGTTCTTCCATGTACTCTGTGGTAACAGTAATATTGGATTGAATCCTGTCTGTGTAGAATTCTTCGGATGCAATGTCCATGAGATACTTATCCGATTCTTCGC
The DNA here is from genome assembly GCA_030609965.1 of Candidatus Fermentibacterota bacterium. GTDB lineage: Bacteria > Fermentibacterota > Fermentibacteria > Fermentibacterales > JCC-6 > Aegiribacteria. Next base: position 19,617 of record JAUWSQ010000017.1, read on the forward strand.
GGAGTGAAATAACGAACTCTGCAGACTCGCTCTGAAGAAGATCAAGACTGTAGAAGTTGAAAAGCAGCAGATCGATGAATCCGTTCATCCAGACCGTATTGGAGGGACTTATCATCTGGCGGTTCTGGTAGTAAGAGATCTCACCCATTACCTCCTCAACTGTCAGGCTGCCGATATCTGAAGAGAACACAACGATCTCTCCGGCCGGGCATTCAGCTTCCTCTGAGTAATAAAGTACCAGCTGCTCCAGAACTGTTGAATCCAAACTAAGATTGCAATCGGTGTGGAAGGACTGCATAAGGCTATCCTCCATCTCCTGGTATCTTCTTGTCGCGATCGCAGACGCAGCATTTGATCGAACAGTCACTGTATCCGCAAGAGCCTGGATAATAAGCGAAGAATCCGCTGTCACGATGGAATCAAGTCTTACTTCAATTCCGCTCTCCATTATTCCGACTTCCCCGAAAGAAAGGGAATCGAGCAGCATGATCAGATCAGCTGGAAGGAGCGGGATATGGACGGGGCCTAGAGTTTCCTCGGAATCACTGCCGGGATATATTGTATAAAGGACATGTCTGCCGAGATAGCTCAAGAAAAAATCTATTTCGTCATCACTGATGGTTTCCAGGATTCTCTCGAAAAGCAATTTCCTTGCGGCTTCGCCGAGTTGGGCATTAAACCAGGCCCCTCTGTTTAGAAGCAGGAGGCGATCATCAAGGTATCCCGCTTCCGCAATCTCCAGCTGGAGGAGAGCTTTCCGGCCGTAGGTAACAATGTATTCTCCGATGGTGTTATCCTTCGAAGTGAAGAGTTCCCTCTGACTGTCTCCAAGCTGGTTCCAGGTTTCACCTATATCACCAACAGAGATCGTGTCTTCACAGACGACGATGAGCCAGGTTGTCCTGTCGACACTTGAACCGCCGCATCCAGCGACAAGTGATATGATAGTTAACGTAATAACAGCTGCTGCTGATGGATTAATGAATTTCACTATTTCCACCTTTCCAGTATGTCCGCTTTACAGGAACCTGCAGAACAGGTTGCGTCAGAGGACTGTGTTTGGTCTGTATTCGCCAAATGATTCGCGAAGTACACCGCATATTTCTCCAAGTGTAGCATAGGATCGTACGGCATCCAATATTGTTGGCATGAGGTTCTCAGATGATTTTGCGGCCAGTTCAAGAGATTTCATGCACTCGCTAACCACACCGTTATCACGGCTTTTTCTGATGTCTTTCAGTTTTGCGAACTGTGCTTTCTCTACTGAGGGGTCAACCCTCAGGAGTCCCTCTGGCGGAGGTTCTTCAATCACGAAACTGTTCACCCCTACAACTATGCGCTCGGAGTTCTCAATCTCCTGCTGATAGATGTATGCAGCATCCTGAATCTGACGCTGGGGGTATCCATCTTCCACGGCCTGAACCATTCCGCCCATAGAATCGATTTTAGTTATATAATCCCCTGCTTCGGTTTCTATCCTGTCCGTCATTTCCTCTACGAAGTAACTTCCTGCCAGTGGATCTACTGTATTCGTAACCCCTGACTCGTTAGCGACGATCTGCTGGGTTCGGAGAGCAATTCGTACAGCGTGTTCCGATGGCAGTGCCAGGGCTTCATCTCTGCTGTTGGTATGAAGGCTCTGCGTTCCCCCAAGCACCGCTGCCAGGGTTTGAACAGCCACCCTGACGATATTGTTATCGGGCTGCTGGGCGGTAAGTGTGGAACCGCCGGTCTGAGTATGGAACCGGAGCATCAGACTTTTTGCTTTGCGCGCACCGAACCTTTCTCTCATTACCCTTGCCCACAACCTTCGAGCTGCCCTGAACTTCGCGATCTCCTCAAGAAGATCGTTATGAGCATTGAAAAAGAAGCTGAGCCTTGGGGCGAAGTCATCCACCGTAAGACCCGCTTTTATTGCTGCGTCAACGTATGCTATTCCGTCCGCTATAGTAAAAGCAACCTCCTGAGAGGCGGTGCACCCGGCCTCCCTGATATGGTAGCCTGATATGCTGATCGTGTTCCACATCGGAACATTCCGGTTGCAGAAGCTGAAAATATCGGTGATCAGCCTCATGGAATGACCGGGTGGGAAAATGTAAGTTCCCCTTGCCATGTATTCCTTGAGTATGTCGTTCTGAATCGTACCTCTGAGTTTTTCAGAAGGAATAGACTGCTTTTCAGCTACGGCTATATACATTGCAAGCAGGACAGCCGCTGGTGCATTGATAGTCATGGATGTGGAAACACTGTCCAGTGGAATATCCTTGAAGAGCAGCTCCATATCGGCCAGGCTGTCGATTGCAACACCCACTTTCCCTACTTCTCCAGCGCACAGAGGGTGGTCGGAATCGTATCCTATCTGAGTCGGGAGGTCAAAGGCTACTGAAAGACCAGTTTGACCCTGTTCCAGCAGATAGCGGTATCGTCTGTTGGATTCCTCAGCGCTTCCAAAACCGGCATATTGACGCATGGTCCAGAAACGACCGCGGTACATCGTTGGCTGAACTCCCCTTGTATAGGGATACTCACCAGGGAATCCCAGCTTCTCCATGTATTCATCCTTGGGATTATCCGGGAAATACACCCTTTCCACCGGGTCTCCGGAACCTGTATTGAAAACTTTCTTTCTTTCAGGGAATTTTTCAAGTCCGGGGTTGAGGATCTTCTCCTCCCAGGTCTTTCTTTCCTTTTCGAAACTGTTTTTACTCATCAACGAACCTATCCTTCGGGATTGTAGATCTTTGCTGTTTCCTGTTCCATGAGAACACGAAGGGCCCCGAGAGCCAGGGCCTCCATCTCTTTCTCGCCTGGATATACAAGCACATCAGCTATGAACTTTACGCGCTCGGTTATCCAACTGATGAAGCTCTTATCATAAGCAATACCGCCCGTAATTACTATTGCGTCAACATCTCCACTGAGTACTGTGGAGAGAGCACCTATCTCCTTGGATATCTGGTATGCCATGGCCCTGTAAACCAATTCATACCTGCTGTTTCCATTAGTTACTTCCTCTTCGACTTTCATCATGTCATTAGTTCCCAGGTAAGCCACTATCCCGCCCGCGCCTTTGATCATTCGCTTGATCTCGGTGTGGGTACGTTTACCGCTGAAGCAGAGTTCAACCAGATCTCCGACGGGAAGACCTCCGGATCGCTCAGGTGTAAAAGGTCCGTCTCCGTTAAGAGCGTTGTTGACGTCGATCACTCTGCCCCCGCTGTGTGCTCCAACTGAAATTCCTCCGCCAAGATGAACCACTATAAGGTTCAGGTCGCAGTAATTTCTGCCAAGATCAACGGCAGCCATTCTTGCAACAGCCTTCTGGTTCAGTGCATGGAGGATCGATCTTCGGGGAAGATCAGGATGACCCGAGAACCTGGCAAGAGGTTCCATTTCATCAACAACAACAGGGTCTACTATAAAAGCCGGACACCTGGCAGTGATTGAAAGTTCCTTTGCGATCGGAGCTCCGAGGTTCGAAACATGCTCGCCCTGGACCCCTTTGTGCAGATCTTCTATAAGCCTGTCATCAATGGAATAGGTTCCTCCTTCAATTGGGCATAAAACACCACCCCGGCCGACTATGGCATCAAAAGCGGAGATTTCAAAATTCGCATTCCTGAGCGCATTCAGTATAACGCCCTTTCTGAAATCGTACTGATCGAAGATATGATCATACCCCGAAAGCTCTTCCTGCGAATGTGTAAGCTTGGTTGACCAGACTTCCCTTTCATTTTCGAAAACAGATATCTTTGTTGAGGTGGAACCGGGGTTGATCGCTAGGATTCTGTAGGTACCTGGCATGCTACTCCTATCTGAATATTCTTATATACTTCAACATAATATTAACTCATGTAAGCTGGATTGCCAAGAATATGAAAAATCACAATTCTGATGTCATCGAAGAGTTGAAGCTTGTCCGTAAGAGAGTGATCAGGCTCGGAGAAAGCTTCAGACTTGAGAAGGTAAGCGCACTCGAGGATTCGGATATTGAGAAACTGGAGAAGCTCAGGGAACGCTCAAAATCCATCTATCAGATGGAGGTTATTGAATGTCTGAGAGATATAAGAAGGTTGAAACTCCTTATCACTCCGGATCTGCCTGGAATGGAGGAGGCTGATGATCTGTCGGAGTTGTGCAGAAAAGAGGCTGCTGGTCTTTTCGCACATTTCGTATCAGCACCCAACAGACTGATACGTATTTGCAAAGCAGGGAAGTAACCTCCGTCCCTGCTTATTTCAGTATATTACCGCTTCCAAACACAAAGACTTTGAAGGGATTCCCATGAAGAGCATAGGTGACAAGGGACTTACAGGCCTCATATCGGCGGGTGAACTGGAGAAAATGACCGGGGAGACCGTAACGATTCACGGTATGGTTCAGAGGATACGCCGTCTGGGCTGGGGCGCGTTCATAATTCTCCGCAGGCATGACGGTCTTCTGCAGTGCGTAATGGGAAATGAGGGCAACGAGGAAACTCTTGATAAGCTTGAAGTGGAACAGTCGGTAGAGGTTGTCGGAACAGTGAAGAAGGCAAAAATAAAGGATACTTCCATTCATCCCAATACCGTTGAACTGCATGTGGATTCAATTCAATTCATCTCCCTTCCCGCGGAACTGCCACCTGTGGATATGACAAAGAAAGTGCTGGATCTTCATATCGATACCAATCTCGATCTGAGGCCGCTCAGTCTGCGGCACCCTATGGAACGTGCAAGGCTGAAAGTCGCAGAAACGTTTGCATCGGCATTCCGGAGCAGCCTGACCGGAATGGGATTTACCGAGATAAGAACCCCGAAGATATGCTCGGTAGGCGCTGAGGGCGGAGCGAACATCTTCAAGATCAAATACTTTGACCGGGAGGCATTTCTCGCCCAGTCACCCCAGTTCTACAAGCAGATGGGAGTGGGTGTCTTCGAGCGGGTGTTCGAAGTGGGACCCGTATTCAGGGCTGAACCTCACCAGACATCCAGGCATATCAACGAGTACACTTCCCTGGATTTTGAGATGGGATTCATTACCGGTTTTGAAGAGGTCATGTCAGTCGAAATAGCTGTACTGAGAGACTGCATGGAAGCGCTGAAAAGGGAATGTTCAGTCGAACTTGAAATGCTGAATGCGGATCTCCCCGTGATATCAGAAACCATCCCATCGGTAACCCTTGAGGAGGCGCACCGCATCACACTTGAGGCCAGCGGTAAGGATAACACAGGAGAGCCGGACCTTGATCCGAAGGAAGAGAAAATACTCTGCGCCTGGTCACTTGAGAAATGGGATTCCGAATTCCTTTTCGTTACACATTTTCCTACAGAGAAAAGGCCTTTCTATACAATGGATGATCCTGAAAACCCCGGTACAACCCTCGGCTTCGATCTGTTATTCAGGGGTCTTGAAGTGACAACCGGCGGACAGCGGATACATGATTACGATGTCCAGGTTGAAAAAATGAAAGCCTTCGGGCTTGATCCAGAGTCGTTCAAGAGCTATCTGCAGGCCCACAAGTACGGTCTCCCTCCCCACGGCGGCCTTGCAATCGGCCTTGAGCGGATAACCGCGAGAATTCTGGGAGTTGATAATATCCGGCTCACCACCATGTTCCCGCGCGATGTGAAACGACTCACACCCTAGAAATGACAAATGGAATTACAAACTGGTGACTTCAAGTAATTTCTATCGTAGGATAGTTAAATGCGTTATTACAATCTGAATCAATCCTAACTAAGGCAGGTTGATATGAAGCAATTCATATTTCAGAAATCGAGGCTGAAAGACCTTATTTCATACTTAATAAGCGCGTATCCGAGTGTTTATGCACCCGTTCCCAGGGGTAAACATTTTGTATTTGACAAAATAACAGATGCCTCAAGCGCGGAGTTTGGATACGCCAGAACGATCCTTCCACCAAAGAAGTATCTCATGCCTCAGCACGAAGCTCTGGTCGATTTTACGCTGAACGAAAATCTGGAATTCAAGGAGGTTATCTCCGCTGACAGGCAGGTAATCGTTGGTGTTCGTCCAGGGGATATCAGAGCGATCAAACTCGTTGATGATATCATGATGAATAGAAACAGGGACAGAAATTACATCGCCAGGCGGGAAAACACCGTCATCATCGGTATTGATGGCATCCCTGATGAATACAGTTACGAGGATTCCGTGATGGACCTTAAGGTTGAAGATGGTTTTGATCTCTTCATGACCGACCTTGGCAACATGATTCTTGTTGATGTTGCAACCGAAGAGGGAATGAAGATCATCAATTCAATCGAACATGAACCTGCAACTGAAAAATATCTCAGGCTTCGTGATAATGCTCTCAATTCACAGCGTGAGATGTTCACTGCAAGAATCGACACCCCGGCGAAACTCATTCCACTGGCTCTGGAAGGGAAATGGGATCACCCGATCTGGGAGGAAATGGGCAGGAAATGCCTTTCCTGTGGTCAGTGTATTCTCGTTTGCCCAACCTGTTACTGTTTCAATGTTACCGATGAGATGGCCCTGTCCATGGATGAAGGCACACGGACCAGACACTGGGATGGATGCCAGCTGGCGGACTTTACCCTTGTTGGTCACGGTGAGAATTTCAGAGACAATGCTGCCGCGAGGATAAGACACAGATTCCACAGAAAATTCAAATACCATCTCGATGTATTCTCAGAGATCTTCTGCACAGGTTGCGGCAGATGCTGGGAAACCTGTCCCTCAGGGATTAACCTCGTTGAGATAGCAAACGCTCTATCCTCAGAGGAGGTGGAATAATGCCTGCTATCACTGAAAACTCCTATGTACCTTTGATTTCCACCATCAAAACTGTAAAAGACCTTACTCCAACCGAGAAGATTTTTGAGGTGGAGCTTCCGGATGGCAAGCAGCTGGATCACGCCCCCGGTCAGTTCGTTCAGCTCCTCATTCCCGGTATAGGTGAAGCTCCCATATCGATATGCTCATCACCCACGGATGAAAATTTCCATCTTACAATAAGACGTGTAGGTGATGTTACAACCGCCATTCACAACATGAGGGAAGGCGACAAAGTCGGCATCCGAGGTTCTTTTGGCAATGGTTTCCCGGTAGAAGAGATGAAAGGCAACGACGTATTGATTATCGCTGGAGGAATTGGGCTGGCCCCTCTTCGTTCAGTGATAAGATACATTCTTGCAAACCGTGATGATTATGGGGAATTCACTATCCTTCACGGAGCAAGGACACCGTCCGACAGACTCTTCAAGGATGAGCTTTTCAGCTGGTCCGATTCATCGGAGATCAACCTGCTTGAAACTGTTGACCATCCGGATGACAGCTGGAGCGGGCACTCCGGTGTTATAACTACACTCTTCAAAGGGTTAACGGTCGATCCTAAAAATACTTATGCCCTGGTTTGCGGGCCGCCAGTCATGTATCGATTTGTAATTCTTGAGTGTCTGGGGAAGGGGATTCCGGATAAAAGGATTCTACTTTCCCTTGAGAGACACATGAAGTGTGGCCTTGGTAAATGTGGTCATTGCCAGATAAACGGGGTCTATACCTGCCAGGACGGTCCGGTATTTTCCTTCAACCAGATTAAGAACCTTGAGGAGGCATTATGAGCAAGCCGCGCATAGCCTTCTTTGACTTTGCATCCTGCGAAGGTTGTCAGCTTGAGGCAATCAATTTCGTTGAGGAGTTCCTTGTACTGCTCGGTCATGTGGACATAGTCCAGTTCAGGGAAGCAATTACTGAAGCGGAATGGGACATTGATGTTTCGTTCGTAGAGGGATCAATTACCAGAGAACAGGATATTCCAAGGCTCAAAGAGATCCGGGAGAACTCAAAGGTCGTTATTGCGCTTGGCGCATGTGCCTGCACCGGAGGCGTGAACGCCATCAAGAACACCCGTCCTCTGGAGGATGTCAGAGCGGATGTTTACGGTGATAAAAAGGACTGGTTCCCGACGTTTCCCACCAGACCCATTGACCAGGTTGTCAAGGTTGACGGCTACATATACGGATGCCCGATAGACCGTAACGATTTCCTTAAAAACGTACAGCTTATCCTTCAGGGCAAGAAGACCCTTAGACATAATGACCCTGTCTGCGTTGAGTGCAGGCTTGCGGAAATTGAGTGCCTTCTCACTCTTGGCAAACCCTGCATGGGTCCGATCACAAGAGGCGGCTGCGGTGCTATCGATCCCTCGTACGGTCACCCCTGTACCGGTTGCCGAGGTCTGGTTGACGACCCGAACGAGAATGCCGCAATGGATGTTCTGGCTGAACATGGACTGACAGTTGAGGACATCAGAAGCTACATGACCATCTTCAACTCCTTCAGACCGGAGGACATACAATGAAAAAGAATATCGATATTCACGTCCATCACGTAACCCGTGTTGAGGGTCATGGAGATGTATTGCTGAACGTGAAGGATGGCAAGGTCGAGCATGTCGCCCTCAACATCGTTGAGGCTCCAAGGTTCTTTGAAGGGATGCTCAGGGGTCGTGCCCATTACGAGATTCGAGAGATCGTGTCACGAATCTGTGGTATCTGTGCCTGTGGTCATGCCCTCGCTTCGATCCGCGCATCCGAGGCGGCACTTGGTGTCGAGCCAAGCGAGCAGGTGATCGACCTCAGAAAGATCGTACTTGCAGGTGAAAACCTTTCATCCCACTTCCTCCACATCTTCTTCCTGGTCGCACCGGATCTGTTCGGTGTTAAATCAGTTCTGCCGCTTGCATCCACACACAGAGATATTGTAGTTCGAGCTCTCAAGCTGAAGAAGCTTGGAAACGATGTGTCAGACGTAATTGTCGGCAGACATGTTCACCCGATCACAATGGATATCAAGGGTTTTACAGCTCTTCCAACGGTTTCGGCACTCAGGGACGTTCAGAAACAGATCATCGAAATGATCCCGGAGGTTATCGACACGGTTGACCTGATAGCATCGGTTGCCGATAGAATCCCTGACTTCAAAAGAGAAACTGAATACGTATCTCTTGGACCGATAGAAGGAAGTAACGAATATCCTTTTTATGATGGCATTATAAAATCATCGGAGGGCTTAACTTACTACCCGGCTGAATACAGGAAGGTGACCAACGAATTCATCACTCCTGATTCTACTGCCAAGCACTGCAAGCATTTGCGTGATTCCTACATGGTTGGTGCTTTGGCCAGGTTTAACAACAATTCAGACCTTCTCCGTCCTGAAGCGAAGGCGGCGGCAGAGAAACTTGGAATGATCGCGCCTGTCCACAATCCATACATGATAACGGTTGCACAGCTCATCGAGACAGTTCATATCATGTACGATACCGTTGACATTATCGATAAGATCATCAGGCGTGGAATTCTGGATGAGGATTACAGCTACCAGCCGAGGGCTGGAACCGGGTCAGGTGCGGTTGAGGTTCCCCGGGGAATTCTGTTCCATCATTATACATATGACAGCAAAGGAAGAATGGAAAACGCCGATTGCGTTATTCCAACTACTCAGAATCTTGAAAACATCGATCAGGATTTCAGAAAGCTCGCGCCGATGATTCTTGATAAACCCGAGGAAGATATCTCACTTCTGCTTCAAATGCTCGTTCGCGCATATGATCCTTGCATCTCCTGCTCTACACATCAATTGAATGTAAGATTCAAGTAGGTGGGATTTCTGGTTGTGGGGCTGGGAAATACATTGCTGAAGGATGAGGGGGTGGGTGTTCACGTAGTCAACTCTCTCCGCAGTCGTCCGCTGCCGGAGGGTGTTGTGTTGATGGATGGTGCCACCATGGGGGTTGACCTCCTGTACGATATTCAGGAATCGGACAGGGTTATTATTGTTGACTCCGCTCAAATGGGTGTTTCTCCCGGTGAATACAGAACATTCGGGATCTCGGAGATTGAGGATGGAGCCCACTTTCCGAACTATTCCCTTCACGACCTTACTTTCGCGGAAACGATCGCACTTGGTAATATCATCGGCACACTCCCTCCTATCAGGATCATAGGCATCCAGCCCCAGAGCATCGAACCGGGTGATAAACTTACGGGTACACTGAATGAGAACTTTAATGAATATGTTGACCACGTCTACAGCACAATACTGAGTTTCGGTAAGGAGGAAGCATATTGAGCAAGAAAGTACTGATAATAGATGACGACATAGATGTTGTTGAGGCGATGAAGATTGCACTTGAGTCAGTTAATTATGAGATCGAATCCGCGGGAGACAGTGAGGAAGGGTTTGAGAAATTACTTGAATTCAAACCCGATCTCCTGATCCTTGATGTAATGATGACCACAATCACAGAGGGTTTCAACGCCGCCTGGGAAATCAGAAGCCCCGATCCGAACAGCCGCTTCAAGGATTTCAGGGACCTTCCGATCCTGATGATCTCAGCGGTATCATCCGAACAGAAAATGCTCTTTGATCCAAAGAAGGACGAAGATTTCCTGCCCGTTAACGACTTTGTTGAGAAGCCTATTTCTCCAAGAGCTCTCATCGAAAAGGTACAGGCACTTATCGGCTGATACCTGTCGGTTCTATTGGGGTGCGGGCGGCGATTCCCAAATCAATGGGGTCGTATCTTGAATTTTGGTGTTTATTTCTCTACTGATTATTCTCAAGATTCTTTATAATCTTGCTGATAGTACTGTAGTGCATTCCAGAATGCTTTGCAATCTCCCGCTGACAAATTTCCATCTGGTGTCTCAAGTAGAAATGATAATGATTTGACATCAGGCAATATGCATGACAAAGCCAGTTATATCGGCGCACCGTCATAAGTAATTGAAGAAGGAATGTGATTCTATCGGAGTCGTTCAAGAAGATGTTCTGTCTACCGATGCCACGAGCAGTCACGTGATACACCGCACCTGGATATTCTACTCGTAATGCTCTGCTCATTGGTAAAGAGCAATAACCATTACACCAAATTTCAAGATACGACCCCTTAATGCCGACCCCTTAATGCGCGACCCCTTAATGCGCTGTTTTTCTCGCTGCCTGTTGATGCGGGGGCAGAGCTTACCGTATACGACCTGACCGGTCGAGTGGTTTACACCATTACTGGTGAATACAGTACGGGAGTGCATGAGGTAATAATGGACGATCTGGCCAGTGGAGTGTACATGGTTCGGATGACTTCGGGAGAATTTGCGGCAACGCGCCAATTCGTGATGATCGACTAGCACAAACCCGGATTCAGATGTACGGTGGTTTACCGTCAATCTGATTAATCAAATCCGGTATCCTGAAAGCTGCGTAGAGAGGTAAATGCAGCACCTTTTTACTTGCGGAGAAGTTCCAGGCTCCAAGTTTAACGGATATTTCAGGCTTATACTTTTCCCTGAAAACGGAAAGGGATCTTGATCTGGTCTTCCTGCCTGACTTGACCTCGACTGGTATTGGACCCGCGGCACTATCAAGTAGAAATTCGATCTCCGACTGGTTCTCCGTCCAGCAGTGCAGCTTTCTTAAACCGCTGGCAACCAGTTCCTGGGCAACAGCATTCTCGGCAACCCAACCTTTATAGAAACCGGGGTTGAACACCCTGGCCTCGTTCAGTGGAATTCCAGCCATGTATCTCAGAATAGCTGTATCATGAACGAAAAGCTTGAAAAGCGACTGCCTCTCCCATACAGAGACAGGTGTTTCTCCACGGTTAACCACAGGGACTCGATGCACCATTCGTGCTTTTACAAGCCATGCAATTGGACCGGATAGATCCCGGAAGCTTTTTCTACCGGGAATAACACCCTTGAATCTGAATCTCTTTGCATTATCGTTTAATTCGCGCCCAAGCTGTGAAGGCAGGCTTTTCCAGACCTGTTCTATGTGGAGCGAGTTTGTCTTCCCCGAATGCTTGGCAATATCTGAGATCCAGCCTTCCACCAACTGCTCCTGAACAGAACGAACAGCATTGAATGCAGCCCACTCACCGTTTGGACTGATGTCAGTGTAGACCTTAACTGCTTCCGGCATCCCACCTACGGCAAGATACTTACCGTACAGCTGCCAGATCCTGTTATGCACCACATCAGAGAATGGTTCTCCGGGGTGGGAATATTCCAGCAGATCAATGGCTTGATCCTCTCCTATGGCAGAAAGGAATTCCCGGAAATCAAGAGGGTCAACATTTACCATGTCAATTTTACCTACAGGAAAAGGTTCATGTGAAAGGTGTACTCCGATAAGGGAACCTGCTGCGGCAATGAAAGCTCCCGGCATTAACTCACAGAAATACTTGAGTGCTGTGATAGCTCTGGGACAAGCCTGGATTTCGTCGAGAATAAGAAGCTCACGATTTGGATCGATAGTATTTCCAGCCACAAATTCCAGGCTTGAGATCAGGGATGAAGGATCCAGATCCTCCGATGAGAATACCGCATGAGCCGCACTGTTCATTTTCAGATCAAAATAGTGTGAGGCTGGAAAGGAAGGGGCGAATAGTTTTTTAAGAAGGTAGGTCTTTCCTGATTGCCTGACACCTCTGAGAAGGAGAGGTTTCCTCTCGGAATTCTGTTTCCACCACAATAACGCTTGTTCTGTCTTCCGTCTCATAGCTATATTATGTGTGAGATGTATACTAATGTCAAGCATATTGTTGAAAGATTTTCTACTAATAACGACTATAATTATGAAATTTCTGATACTTTTTGATACCAATATAATGATTAATTATCAACTTATTACTACTTAACGCTTGACAGCAGATTTGTCCCCGGCTTTGTACTGGCATGATCCGGAGATCGGTGCCTGAACCTTTTTCCCGTATGTATGCTATTCTGTTTACATTGAATTTTATCTTATGCATGCATAATAATATCCTAGGCATATTGTGCTATTATTCCGAGTTCGGTTGTATGAAATACATACCCAGTATTTCATACTGACAAACATCGTACTTCTTCCGAACTCGCAAATTCGGAAGGAGATAGTAATGTACTCACGGAGCTTTGTCCTTGTTACTTTCCTGATAATACTGTCACCCTTTCAAATTTACGCAGGTACCGTAACCCAGACTGACTGGTCCGGCGGTGATGGAATCTTCGGGCCGGTTATCGACTGGGGCAATGAGTTTTATGTGGCAACAGATATTGAATGTTACAATAACCCTTTCAATATCTTTCTACAGAATACGATTCTGGAACATACCGTTGACGAGGATTTCGATAATACCCGGTCAGTATATTCCGCGGATATCAACGGAGACGGCTATATGGATATCCTCGGAGCTGCTTATACTGATGATGACATCACCTGGTGGGATCTGAATTCGTTTATTTTAAACGGTTCGCTGGAATCCAGCGTGCTGGATGCGCAGGAAAGCCCCGCCTGGCAGACAATTGACTGGACCTGCACCGAGCCGGTCGGAACAGGTGTTGCTTTTCAGGTAAGGGCTTCCGACAATTCCTCGAGCATGGGAGAATGGTCGGATACTCTTCTAGCTCCGTGCAGCTTAATCGGGATACTGACTGATGAAGACAGCTATTTGCACTACAGGGTAATACTGAACACAACCGATTCGTCTTTAACCCCGGTGCTTAACGATGTAACTGTGAACTGGCTGCCATACACGAGTATTGAGGAAGGATCTGCGGGAGAGGTTTCCACATATTCTCTGTACGGCGCGCGCCCCAATCCTGTGCTTGGTCATGCCGCACTGGTCTTTACGCTTCCTGTTGATGCGGGGGCAGAGCTTACCGTATACGATCTGACCGGTCGAGTGGTTTACTCCATTAATGGTGAATACAAGACAGGTGTTCATGAGGTGATACTGGACGATCTGGCCAGTGGAGTGTACGTGGTTCGAATGACCTCGGGAGAATTTGTAGCAACGTGCCAATTCGTGGTGATCGACTAACATCAACCCGGATTCAGATATGTAGCATCAGTCTTTCCATACTGTTGAATTCTACCTGATGTATCCTAAACTCTCCAATTTCTTTTTCTCAATAATACCCAGCTGAGTGCTGGTGGGTTCCCAAAGACGCGGCCATGCCCAGTATTCCAACACTCTTGAGAGAAGAATACTGTCAACATCAAGATAGTCAGTTTCAAAGGGATCTGCTACAATATCAAACATCTCTGAACAGTCTCCCACAGGGCTCCATATGACTTTTTTATTTCCATTTAGAATAGTGACCTGGCTACTGTCAGATCTCACTCCACTTGAGGGGATGTCTCTGATTTCTGTCATATCAGATCCGAGGACATTAATGCCTTCTATTCTGCCAGGGATATCTTCACCAAGATACGCAAGTACTGTGGGGAGAATATCGAACTGGCCGGCAACAGTTGAATCGACCCTGTTCTCAGGAATTCCTGGTCCAGACATGATTAGAGGAATATGGAGCGACTGCTGATACAGATTCTGCGAATGCCCCCATTGACCATGCTCCATGAATTCCTCGCCATGATCAGCTGTGAATACTATCAAAGTGTTTTCTGACAGTAGTCTCTGGCGAATTCCCTGAAACATTCGAGAAAGTTGACTGTCAATCCATAGGATTTCTGCGTCGTACAATGCGCACATGTGTTCAGCATGGCCCGGAGGGACACTTCCATCCTCATTCGGTTGCCAGTTGGTGACACCCATCGTTCCGAACTCACTGAAAGCTGTCGCAAATCCCCCTGGCGGATCGTAAGGAGCGTGGGCATCAAAAAGATGGAATACAACGAAGAAGGGTTCGGAGAATTCATCTCCGTCAAGCCATGAGATGAATTGATCGACAGTTTCTGCCGCTCTTCCGTGGCCTTCATCGTCAAGAAGAAAATACTCGAAACCAATATCCATACCAAATACAGAACCCAAATAGTTGATATTTACAAAACCTGCTGTGTTGTAACCCAGATCATTGAGCATGGTTACAATGGTTGGAAGTTCAGGATCAAGACCATGAGAATACCCATCATAATCATTGCATCCATGCGTTCTCTCAGTCAGGCCAGTATAAATGGAGACCATTCCTGGAAGGGTCCAGGGGGCTTGTGCCTGCATTCGAGCCCACATGGTGCCACTTGATGCAAGGCTGTCTATCACAGGTGAGGTGTTCCTGTAGTAGTTATAGCACCCTAAATGATCAGCGTTCAGTGTATCAATTATGATCAACACTATATTTGGTTTCTCGGTCTTCCCACATGATGAAACCAGCATCAGAAGGATCAGAGACGCTGTTAATAATCTCTCCAAAGCACCATATCTATGACTCATGCATATACCTCTTATTGTGAAAATCTCTAAAATACGCTATTTGTATAATTTCTGAAGTTATTATCAGTCTGTAATTTCGTATAATAAGCAATCATGCTTTCGTGATCCATAATATATATCAAGTATACACTAATCATTCAAGCATATCGAAAATTTGCCAACCCGGGTTCCTGCAGATCAAACTCGATATTTACAGAATCCTCTCCGGCCTATTCGTATCATTTCCCACGATCTGGTGAATTCTGCCTGAACAGCGCTTTCGTTTGACTCTTTCGGCCGAATGTGTTAAAATTTTTCAACAGTGCTAAATGCATTGAAGCAAGTTTGCAGAATTACAGGATAGTCGAGTGAAGTACTGATTATGATAACAGCTCTTATCATACTCTCAGCCATTTACTCAATCACCATTACCCGGAGGTAGTGCTGGCGGGAGAAATCGTACTGGAAAGAGGGATAATGTTTTTGAAGTTGATATTTATTGTAATACTGTGTGTTCTGTCCGCTTACGCCGGTACAGTGTTTACTGAAGACACTGATCTATGGACTGAGATAGACAGAATAAACGCGGTTCTTGAGGATGCCGGAACAGTAGATTCCGATACTCTTGAGGAGCTGTTCGGGCAGACGATTGATATTGTATCATCTCAAGGGTTCTCTCAGCAATTCGAGGATCTTCGAGCGGATGCTTTCGAATCAGACGACTTCGGTGAATGTGATGAATATGTGGAAAGAGCTGGCGATGCCGTAAACGTTTATATCCTTGGAGAATCGAATAACATTGGCGTGAACACCACTGCTTTCTTAGATCGGGCTATTCCCGAATCAGAAGCGTATGTATTCTTCCTTGTCGCAGTTGGAGGTTTCTATATAGATGGAGAGATGAACAGGATAGGCACTGCGGAGCTTCCAGCGTGGATGGAACGTGCCGGTTCCAGTGCCCAGGCTGTAATCGATCCGATTCATGCAGAAGAGTGGCTGAGTTATTGGCTGACTATTCGCCCATCACTCGATGGTTACTTCCTGACTATTGCAGATGAGACTATTCTCGGTCTGGGCGGTGGACTTCCTGAGTGAATAACCTGAAGGCTGCTGAATAGCTGCAATCCCTCCCCGCATAAACTGAGATGAACTTATTGTATGCTGTTTCGAATGTAGCGGGTTGTAACCAGAACTATCCAGGCAGCACCGAATATCACCGCAGCAGTTGTTGCAATAGCGGCGCCGAAGCCTCCATATCTTGGTATGAGATAGATGTTCAGACTTACATTGACAACGGATGAAATAATGACGCTGTACAGGGAGTACTGAGGTTTCCCAATGGCAGATGCTGCGGTGGCGAAGAAACTGCCGAGGGGTCTCACAATTGCCAGAGCGCCCAGTATGAGGAGTATATTCCAGTTTTCCGAGTATTTCCCGCTGTAGACGAAATCAAGCACCTGCTGGGGGAAGAACACATACAGGATCACAGCTGGAAGAATGAGAATCTCCGCCAGCAGAACCGTACTCCATACCCGTGATTGTATCTCCTTCTTTTTATCCTGCTTCCATATTCTGGATATGTAGGGAAGAAGAATCATATTGGCGGCGCTGATGACCATCAGGGTCAATCCGGAAAGCGATCTTGAAGCGCCGTAGGCCGCAACATCATCCGGAGCTATTTTGCCAAGCATCAGGATGTCTGTTCTGGTGTAGATGAAATTAGCCATGGAGGCTCCAAGGGTGATAACCGCGAAGCGCATGACACTTCTAATCCGGTCAATCCTGATACCTGCAGAAGGGGAAAAAAGATGTCTGGCAAACAGGAAGTTGACGAAGAAAGCAACCAGGTTAGCAGCTATCATGGCTACAAATATCTGGTGGGCGGTCTTTAGTGTGCCGGTGAGCAGGAGAATTCCTATTATTACACTCTTCACGATGAACTGAAGGATATCCGATATCATTACGTCTCTGGTGCGATGTTTCGTGAGCAGAAGCAGCCTTGGCAATCCGCTTAGTGTACCCGTTATAACAACCCCGGCAAGCAGCAGGGGAATTCCCGACAGATCAAGCGGTTCGTAGAAGGAACCGATGATGCCGCCTCCAGCAATAAGCAGGAAAGCAGAGAACAGCGCAAAGCAGAGGGCCATAAGAATGCCGGAATTGGCCAGCTGCTTTTCTCTCAACCCCTCACCCTCTGAAGCAAGTTTCAGTATCGCCTGCTGGATAAACCCTCCGCCAAGGAGGACTCCGAACATCTCCAGGCTCTTCGCAACGGCATATATGGCGTAGGCCTCCGGGGGAAGGGACCTTATTATGAAGATGGTAAGTATACCCCAGATGGCCAGGGTTCCGCGGCTGATCAGGGCGGGAAGGCCGATTTTTACTATTTTGTGACGAAGGTCATATAGATTGCTGAAATGAGACATCATTCACAAACCGTTCTTCAGATGGGTGTGGCTGCATGGTTTTGCTTTATTCAACAGGATTATATACAAAGCTGTAATTAAAGATACTCGGACCACTTCTCCAGCAGAACACCGACATATCCTTTAACGTTGAATTGACTTCTTACCTTTTCTGCCCCCTGTATCCCAAGTTTCCCGGCAAAATTTCGGTCCAGCAGCAGTTTTTCAATGGCATCTGCCAGTTCAGCGGAGTTTCCCGGAGTAACAAGGATACCATCCTTTCCATTCTCAATGAGTTCCGGGATTCCTGACAGTGATGTTGATACTGTGGGAACACCTGCTGCCATCGACTCCATGAGAGAGACGGGGATACCATCCATATCACCGTTCCCTGCGCGAATGGAGGGAAGAACGAAAATATCAGCTTCGGCAAGCTGTTCCATTACTTCATCGGATTTAAGTAGTCCCTCGAACTGCAGAACATCTCCCAAACCCAGCTTTTCAATCTGCTTCCTGAATTCATCGAGAACCCTTCCGGATGTATCAGATCCAATGATGCTGCAGCTGAATTGAAGGTTCCGTTCCTTGAGTATCCGACAGGCCTCGATAAGGACTGGAACACCCTTTTTCTCACCCAGGCCGCTGGCTGTGCAGACGATCTTCGGAATTGCATCGGGATTACACTTCCTTTCGGGCAGTGAACTGAAATCAAGACCGAGATATGTAACGTCAATCTTGTTCTCCAGATGTTTTCCATAGCGCCTGGAAATGTATTCCCTGTTGAATTTGGAAATGGTGAAGATGCGGTGGGCATTTTCAAGCAGGTACCTGGTCATTTCTTCCCTCGGCGGTGTAAAGATATCCACAGCATGTGTTGTGAGAGTGAAGGGTATTCGAAGAATCCTTCCTGCCCACATGGCAGCGAATGCAGGAGTTACAGCGAAGTGGGAATGAATGAGACGTGATTTTCTGTCAATGTATCCTGCAAGTGAAGCTCCCAGCAGGAAGTACCTGAAGGATCGTTTTCTTAATGAAAGAAACGCATTACTGCAGCACCGTGCGGGATGTCTGAGGAAAACAGGAATGCACTCCTTCAAAAACAGAAGCGCAAGTGATGGTATAGAACAAGTAATAAACTCAGTCGACAGAGTCTGTGTAATGGAAATTCCATCTGTAAGCTTATGTCGGGGGATTATATTCAGCCAGAATTTCGATGTTGAAGTGGAGCGCGGAAGGAAGACATCAATTTCAAAACCTTCCGAATTCAGCTGAACGATTTCCCTGAAAACGTATGTGGGCAGAAAACCAAGGCTGTAAGCGATTTTACCTGAAGTCATTAGGTAGATTCCTTACAAGAATTTAATCAATTCAATTTCGTTCCGTTTATGATAGTTACTCACTGCAAACTGTGTCAATTCAAGAAGGATGATGAACTGTCATGGCCAGTTATGTTTCGATAACAGGGGGCACCAGGGAGAGAGAATCATCCTGTTCGTCGGCCTCGCGATCTGATCGATCCTCAGCTGGATCTCTGGAGAGCATCAGGTCTCTGTCCTTGAGGCCCACGAATTTACCGAAGGCTGATTTTTCAAGAAGGAGAAGTCTGGCGGCTTTTTCTACAACCTCAACAGCATCGCACGCTGAATCTATATCTTTTCCAAGGCCGAGAATTCCATGCTTTCTCCATATGACGCAATCACTCTCACGGAAAGCTCTGGCAGTTTCCTCTCCCAGCTTCCAGGTTCCCGGGGTCATGTAATCCATGAAGCGGACACCTCTGCTCATAAGAAGTGAGACTTCCGGATGTGACCTGTTCACTGCGTCCTCCAGCATTTCCGCAGGGAGGTCGCTCGAGGAGAGCGCAAGCATATGGGTGGAGTGAGTATGGACCAGAGAGGCGGTCTCCCACCCCCGGTTGGTGGCTTCCGCCAGGACCAGGAGATGTGAACTGAATTCTGTTGTGGGTTTCTTGGAGGACGCGAGTCGTATTACTTTCATCCCGTCCGCTGATACCCTTACCGGAATGATTTCAGTATCCAGCTCGAGCAGGAGTTTTCTGAATCTGCTTCCGGCACAGGTGACCAGAAAAGTCCGCCCGGCGAGTTCGGGGATGGGGGAGGGGAGGATGTCAGTAACGACATCCTCATCCCATAATGAACTGTCGGATCCCTCGGGAAGAAGGACGGATATATTGCCCGCGTTGGCTTCAGCCCAGCCTGTTCTTGCAAGCTCGGCGGCGATACGGCCTATATCTTTTCTAGTTGACCTGATGAGATCCATTCAATTCCTCTCAGAATAGCTTTCCAGCAGCCTTTGTAATGATATCCAGACCCATCAGGATCTCTTCTTCGGTGATATTCAGCGGGGGTCTGAATCTGATGCTTCTGGCGCCGCATGGAAGAATGATAGCTCCGCTCTTGAATATTTCAGAAATCATACTGTCCCTGATTTCGCTGTCGGGAAGGTCGAAGGCGCACATGAGGCCCTTTCCCCTGATATTGGAAATCATTTCGGGGTATTTCTCCTTTAGATTCTGTAGACCCGTAAGGAGGGTTTCACTTCTGGAACGGACATTCTCAAGTATGTTCTCGTTGACCATTACATCAAGGTATTTGTTGCATCTTACCATATCCACGAGATTTCCGCCCCAGGTCGAATTCAGCCTGCTGGACTCATGGAATACATTGTTCTCAACATTGTCAACCCGCCTGTTCGAGGCGATGCCGCAGACCTGTGATTTTTTGCCGAAACAGAAAATGTCAGGCTCCACACCTATTGACTGCCAGGCCCACCATTCACCGGTGAGTCCCATGCCTGTCTGGACCTCATCGAATATCAGGAGGAATTCATGCTTATCAGCCCTGTCGCGGAGCTGCTGAAGATATTCAGGCCTGAAGTGGTTATCACCGCCTTCTCCCTGGATAGGTTCGATAACCATGCATGCGATATCATGGCCGTACTTGCTTATGGCATCGTCTATCTGGGCAAGTGATTTCTTTTCAGCCTCCATAACCGCATCAAGATTATCCTCGAGTGGGAATAGAATGGCTGGGGGATCTACTCTGGGCCAGTCGAACAGTGGGAAGTACATGTACTTCCTGGGGTCGGCGGTGTTTGTAAGTGAGAGTGTATATCCGGTTCTTCCGTGAAAGGAATGTCTGAAATGGATCACTTTCTTGCCGATCTCGCCTCTTCCGGCCTTGAGATTCTGCCTGACCTTCCAGTCGAAGGCTGTCTTCAGGGCATTTTCAACCGCAAGGGCGCCTCCCGAAACGAAGAAGAGGTAGGGGTGGCTGTCTGGGATGACTGTATCAGCGAAAGTTTCAACAAATGAGGCGAGCTCTTCCGTATAGAAATCAGAGTTGGAAGGTTTGTTGATGGCTACATCAGCAAGATGGCTTCTGAACTCATCCGTGCAGAGGGCGGGATGGTTCATTCCAAGTGGAGCCGACGCGAAAAAGCTGAAGAGATCAAGATAATCTTTATTATCAGCCGCATCATGTATGGTGCTCCCTTTGCTCTTTTTTAGATCCAGAACCATGTTGAACCCGTCAGCCAGCATATGGTTTGCAATCGTAGACCTGACTTCTGATGCTGGTATGTGTTTCATTTACGTCACCCCTTTCCAGAGATTGAAATTACTTTTGGCGCTACTTTTGAACACAGGTGCCCGATTATCTGATAACTCGGGTGAATTGCATCGAGAGAGTGTCTCCAAATCTCATTTCCACAATGCTTCTTGTCAACACTTCTTGCAGGAGATATTACGCAGGCGGTATATTCATACTGAATATTGACAGCGTATCACTTCTAAACCGTGAATCATTCTTACAGGGGGCATCAATGGAACCTATCAGAACTCTAGAGGAAATGAAAAATATCGCCAGGGAACTCCCCTCAAAAAGGGTAGCCGTTGTTCGTGCCGATGAAGTTGAAACCATGGCCGCAATAGGTACCGCAGTTAAAGATGATATGGCGGATGCTGTGCTTATCGGTCCGGAAAAGGGAATCAGGGAAGCCGCTGAAAAGGCAGGTGTCGACCTCAACGGTGTTGAGATAATTCATGCAGAGGATGACAAGACCGCATCCATCAAGGGTGTTGAAGTTGTCCGATCGGGTAACGCGGATCTTATAATGAAAGGTTTTGTGGCATCAAGTACTTTCCTGAAGGCCATTCTGGACAGGGAAAAGGGGCTCAGAGGACCCGGAGTCCTTAGCCATGTTGCTGCGTTTGATGTTCCCGGATACCATAAGCTTCTGATCATTACTGATGCAGCCATGAACATAGCCCCGGATTACGATCAGAAAGTCGCGATGCTGAAGAATGCCATTATTGTAGCCAGAGCACTTGGAATCGAACATCCTAAATCAACTTATGTATGTGCCAAGGAAGTTCCCTACGAGAAAATGCCCTGCACCATGGAAGCTGCAAAGATGAAGGAAATGGCTGATGCAGGGGAATTCGGGGACATTATTTTCGACGCTCCGCTTGCAATGGATCTTGCCGTATCGGCTGAATCATGCAGGATCAAAAAGATCGACAGCCCTGTCGGAGGTGATGCGGATATCCTCGTCCTCCCTGATATAGAGGCTGCCAATATCCTTTACAAATCACTGATTTTCATTTCAGGCGGCGAGCTGGGAGCTGTTATCATGGGGGCTAACAACCCGGTAGTTCTTACATCAAGAGCCGATTCCGCCGAATCAAAACTTTGTTCCATAGTCCTCTCAACTGTTGTTGCCAATTATCGAGCCCAAGGCCAGGACTGATGAACCTGATCATTGCAAGCGATCATGCCGGCCTCCCTTTGAAGTGTGATCTTATCCCCTGGCTTCTTGAGAGGCTGGGCTTGACCGCTACGGATCTGGGTCCATCATCGTCCGATTCGGTTGATTATCCTGACTTTGCCGGATATCTTTGCAGGAATCTTCTGGATGGAAACGCTGAACGGGGCATCCTCATATGCAATTCGGGAATAGGCATGAGCATAAGTGCCAACAGGTATCCCGGTGTCAGGGCTGCCCTCTGCCTTTTCCCGGAAATGGCCTTCTATGCAAGGCATCATAACAACGCGAATGTACTTATTCTGGCGGGCGGGTTAACTGCTCCGTTTCTTGCCAGGGAGATTGCAACGATCTTTCTCCGTGAGGAATTCGACGGAGGCCGTCACAGCAGAAGGACCGACAAGGTTGAATCAGTATCACAAGCGAATTTTCGCTGAATTCAGCGGGGGAGCATGCAAATGATTGATATCATCTGCGGGGCAAGACCCAACTTCATGAAGGTTGATCCGATTGTACGGAACATCGATCCAGCTTTCAAGATAAGGATAATTCACACCGGGCAG
Source organism: Candidatus Fermentibacterota bacterium (assembly GCA_030609965.1). Lineage (GTDB taxonomy): Bacteria > Fermentibacterota > Fermentibacteria > Fermentibacterales > JCC-6 > Aegiribacteria. The sequence continues at coordinate 42,533 of JAUWSQ010000017.1, forward strand.
CATTACGATCATATAATGTCCCAGAGTTTTTTCGATGAACTTGGACTGCCGAGACCCGATATCAACCTTGAAGTAGGTTCTGCAAGTATAACCGTACAGACCGCGACCATAATGAAGCGTTACGAAGAAGTTGTTCTCAGGCGGATGCCTGATGCGGTCGTAGTTGTCGGCGATGTCAATTCAACACTTGCATGCTCGCTTGTTGCTGTCAGGTACGGCATACCTGTAATACATGTTGAGGCGGGGCTGCGAAGTTTTGACCGTGGCATGCCTGAAGAGATAAACAGGATACTCACAGACCAGCTTGCAGGCCTGCTCCTTATTACAAGTTCTGAAGCGCGTGATAACCTGCTTGCCGAAGGCAGGAGCAGTGAAATGATCAGGCTTGTAGGGAATCCCATGATCGATACTCTGCTGAGGCTTCTGCCCGTAGCGATGGCAGATGGAGAGCAGTTATCAGAAGAACCTTTCGCACTTGTTACACTTCACAGACCTTCGAACGTTGATGACCCGGACAGACTGGCGGCTGTACTGGAAGCACTGGGCGGTCTGAATGACATGAAAGTCTTTTTCCCAGCGCATCCGAGAACCCTCGGACACATTTTCGACTGGGGCATCACCATTCCGGACAGGATTTTGATTGGAAAACCCCTGACATACCTTAACTTCATCAGGGCGCAGGCTGAGGCTTCCGTTGTAATAACCGATTCTGGAGGTGTTCAGGAGGAAACGAGTGTGCTCGGAGTGCCGTGCGTTACCGTGAGAACGAGTACTGAAAGACCGGTTACACTGGAGCTTGGAACTAATACTCTTTGTCCGGATGTATCTGGAATAGAGGAAGCAGTAGCGAGGCAGATCAAGAACCGTCCCGAATTACCGCGGGAGATCCCGCTCTGGGATGGAAAAGCTGGAATCAGGATTGCTGCATCCATAGAAAACTTTATTGGAGCGAAGAGATGAAACCTGTTTTAATTACATTATGGATTTTTATATTATTGATGCCTGTCATTGCCTGCGGGTCCGGGGATGGTTTCGGTGAAAACGGAAGTATGGGTTCCAGTCTTAACGTTACCGCTGCTGACGCGGGTACTCAGAAGTTCGCGGTTTCTCTGCAGGGTGACGATGTGGGTTACATGCAGCTGGATATTAACGACCATGGCACAGATTCACTCCTTATAACGCAGACAATCAGCTGGAACATGATCCTCATGGGCAACCGGAGAGACATCGAAATGACCATGATCGCTGTATCGGACAGGGAGTACGATCTGGGGCGCATGGAGATGGAGATGTCGGACGGTTCAGCGACTATTACCATAAGGGCATGGAGGCAGGATTCTCTTCTGATCTCGGAAATCGGTACAGCTGGAAGGGTGATAGAGAATTCAACCGTTATCGAGGGTGAATATCTCCCGGTTCTGGCCGATCTGGCTTGCGCCTCGATGGAATGGTCGGAAGGGCAGGAGAGAACTTTCCAGTCCTTTGATCCCGCCAGCGGAATGATACTGTCATCAACAGCCGTATGCGAAGGATTCGAGGAAGTATCTCTTCTTGGCGATACCGTAAATGCGGCCCGGCTGAGGCTTTCGCAGATGGGAACCAGGAACACCGTCTGGGTATTCGAGGGTCAGATCATCAGGGAATATGAAGAAGGTCTCGGTATGGACATGACTCGTGTCCCCCCGGAGCAGGGGGGTGAGATCGTGGCGACCAGAGACCTCTACGAAGTGTTTGCCGTATCCTCAACCCCGATCTCGAACCCTAGAAGCAACGAACCCAGAACCTTCGTTCTCCAGGGAGAGATAGACTGGAACCTGTTCAATCTGAACATTCCTCCCATCCAGACAGCGATTGGATGCACGGTTATGGTTTCAAATGCTATACCAGACCAGATCGCTCAATTCCCGCCTTCAATTCCCGCGGAATTGATCGAATACACTCTTCCCGAGTCTATGATACAATGTGATGATTCGGTAATTGTTTCGACTGCGATCAGCCTGACGGACGGTTCGACCGATTCGTGGGAAGCCGCAAGGCGAATCGCTTCATTCGTTGACGTCAGTGTGGAGAACAGCCCTACTGTCTCCCTGCCTTCAGCAGTGGACGTAATGGAAAACCTCAGGGGAGATTGTAACGAGCACACTATACTCACTGTGGCTCTTGCTCGCGCTGCGGGCCTGCCTGCCAGGATCTGTGCCGGCATTGTTTATCTGAACGGCTCATTCGGATATCATGCCTGGCCGATGATCTGGACAGGAGAATGGGTAGCGATGGACCCGACATTCAGTCAGTACATTGCAGATGGAACTCATATAATTCTGGCGACTGGTGATCTTGAATCACAATACGTTGTCAACTCGGCGATCGGCAGGTTAAGCGTTATCGAGCTGGAAAAGGACTGATGGTTTCCAAAGCTGAAACCCGTGCAATGAAAAAGGCTCTGAAGCTGGCACTCCATGGCAGGGGCAGTACCTTTCCCAATCCTATGGTCGGCGCTGTCATCCTTGATCGCGATGGAAACCATGCTGGAGATGGCTTCCACAGAAAATGCGGAGCACCCCACGCTGAAGTGATCGCCATTGCATCCGCAGGTGATGCCGCATCGGGAGGCACCATGGTTGTAACCCTGGAACCATGCTGTCATCATGGCCGTACCGGGCCGTGTACCGATGAGATTATCAGGGCAGGGATATCAAGGGTAGTTATTGCCATGACCGATCCCAATCCGAGAGTGTGCGGCGATGGAATTAAACAACTTGAAGCAGCAGGAATTGAAGTGGAAACAGGTCTTCTCTCAGAAGAAGCACGCGAGCTTAACAGGGTGTATCAGCATTACCTTGAAACATCAAGAAGCTGGGTTACACTCAAGATAGCTTTAAGCCTTGATGGCAGAACAGCCGCTGCCGATGGAAGCAGCCGATGGATATCATGTGAAAGATCCCGCAGACGGGTGCAGAGAATGCGTGCTTCCGCCGGGGCCGTATTGACAGGAGCGGGAACGGTTCGAGAGGACGATCCGGAGCTGACAGTCCGCCTGCCTGATACTATGTCCGGCAGCCAGCCTGTGCGTATAGTAGTTTCGTCCACCGGTGATTTTGGTGAGTCATGGAAGATATTCAGGAATCCCGGAAGAGTTATTATCGCTGTCCCGGAAGGTATTGCAGCTCACCTGACCGAATACACAGATTTACCAGGCGTGGAACTGTGGGAATTTCCTGCTGATTCCGTGAATCAGGGAATTGATCTCACCTCTTTATTTGAAAGGACAGCCCTGGAAGGTATCAGCTCCGTTCTCTGCGAAGCGGGAAGCGATCTCTCCACACGGCTGCTGAAGGCTGAACTGGTAGATTCTGTCAGCATTTTCACTGCACCTGTGATACTGGGCAGTGAGGGAAGACCCGCTTTTAAATTGCTTGGAATAGACAGTATTGAAAACGCGATAAGGTTGGATAATGTATCGTCCCGGCGCTCCGGGTCAGATTTCCTTACGGAGGGCAACGTTGTTTACCGGGCTGATTGAGGACAGAGGAATAGTGAAGTCACGGTCAGGCAGTAATCTGACCGTTGGGACAAAGCTGTTTGAAACAGCATCACCCGGAGACAGCATCGCTGTTGATGGTTCCTGCCTGACGGTAAGCAACACAGGCAACCGAAGCCTTTCATTTCACTGCTCGGCGGAAACCATTTCAAAAACCATCATTTCCGGTTACTATCCCGGCATTGAAGTGAACCTGGAACGACCTCTCAGATTTTCAGGCGGGCTGCATGGCCATATTGTTACCGGCCATGTGGACGAAACCGCGGAAGTTCTTAAAGTAAAGAGGAGTGGAGAGGGCATGACAGTATGGATTTCATGCTCCGGGAATAGCTTCCCGCTGCTTGTGGAGAAGGGGTCCATAGCTGTCAGCGGGATAAGCCTTACCGTTGCATCGCTGGCACCTGACAGATTCTCAGTTGTCCTGATACCGGAAACACTTGAGCGAACCACAGCGGAGAACTGGAAGCCGGGTTCACATGTGAACCTCGAATACGATATTATTGGTAAGTACGTTTTGAAGCAGACAGATGCATTTATTAGAAACAGGCGGTTGAGGGATTACCTTGAACAGTAGCAGAATATCCGGAGCAGAGGAAGCGATAGAAGCCATCCGCAGCGGGAAAATGGTCGTTGTGGTGGACGATGAGAACAGGGAAAATGAGGGCGACCTGATAATTGCAGCCGAAAAGTGCGATGCTGAAGCCGTGAATTTCATGGCTCTGGAAGGAAGAGGTCTAATTTGCCTTTCAATGGAGGAGGAGGCTCTAGATAAGCTGGATATTCATGAGATGGTTCCCAGGAATACCTCCCTCCATGAAACAGCTTTCAGGGTAAGTATCGACGCGATTGAAGGAGTGGCCACAGGTATATCCGCCCACGACAGGGCAAGAACAATTGCCGTTGCAATAGACTCCTCCTCACAAGCATCCGACCTGGCCAGACCCGGCCATATCTTCCCGCTGGCAGCAAGGCCCGGAGGAGTTCTATCCAGAACCGGACATACTGAAGCGGCGGTTGATCTTGCAAGGTTAGCAGGTCTCAGGCCTGCGGGTGTTATCTGCGAGATTATGAGCCTCGACGGTTCTATGGCAAGGCTCCAGCAGCTCATCGAATTTGCCGGAAAACACGACCTTGTTCTCACATCAGTCGAGGAACTGGTTCGATACCGCAGGAAAACCGAAAAGCTTGTCAGAGAGGTGGCCAGATCAACACTCCCCACAGATTATGGCCTCTTCGACCTTCACGTATTCGAAAGCATCACAGAGGGAGAAGTGCATGTAGCCCTTGTTAAGGGTGATGTAAAGGGCAGGGAAAACGTACTTGTAAGGGTACATTCACAATGCCTTACAGGAGATGTATTCGCTTCCCGCAGATGTGACTGCGGAAGCCAGCTCCATGCAGCGATGAAAGCAGTTGATATAGAGGGGCTGGGAGTAATCCTCTACATGGCGCAGGAAGGACGCGGAATAGGCCTCGCAAATAAAATACAGGCTTATCGCCTGCAGGATCACGGGCTGGACACAGTTGAGGCCAACGAAGAACTGGGCTTCCCCGCGGATCTCAGAGATTACGGAACAGGAGCACAGATCCTGGCTGAACTGGGTCTCACGACAATTAAGTTGATGACGAATAACCCCAAAAAAATCGTTGGGCTGAAGGGATATGGCCTGGAGATCACGGAGAGAGTCAGATTAGAGATTCCTCCTACTAAGGAAAATCTCGATTACCTCAGAACGAAAAAGAACAAGCTCGGACATATGCTGGAGGGAGTAGATGATGACCTGGATTCATGAGGGTCAGCTTGACGGCACCGGTATCAAACCTGCTGTTGTCGTATCAAGGTTCAACAATTTCATTACAAAGAAGCTTCTTGATGGAGCTCTTGACTGTCTGGAAAGACACGGCGTCAATACGGATGATATAAACGTTTTCTGGGTTCCTGGAGCATGGGAGATTGCCCCTGTTGCTGTGAGAATAGCTGATACCGGGCTATTCGACTGCGTAATCTGTCTTGGTGCAGTAATACGCGGGGAAACCCCGCATTTTGAGTACGTATCCGCTGAAAGCGCAAAAGGCGTATCTCAGGCAGCCATGCTGGCGGATGTTCCGGTTATTTATGGCATTATTACCGCGGATACCGTTGAGCAGGCTGTTGACAGGGCAGGTACTAAATCCGGCAATAAGGGGTTCGACGCAGCAATGACAGCTATCGAAATGACAGCACTCTACGAATTTGTAGAAGATATGGAAGAGCCCATTGACGCTGGCGATGCTGATCAGGAGTCGACTGAGACGTAATGGGCATAAGAAGCAGAGGTCGTAAAGCCCTTCTTCAGGCCAGGTATGCCATGGAAGTTAACAGCGAGTCTCTTTCGGCTAATCTTGAGGATATCAGGATGCTTCTGGCAGATCCGGATCTGGGACTGGGCGTTCCAATGGAATCTGAGGATTGGAACTGGGTAACCGATCTTGCACGGGCAATCCACTATAACAAAGCAGAAATTGACGCGAAGATCGAAGATGCTCTTAAGAACTGGACGGTAGACAGGCTCAGCCTGGTGACTCGCCTGATACTTGAACAGGCACTGGGGGAAATGTACTATTTCAAGCCGCCGACGGAGCCTCCCATTGTTATTGACGAATCGATCAATCTCGCAAAGGCTTTCGATACGGATGAAACCGCAGGTTTTGTGAACGGAGTTCTGGACGCTGTTGTTAAAACCTACACAGCGGACACATCTCCCCGGG